>JABFVM010000278.1 GCA_013362785.1 Streptomyces sp. | reverse complement strand
GCCCGTACGGTCACCGACGGCGGCGCGACGTACAACCTGTCGCTGACCTCGCCCGACTCGGCCGCCACCGCGGGCCAGGTCATCACGGTCTCCGGCTCGGGCTACAACACGAGCCAGGGCATCTACGTCAGCCTGTGCGTGGTCGACGGGGCGCAGGGCGCGAACAAGCCCACCCCCTGCCTGGGCGGCCAGGACGAGAACGGTTCGACCGGTGCCTCGCACTGGGTCAACAACACCTTCGGCGGCATGTTCGCCAACAGCTCCAAGTTCGGCACGGGCGGCACCTTCAGCGTGCGGATCTACGTCAAGGCCACCCTCGACGACGGCAGCGTCTGCGGCCAGGACGTCGAATGCGCCGTGGTGACGCGGGCCGACCACTTCGACAGCGAGGACCGCAAGTACGACGTCCACGTGCCGATCACCTTCCAGTGACCGGAGGAACCCCCATGCAGTACAGACGACCGGCGGCGCTCCTGGGCGCCGCCGCGCTCGTGGCCGCCTCGGTGGTCGCCTCCGTGGCCGCCGGTACGGCCGCGCAGGCCGCCGACACCCCGAAGACGGCCCTCGGCAGGAACGGCCAGAGACTCACCGTCTCCGCCTCCGCCCACCTCGACCCCGAGGGCGAGACGCTCCGCGTCACCGGCTCCGGCTACGACGGGACGAAGGCCATCTACGTCGCCCTGTGCAAGGACAACGGCGACAACCGCGTCCCCACCCCGTGCCTCGGCGGCGCCGACCAGAACGGTACGGGCAGCTCCTCGCAGTGGATCGTCCCCGAGGGCGACGAGTACGCGGGCGATCTGGCCGTGCACTGGGGCGCGGGCGGCACCTTCGACGTGGAGATCGGCGTCAAGGCCAAGGACAGCAGCCTGGACTGCACCAAGGTCACCTGCTCGGTCGTCACCCGCGTCGACCACCGCAACGCCGGCGACCGCTCCCAGGACGTCCGTATCCCTGTCGCCTTCGAGGGCCAGGACCCCGGCGGCGGGGGCGACGGCGGGGACGGTGTGGACGTGCCGCCGGGCACCGTCGGCTATGTCCGGGCCGCCGAGTTCACCACCGCGGGCCGTCCACTGGACCTGCTGCTGCACCCCGACTCGGGGAAGCTGTACGTCGGTTCGGACAACATCCCCGACACCGCGGACGTCGCCGAGCAGGGCCTCTACGCCCTCGACCCGAAGGACGGCAGGCTCCTCAGCCACATCCAGCAGGCCCCCGGCGCCACCGGCACACTCGCGAGCCGGGTCGTCCGCTGGATCGCCGCCCCGCTGGCCGGTGACGGCGTCGTCTTCCACTACCCGCTGCGCGGCATGGGCACCGCCAAGGACGGCGACACGGCCGCGAAGGGCGTGTGGCTGGGCGGCGGCACGGTCACCGGCGTCGGTCCCGGCGCCGACGCGTCCACCACGCTGGTCGCGCAGGGCCCTGTGCTGTCCCAGGTCGAGACCGCCACCGGCACCGTCAGGAGGACGGCCACGCTGGAGGGCGGCGGCATCCTCGGCGTGGACGGCGCGCGCGGCACCGCATGGTCGGCGAACGCCGCGGGCGGCAAGCTGTACCGCGTCGACACCGGGTCCCTGGCCGTCACCGCCACCGTCGAACTCCCGGCGGCCCCCGTCTACTTCGTCGAGACCGACCCGGCGACGGGCAACGTGTGGGTGGGCAGCGCGTACGACGTGCTCGTCCTCGACAAGGACGGCAGGCGACTGGCCAGACTGACCGGCAAGGACCGGGCCACGGCGATGGCCTTCGACAAGGCCACCGGCGACGCCTTCGTCCTGCGCGAGGACTGGGGCACGGCCGACGACGGCGCCGACAACGTCGGTGCCCTGGAGGTCTACGACAGCGCCACGGCCAAGCAGGCGGCCGAGCCCGTCGCCCTGCCCGGCAATCGCGCCGGCGCCTACGCGGGCGTCGCCGTGACGCCCGGCGCCACCTCCGTGTACGTCACCGACCAGGCCGGGAGCAAGGTCGTCAAACTCGACCGCCGCGTCTCCCCCAAGGTCGTCCAGTCCCCCACGGACCAGTCCGTGGCGCCCGGCGACAAGGTCACCCTCGTCGCCGCCGCCGAGGGCACCCCGCAGCCCACCGTGCGCTGGCAGGTCAGCGCCGACAGCGGCCAGACCTGGTCGACGGTCGACGGCGCCACCGGCAACGCGTACTCCTTCACCGCGAAGGCGGCCCAGGACGGGTACCGCTACCGCGCCGAGTTCACGAACCCCGTGGGGGCGACGCGGACTTCGCCGATCACCCTGACGGTCAAGGAAGCGGGCGACGGGAACGGCAGCGGGAACGGCGGCGCGACACCGGACACCCCGGGCCGACCCTCCGGCTCCAAGACCGTCACCGGCCCGAACGGCCAGAAGCTCACCGTCACCCCGGTCAACAACCTCGCCACCGAGAACCAGACCCTCAAGGTCACCGGCACCGGCTACGACACGAAGAAGGGCATCTACATCGCCCTCTGCGTCGACAACGGCGACGGCGAACTGCCCACGCCGTGCATCGGCGGCGTCGACATGACCGGCGGCTCGCACTCCTCCGCGTGGATCTCCTCCAACCCGCCCGACTACGGCGAGGAGCTGGCGACCCCGTACGGCGCGGGCGGCACCTTCGAGGTCGAGCTGACCGTGGACGCCAAGGACGAGTACACCGACTGCTTCAAGGCCAAGTGCGTCCTGGCCACCCGCAACGACCACACCCTGTCCGGCGACCGCTCCCAGGACGTCAAGGTGCCGGTCGGCTTTGTCGGGCAGGACCCGGTGGACACGGACGACGACACCGGCACCGGCGGCACGGGCGGCGACGGCGGCTCCGGTTCGGGCACGACGGGCGGCGGCACCGGCGGCACGGACACCGCTTCCAGCACAGGCGGCTCCGGCGGCACCGGCACCGGAGGCGGCAGCCTCGCCTCGACCGGCGTCACGGTGCTCTCCGTCGCCGCGCTCGCGGCCGCCCTGCTGGCCACCGGCTGGGTGGCGTACCGAAGAGGCCGTACGGCCAACTGACCGGCTTACAGGGTGAGTTCACCCTCCGGCACGCACGGACGCGCCGGAGGGCAGCCCGTCGTCAGGCCGTCCGGCCCGCCACCACCCACTTCGACGGCAGCTCGATCCGCGTGCCGTCAGGGCCGTACTCCGTGGTGATCAGCGGCAGTTCGCCGCTCACGAGGACGGTCAGCCCGGCCGCGCGCAGATACTCCGGCACCGCGGCGTCGGCCACCTCGCCGGGGGCGATGCCGTGCCGGAAGATCGGCGCGAGCTTGGGTGGCGGGCCCGCCGGGCTCTGCGCGAGGCCGAGCAGGACGGGCTTGGCGGACTCGGAGAGCTCGACGAGGAAGGCCCGGCCGCGTTCACCGACCAGCGTGGCGATCGCGTTCACCATCAGCTGCCGGTCGTCGGGCTCGGCCTGGTGCAGCACGCCCCGCATATAGACGTTGGTGTCGCCGAGTTCGGCGTGCAGGGTCTCGGCCTCGGTCTTCTCCACGGCGTCGAACATCCGGTACGTCGCCTGCCCGGCGGGGTCGGCGTGCCGGGCGTGGTCGAGGGCGGCCTCGGACAGGTCGGCGCCGACGACGCGCGGGAAGCGGTCGGCGAGGAAGCGCGTCTGGGTGCCGTTGCCGCAGCCGAGGTCCACCATCGGCAGACCCGGATCATCCAGGTGCGCCTCGAACAGTGCCAGATGCCGTCCTGCGGTCAGGGCGGGCTCGGCGTCCCAGAACACCGCCCCCTGCTCCTCCGGGGCCTCACGCCAGAAGCCCTCCCAGGCGTCCCGGTACCGACTCGTCACGCTCATGTCCGACTCCCCAGGGTGCGACGACGGCCCGTCCGGAAGTGGCGGGCGAGTACGGTCTACCGCGGCCCGGTTTCGGCCACAAGCGCGTGGCGCATACCTTCACTCCGCATTCGACGTCCGTCCGCCGTCGTACGCCTCGCGGGGCACAGGGGTTCAGCGGCGCGGGAGCGTGAGTTCGAACCAGACGGTCTTTCCGGCGCTGGTCCGGCTGGTGCCCCACTCGCGCGCGAGCGTGCTCACCACGCGCAGCCCGCGCCCGGCCTCGTCCAAGGGGCCGGCGCTGAGCAGGGTCGGCAGGTCGTGATCGTCGTCGTCCACCTCGCACAGCAGCGTCTCACCGCGGACGAGGCGCAGTTCGACGGGGCGGCCGTGGGAGTGCCGTACGGCGTTGGTGACGAGTTCGCTGACCATCAGCTCGGCGTGGTCGGCGAGTGCGGCCAGCCCCCAGTCGTGCAGCTGCTCGCGGACGGCGGCGCGGGCCCGGCCGGCCTCCGCCGGGTCGAGGCGGATCCGCCACTCTGCGACGTCCTGTGGCTCGACGCCGTTGAGGCGGGCCATCAGCAGGGCCACGTCGTCCTTGCGGCCGCCGCGCCCCGCTTCCGAGAAGGTCGCGGCGAGGGCTCTGATGATGGTGTCGCAGGCGTCGTCCATGGACGCGGCCGGATGGGCGGCGGACTCGCACAGGGTGGCGAGGCCGACGCCAATGTCCTCGCCGCGCACCTCGACCAGCCCGTCGGTGCACATCACGATCCGGTCGCCGGGCTCCACCCGCACGCGTACCGCCTCGAAGGGCACCCCGCCGACGCCGATCGGCGCTCCCGTGGGCAGGTCGAGCAGCTCGCTGCGTCCGTCGTCGGCGCGGACCAGGACGGGCGGGATATGACCGGCGTTGGCGAGCTGCAGTTCGCTCGCGATGGGGTCGTAGACGGCGTAGAGGCAGGTCGCGAGGTAGGTGTCGCCGAGGCGCTGGGCGAGGTCGTCGAGGTTGCGCAGCAGCTGGGCGGGCGGCAGATCGAGGGCGGCCATGGTCTGCACGGCCGTACGCAACTGGCCCATCATGGCGGCGGAGTTGAGGCCGTGGCCCATGACGTCGCCGACGACGAGGGCGGTCCTGGCCCCGGGCAGTTTGACGGAGTCGAACCAGTCGCCGCCGACGCGGCCGAGGAGGGTGCCCGGCAGATAGCGGGTGGCGATGTCGCAGCCCGCCATGCGCGGCGGGATGTGCGGCAGCATGCTGTCCTGGAGGGTCTCGGCGACGCTCTCCTGGTAGGTGTACATGCGCGCGTTGTCGAGCACGAGGCCCGCGCGGGCGGCGAGTTCGGCGCCGGTGAC
>JABFVM010000471.1 GCA_013362785.1 Streptomyces sp. | reverse complement strand
CCGGGTGGACTCGTACGGGTGGGGAGTGACATGGATCAGATAACAGTGCGCAGCAGGGCCAGGGTCCCTGCGATCACCTGCGGGAGCGGCGCGACCAGTTCGCGTCTCGACCGCCATCTCTCGGTACTGGCGGGTCCCGCCGTGCCGCAGGGGGAGGCGGCCGAGGCGACTTCGCTGATGCTTGAGCTGACCACACGTGACAAGACGCACGAGCGCAGCGACCGGGGTGCACGCGTTCGCCGCGTCTCGCTCTTCGCCCCGCTGCGTCGGCTCCGCCGTTCGCTGTTCGGCGGGCGCTGACTCCTACCGGCGCTCCCCGAACGACTTCCAGGCCCGCGCCCGACAGATCACACCGTCTCCGGCGCCGAACCGCGCTGTCGTCCGCCGTCATCCCCACGGCACCCGGCGGCGTTTCGGAGTCCTAGAACCCGGGCGCGGGCACGTCCCCCGATTCTCACCCACCCCGCTCATCGGCCCCGTCCCATCCGTAACCGCCTTGGCGGGTACGGGTGTTGACGGGGCCGATCGCGTGAGTGCCGCTTCTCACCGCTCGCCGCGCGCGTACCGGCGTACGGCGAGCGGTGCGAACACCGCGAGCAGTACCGCGCACCACGCCAGCGAGCCGGCGACGGGATGCGCGACCGGCCAGGCGGCTCCGTCCGGCACCCGAGCGTTGCCGAACAGGTCACGCAGGGCCATGGTGACCGCGCTGATCGGGTTCCACTCGGCGAGCGTGCGCAGCCAGTCCGGCAGACCCTCGGTCGGGATGTAGGCGTTGGACAGCAGCGGCAGGATGAAGGTCGCGCCGCCCAGCTGGCCGGCGGCCTCCTCGTTCCGGGTGAGCATCCCCAGGAAGATCCCGACCCACGTCGTAGCGAACCGGAAGAGCAGCAACAGCCCCACGGCGCCCGCCGCTTCGAATACGGACCCCTCCATGCGCCAGCCCACCGCGAGGCCGACCAGCAGGAACGGCACCGTCCCGCCGGCCGTCACCACGAGATCCGCGGCCGCCTGCCCGAGCGGTACGGCGGCCCGGCTCATCGGCAGCGTCCGGAAGCGGTCCATCACACCCCGGTGGGTGTCCTGGGCGGCCTGGAACATCCCGGTCATGATGCCGTTGGCCGCCGTCGCCACCAGCAGCCCCGGCACCAGGAAGGAGCGGTACTGCTCGCCGGGCATCGCCAGCGCGCTGCCGAAGACGTAGCCGAAGAACAGCAGCATGGTGATCGGCATCGTCTGGGTCAGGACCAGCAGCCCCGGGTTGTTGCGGATCCGCCGCAGCTGACGGCCCAGCATCGCGCCGCCGTCGTAGGCCAGGGTGCTCATGCCGCACGCTCCTCTTCCCGGGATTCCCCGGATTCCTGGGATTCCTGGGTGAGCCGCAGGAACACGTCGTCGAGAGTCGGTGGTTCGATCCGGGCGTCGAGCAACGGCACGCCCGCCGCGTCCAGTTCGCGCACCAGCCGGGGGAGGGTGAGCGTGGTGTCCCGGGTGACCGCGCCGACGGCGCGCCGCTCGTGGTCGAACGACGGCTCCGCGCCGGTGAGTTGATCGAGTACGGCCGCCGCCTTGACCATCACGTCGGCCTCGGTGACGACGACCTCGACATGCGCGCCGATGGTCGCCTTGAACTGGGCCGGTGAGCCCGTGTGCGCGACCCGGCCCCGGTCCATCAGGGCTATGTCGTCGGCGAGTTGGTCGGCCTCCTCCAGATACTGCGTGGTCAGCAGCACCGTCGTGCCGTCGGCGGTCAGCTCCCGTACGGCCTCCCAGATCCGGTTGCGGCTCGCGGGGTCGAGGCCGGTCGTGGGCTCGTCCAGGAAGAGCACGTCGGGGCGGCGTACGAGACTCGCGGCGAGGTCGAGGCGGCGGCGCATCCCGCCCGAGTACGTGGACGCCTGCCGGTCGGCCGCCTCGGTCAGTCCGAAGCGGTCCAGGAGCTCGTCGGCCCGCTCGGCCGGGCCGCGCACCCGGTGCAGCCGGGCGAACAGCCGGAGGTTCTGGCGGCCGGTGAGGTCGCCGTCGACCGAGGCGTACTGGCCGGTGACGCCGATGCTGCGGCGGACGGCCGCCGGGTCCCGCAGCAGGTCGTGCCCGGCGACCCGGGCCGAGCCGGCGTCCGGGCGCAGCAGCGTGGTCAGGAGCCGTACGGCCGTCGTCTTGCCCGCGCCGTTCGGGCCGAGGAGGCCGAAGACGGTGCCCTGCGCGACGGCCAGATCGAGTCCGCGCAGGGCGTGGACCTCTGCTCCTTCGGGTCCGAAACGCTTCTCCAGACCCTCACTAAGTACAGCGTACGTAGAAGTCATGGGTCGACCATAGCGCACTACGTACGCTGTACGTAACTAGGATGGTGGCCGAGGTGATGATCGATGGCGGGCAAGGCGGCCGAACCCCAAGTGATCTGGGCGCGTCCCGAGCGGACCGGGCGCGGGCCCAGGCCCGCGTTCACGCGGGCGGACATCGCGGCCGCGGCCGTGCGGGTCGCCGACGCCGGCGGGCTGGATGCCGTGTCCATGCGGCATGTCGCGGCCGAGCTGGGCTGCGGGACGATGTCGCTGTACAACTACGTCCCCCGCAAGGAGGACCTCCACGAGCTGATGATCGACGCGGTGGGGGCCGAGCACGACATCCAGGAGCCGTCGGGTGACTGGCGCGCCGACATGATCCGCAACGCGCAGGAGACCCGCGCCATCATGCACCGGCACACCTGGGTGCCCCGGCTGATGTCAGGGGTGTACGGCTTCAGCCCCAACACCCTGCGCTACCTGGAGCACTGCCTGGCCTGTCTCGAACCGCTCGACGTGCCCTACGGCGTGAAGATGGAGCTGGTCGCGCTGATCAACGGTGTGGTGACGACGTACACCGCGAACGAGATCGCGACCGCCGAGCGCACCCGTTCCATGCCCTGGTCCGAGGAGGAGGAGAACGCGGTCCGCATCGCCTACCTCGGCGGCCAGGTCGCCACCGGCAGGTACCCGCGACTGGCCGCGGCCTTCATGGAGGACGGCGGGCCGATCGATCTGGAGGCGGTGTTCAGACGGGCCCTCGAACGCGTGCTGGACGCCTTTGATCCCGGCGCGCGCTAGATCAGCGCGAGCTGCCCTTCCGGTCCTTCCTCGTGCCCGTCCAGTACCGACGCCGGCCGGGCGGCCGAGTCCGGGGCCGGCAGGACTCCGGCCCTGTGGAGGTCGGTCGCCGTGACGGGGGAGGTCAACTCCTGGTCGAGCGGCCGGACTTCCGCCAGCAGGGCCAGGACCGTGATCAGCTCCAGCAGCTCCGACGTCCACGCCTGCGGCCAGGTCGCCGGGCGGATCGCCGCCAGGGTGCCCGGCTCCGGCTCCGTGACACGGGCGGTGAACCACTGCTCCAGGACCTTCACACCGGCCACCTCGTAGTCCCAGGCCTCGGGCGGAACCGGTGAGATGCGGCCCTCGCCCAGCAGCAGGGCCTCCTCCTCGCGGTCGTACTCCAGCGTCAGCGGGCGGGAGGGGAGCGGGGCGCGGACGTACGGGCGGCGGCCGCCGGGCAGCTTCGGGCGGTCGCCGTCGCGCCGCATCAGCCACAGGGCGCGCCGGCCCGACTCCACGCCGCGGGCCCAGAGTTCGGGGTCACCGGTGAGAGGGACGGTGAGGTCCGGGCGTACGGCCGCCAGCGTCCAGGCGAGCACGTCCAGCGGCTCTACCGGTGCGCCCAGCCGGTCCCGGAGGTGCTCCAGGAGGCCCGGCGCCAGGTTGGGTTCCGTGCCGCCGGGGCGGCGGTAGAGCGGGCGGACGCGGCCCGGGCGCAGCAGCGGGAGCAGCGAGGTCGCCAGCAGGCGGGACTCCGGGGTCTCCAGGACGAAGATCTGGTCCTCGTCCGCCACCCGCCACAGCTCGGGACGGGCCGCGTCGATCAGCCGGTGGTCGGGGATCAGCCACTGCTCGTCGAAGGGCGCGTGCAGGACGCGCACCGGGTCCGGGCAGGGGCCCGAGGCGCGGAACAGTTTCGCCGTGTCGGTCGGCTGGCCGGGGAGCTGTCCGACCGCCGAGTGCAGGGTGCGGGAGCGGGTCGGCTCCAGCAGGGCCTCCCGGTCCGGGCCCTCGGCCTTCACGAACGCGTCCCAGCGGGCCTTCAGGGACGCCGCGTCGGGGCCCGTCGGCCACCCCCGGCCGAGCCGCGGCGGTGCGACGGACCACGGCATGAGGTCCGCCAGCGGCGGAGCGTCGTCGTGCGTCACGCTGGGCATCGTACGGCCTGGGTGCGAGAGCGGGGTCAGGTCGCCTCCAGGGTCACCGTGAACGAGAACCGGTCGCCCCGGTAGTGGATGACCGCCACGTCCAGCACCCGCCCCTCCATGTCGTACGTCACCCCCGTGTAGTGCAGGATCGGGCTCAGCAACGGGACTTGGAGCAGCTTCGCCGTCTCCGGATCCGCCAGCCTCGCCTCCACCGTGTCCGTGATGCGGCTGATGTCCGCCCCGACGACATCCCGCAGCACCTTGGTCATCGGCCAGCGGACCAGGTCGTCCAGGTCTATGCGCGCGGCCAGTTCGGGGCGGACGTAGTTGCGGGCGTGGTTGGTCGGCTCGCCCGTCTTCTCGTCACTGCGCAGCCGGTGGTACGTCGCCACCTCGTCGACGTCCGGGAAGTACTCGGCGAGTTCGCCCGGCACCGGCGCCCTGCCGTGGTCCAGCAGCTCGGTGGCCATGCCGGACTGCTGGGCCACGATCGCGTCCACCGAGCCGAGCAGCCGCACGGGGGAGCCCCGGCGGACGTCCGGCTCGATGAACGTGCCGCGTCTGCGATGTCGTGTGATCAGGCCCTCGTCCTCCAGCTCCTTCAGCGCCTGCCGCATGGTCAGCACGCTCACCCCGTAGTGCTCGGCCAGCTGCTCCTCGGTGGGCAGGCGCAGCGGGTCCTGCGGGCGGCGGCCCAGTATCGAGGCGCGCAGCGACTGCGACACCTGGTACCAGAGCGGCAGCTTGCGGTTCAGGACGATCGAGTCCGGGGCGAAGGAGGTCACGGGGCCATCCGTACCGGTCGGGGATCTTTACTGCAAGGGCCTGCGTGCCGGGCGTCGGGGCGCAGGCGGGGAACTCAGAACAGGCCCTAGGGGCGGAAGTGGCGCTCCATGCCCTGCCAGACGTCGTC
>JABFVM010000060.1 GCA_013362785.1 Streptomyces sp. | reverse complement strand
CGAGCCTTCAATGAGATCGTTATACGAGTTCCACGGGTGGGATGCGCCTTGCGTCTGCGAAGGTCATAAGCTGTCGTGAGATTCGCGGGGGCGCCGAAAGGTGCGCGAGTGGCTGTAGTCGGGCTTCGTAGCAACCTGGGTTGCGAGTCAGTCGAGACGCGGGCTCTGTCACGGGAGGCCGGACCACCCATCGTGCTCCCTCGCAGATAGATCTGTGAGAGGGAAGAACCGATGTCTCATCCGACGCCGCCGGGAAGCGGCAACCCATATGGGCAGCCGCCGCCCCCGCAGGGTGGTTGGCAACCGCAATGGCAGGGGGCAGGCCCTGTGCCGCCGCCCATTCCGGCGGCACCTCCGGCGGCACCCCCTGGGCCGCCTCCGACCCCGCCGGGGCCGTCGCAGTACGGCGCGTACGCCCCGCCCGGAAGCCCTCTCCCCGGGTACCCCATGCCCGGCGCGCAAGTTCCCCCCTCGGGTGGGGGCGGCACTGCCCGAAAGGTCATCGGCGGTCTGCTCACCGTGTTCGGTGTGCTCGGCATGCTCGGCGGCGGAGCCCTGGCGGCTCACGCGTACAGCAACAGCCAGCAGTCGATACCCAACTCCGCGTATGGCCCGACGTTGTGGCGCAACGAGACCACCGAACGGCTCTTCCCGGCGACCGTCGGCGAACCGTCCAACATGCACGACGCGTCGGACAAGAAGGTCGCGCAGTGGAGCCGTATGGGAATCTCCCAGGACACCTCGTGCTCCAAGGCTCTCAGCGGTAAGACCAAGCAGACCGCGGAGCGACTCGGCTGCGAGGCCGTACTGCGTGCCACGTACGTCGACCTCACCGGTGAGATGATCGCGACCGTCGCGATCATCGTGGTGCCCGAGGGCACCGCCAGCCAGGAGATGGGCGAGTTCCTCGACAACCAGGAGCACGCGGACGTCCCTGACGCGGCCGTGGTGCCGTTCGCGGTGCCGGGCACGCTCGCCGCGAAGTGGCGGGAGAACAGGCGCAACGGCATGGGCGGAGAGGCCGTGGGGGGCTACCCCGTCGCTGTCACGACCGGCGCGGTCAACGGCCGTACTTCTGGCAACCTGCCCGGCGAGTTCGGCGACTACGGCGCGAACGACGAGGACAGGAAGCCCTGGATGGACGCAGCGAACGCCCTCAGCAAGACCTTCTACATCCATCTCGGGAACCTCGAAAGGTGAGCCCCGCAGTGAAGTTCCGGACCATACGCGCGACCTCGACCGCGGTCGTCCTCAGCGGTCTGCTGTGCACACTGGCCATCGCGCCGGCACAGGCGGCCACGCCGGTCGGATGGGAGGGCGCGGCACTCAGCCTGTCTGCGGCCCAGCAGCTGAGTCAGGGCGACGGGGTGACGGTCGCGGTCCTCGACAGCGGCGTGTACGCGGACCATCCCGCCCTCAAGGGCAAGGTCACCACCGGGCCCGACTACTTCAAGGACGGGCTGAAGGCGGGCGATTCGAAGTGGGGGCAGCACGGGACGGCCATGGCCTCGGACGTCCTCAAGGTGGCCCCCAAGGCCAAGATCCTCTCGGTTCGTGTCATCGATGACAAGCACGAGGAGGAACGCACCCAGGAAGAGCTGGAGGAGTCCTTCAGGAAAGGCAACAACCCGATCGCGGACGGCATCAACTACGCGGTCCAGAACGGTGCCGACGTGATTTCCATGTCGCTCGGCAGCGACAACCTGTTCAGTTCCTACGCCGAGGACGAGGCCGCTGCCCTGGCCTATGCCGCACGCCAAGGCGTGACGGTGCTTGCCTCGGCCGGAAACGCGGGCGACCTGCTCAACGGGGCCTCGTACCCCGCCGGTTACGCGGGCGTGATCGCAGTCGCCGCCACACAGCAGAACGGCACGCGCGCCGACTTCTCCTCCGTGCATACCTACAACGACGTGGCCGCGCCCGGTGTCGACATCATCAGCGCGACGAACGCCGGCGGCTACAGGCAAGGCAACGGCACTTCACCGGCTTGTGCGCTGGCCGCCGGCGTCGTGGCGCTCATGAAGGCAAAGAACCCGAAGCTGACCCCCGCACAGGTCAACAGCGTCCTCACCGCCACCACCCATCGCCCGGCGGGCGGCGGTAGCGCCCTGCTCGGCTACGGCCGGATCAACGCGGCCGCGGCGGTGAAGGCAGCCGCCTCCCCTCCCGAGGACAAGACAGCTCCGGTGGCGTACAAGGGCAAGGAGCACCTGGCGACTCCGGACGGCACACCGAAGACGACGCATCCGGAGATGGATCAGTCGCTGTGGATGACGGGCCTGATCGCCGCTGGAGTGGGCCTGGCGCTTCTGGCCGGGGGTGTGCTGCTGGCGTTGTCGGGCCGACGCAAGCCGGCTCCGCAGGCGCCCACCGTGATGCAGCCTCAGGGGCCTTACCTCGGCTGAGTCCCTCCGCCCTACGACGAAGGCTCTCGTTGCCAGGCGCCACATCCTGGCAACGAGAGCCTTCTCCGTACGTCAGGGACGCGCGGCGACCAGCGTCAGCGTGCCGCGTCCATTCGGCGATCACCGTTTCCCGGATGGGGCGGGGCCTCCGTCACGCGAAGAGCCGCACCAGCAGGCTGGTGATGAGGCCGATCACGGCCACGACGCTCGCGATGATGTAGGGGCGGGACCGGCGTCGGCTCCACGGATACGAGGAGGAGAGGCCGGTGATGGCGGCCAGTACGCCCATCGACAGGGGCATCAAGCCACCGAAGAACCAAGCGCACCCGGTGGCGATCGCGCCGAGCCAGCCATGGTCCAGCTTGTAGGTGGTGTCGCCGGTCTTGAGGGTCTCGATGACGTAGCCGCGCTGGTGCAGGGCGTCGCTCTTGAGTTCGGCGTTGAGGTCCTTGACCGAGCCGTCGTTGGACGTGAAGGTGCCGTAGCACCACCTGGTCTTGGTCTTCTTCCGGGAGCTGCTCGACGTGCTCGATCGGTACTTGTAGTCGACCGTGCACGTGTCGACCGTGAGCTTGCCCGGGGTGGACGTGGCGTAGGTGTAGGGGCCGAGGTAGGCGCCGAGGGCCATGAGGACGACGCCTACGAGGATCAGGCCTGCGCCGATGAGGCGGAACAGGCTCGAACGGTCGCCCGCTGCGGCGGTGTCCGGCGCGGGGTTCCCGTGTACTTGGGTCATTGAGGGTTCCTCAGAGTGGGGATACGGGTGTCACAGGACGAGGGCGCAGACGAGCGCCCCCAGGGCGCCCAGCGTGAAGAGGCCGCCCAGGACGGGACCGGTGACGGATCGGGCCGGCAGGCGCTGCCAAGAGGCCCCCGGGCCGGGGCCGTTGCGGGCGCCGAAGCCGGTGAGGAGGCAGTAGATGCCGAAGGCCAGCAGGGAGAGGCAGAACGCGAGGATCGCGGCGTCGTCTCCGGGGTCCCGGTCCTGCGGTTGCTCGAAGGTGTCGTCCACCTGAATCACCGGGATTTTCGCCCCGGATTCAAAACGCGACGAGGTTTCCACCACCACGTCTTCGTACGTGGCTTTACTGTCGTCCGCGCGCCAGTTTCCGGTGCAGCTGAACTTGAGTTCGGTGGAACGCCTGTGTGTGCCGTAGTGGGTCTTCGTGTGTGTCTCGCATGAAGAAACGGTGAGGGTTCCATCGGTACCCTCACCGGCGAGTTCACTGCGCAGTTCCGGAATGGTCACCGCAGCGACGACCGCGGCCACGAGAAGCAGCCCCAGGCCGACGAGTCTTCCCATCCACAGACTTCTCGCGCTGCCGGAATGTGGCTGTGTTGTGACCACTTTTGGTGTCCCCTTGAATGACTTGACGATCTCTTGACTTACGGGTTTGGCGGCGCGGTGCGCGAGGAGTCTAAGGTATCGGTCTGTCGTCCAATATGAACTACGGCAAGGGGAGTCCGGGGGAGAGCCATGGAGTTCGACACCTTTAACGTGGAGACGGATGTACTCCGGGGGCAGGGAGGGAAGTTCGTCGACCTCGGCGGCGATTTCTCCACCGCGTCCAAGCGGCTTCAGGACGCCCTTGAAGCGCTGGGAGAGCCGTGGGCGGATGCGGACTTCGGGGAGATCTTCGGTCAGGTCTACACGCCGATTCGCGACGGAATCTTCACATCGATGGACAGTCTCGCGGAGCGGCTGCAGAAGGTCGGGCACAACCTGCAGGACATGGCGCGCAACTACGACGCGGCGGAAACTTCGAACAGTGGCCAGATGGACGGGCTCACCGGCCAATTCTGAATTTGCCGGTCAACTCTAATTAAATTCGGGGGATATTGGCATGTCGCTCACACTGCCCGGTGAGCTTGTCTGGGTGCTCGACCTGCTCGGCTACACCTGGCCCGAGGTGGACGAAGAAGCACTGCACAAGGTCGCGGAGACCTGGCGGGCTTTCGGCGAGGAACTCGAAGACATCCAGAGGGACGGCGAAGGCCTCGCCCGCACGATCGTCTCCCACAACTTCGGTACCGCTATCGAGGGTTTCAGCAAGGAATGGGGCGCCTATACCGGCGCCAACGGCGAGGACAGCTATCTGCCCGATGCGAAGACCGCGTGCGAAGTGATTGCCTTCGCATTCGACGCGGCCGCGGTGGCGGTACTCACCGCGAAAATCGCCGTGATCGTCCAACTCATCGCCCTGGCCATCGAGATCATCGCCGCGCAGGCGGCGGCACCCTTCACCTTCGGACTCTCCGAGGTCGGCGCGCTGGGCGCGACACAGGCCACCCGGCTGATCGTCCGGGAGCTGCTCGACAGGCTCAAGAAGGAGGTCATGGAGGCGGTCACCAAGGCCATGGAGCACGCCACCATGGACGCCCTCAAGAAGGTCGCCAAGGAGCAGCTGGAGAAGATCACCAAGGAGAAGGTCAAGCAGTTCGCCAAGGACCAACTCAAGGAGCAGGGCAAGCAGTTCGTCCAGGAGAAGGTGGTCGACGCGGCCAAGGAGAAGGCCACGGAAGCCGCCGTCGGGATGGCGCAGAACATCGGCCAGCAGAGCATCGAGACCTACTTCGACGCCCGCTCCGGAGTCGACCTCGGCGAGACGGCCGACGTCGCCAAGAAGGCGGCCGGCGAGTATGTGGACGGCCTCAAGAACGAGGTCACCGGCGGCGAGGGGTCGACCCTCGCCGACTATGTCGACCCCGCCACGCATGTGAACAACGCCGTCGACACCGCGACGGAGCGGGTTACCGGGGCGGCCGGGGACCGTGTGCAGCAGGGAGTCGACGCGGTGTCCGGACACGGTGCGGGTGCCGCTCACTCGTCCCAGTCGTCCCAGGCATCCGAGTCGTCCCAGGCATCCGACGGAGGCACCGACACCGCCGCCGCGGCGAGTTCCGGCTCCTCGAACAGTACGCAGAACACCACACCTGCGGCCGGCAGAACCGCAGCCGCCGCCCCCTCCACTGCGGGCTCCCGCTCCTCGAACAACTCGGGGAACGCGCAGGATTGGGCCCGCAGCGAGTTCGGATGACGAACCCGCCACATACGGAACCACATACGGAACCACGTACGGAACCACGTACGGAATCGACAGGCAGCAGCCACAGGAACCGCAGGAAGGACGTGCCGGACCCATGACCGCGGACCGGGAGATCCAGGACGAGGAACTCATGGGCGTCGCCCAGGACCCCGAGCAGGCTCTGCGGCTGCACCGCTCCCTGCGCACCATCGCTGACACCACCTCGCTCGACCCGGCGCTGCGCGACATGGCCCGTTCGGTGCTGAGCGGGCACGTCGACGTCAAGGACGCCTTCCAGGACCCGCGTTACACCGAGGCCGTCTACCAGCGGATGCACGAGATCCGCCGCGCGGCCGACGACCAGACGCACGCGGAACGCCAGCAGTCCAAGGCCCGGTTCGCGGACTGGGACGCACGGCAGCAGGAGGAACTGGACCGCGCACGTGCCGAACGGGACGCGCCCGTGCACGACTCCGGCCGGGAAGGGCGGCGGGGTCAGCGCTGAGGCGGCGTGGCGGGCGGCTGCCCTCGCGCCCGCTATCGCTATCTCTATCGCGAGGCTTAGCGCGTACGTTCCCGGTCGTTGCCCTTGCGATCCGGAATGCACGTCCAGGGGAAGCACCAGCTGCCATGGGAGAGCACCCGCCGCGAGGCCCGGGCGGCCAGTGTGTACGACAGTGGCGGACCAGTGTGTACGACAGTGGCGGTGTTCATGGGCGGAGTGCGTGGAACGTCTGAGCGCCCCCGTCACGTCGGGTGTCGACCGCTAGGCTCCGCCTCATGACCACGCATGGCGATGAGACGGCGGCGAACAGGCCGGGCGGGACGGGCGGTCAGCCGCTTTCCTCCGGCTCCGGGGTGAGCGCGGACGAGTTGCGGGCGCAGTTCCAGGAACAGGGGCGACCGGGGCTCGTGGAGAGCAGGCGGCGCGATGTGCGGCAGGCACGTTGGACGTACGCCGCACTTGCCGGGCTCGTCGCCGTCGTCTGCCTCGTCCTCATCGTCGTACGACTCGCCCAGGGCGACGCGGCGGGGGTCTGGGTCGCCACGTATGCCGTGGGTGTGGCCCTCGGCGGGTGGGGTTTTGTGCTGGCGCGGATCGGCCACACCCGTTGGGCGATGATGGTCACCTGTATCGGGGCGGCGTTGGCGGGGCTTGGCGACAGCCCGGCGTTCCGCTGAAGGCGGTACGGGCCGGGGATGTGCCCCGTCGTCGACATTCAAGTGAAGCCGACTGGGGTCAGGCTGCCGACCGGGGACCAGGCGGCGGTGGTCCGGGTCGGCGCCTGACCAGCAATCACCTCTGACGGCGCCTGTTTCCGATGAGGTAGGCGAGTCCCCAGGCGGCGACCGCGGCGAGCACGAGCCCGAGCGGGGAGAACCAGTCGACTCCGCCGCCGGTTTCGTCGTTCCACCACGCCTTGGCGGGGATGAAGGGGTCGGCCTCCATCATGTCACCGATGGCAGCGGGCGATTGGGCGTCGGCGATGACGAGCGGGAAGGCGTTGGTGTAGCCGAAGAAGGCGCCGAGCGCGGCGATCACGGCTCCCCAGATCCAGGCGCCATGGCTACGGTGGCCCACCGCACCGATCAAGGCGCCGACGACCGCTCCGTTGATCAAGGCGTGGCCCAAGTACATGGTGTTGGCCACGGTGACCGTCATGTCCTTGTACGTGAGCAGGATGAGGCCGCTGTAGAGCATCGAGATGATGAGCGAGACGAAGAGCGCGAGGAAGACCGCGCCGACCGGATGACCGCTCGCGTTCGGCTGGTGCCCGTAGGGCATCCCCTGGAACGGCGGTGCGGGGTACATCGGCTGCATCGGCGGCTGGCCAGGGGCAGGCGGCGGCCCGGCCGGCATCGGCGGCTGCCCAGGGGCGTGCGACGCCGGTCCGAAGCCCGGCGGCTGCTGCGGCGGGGTCGGCTGGTTGTACGGGTTGTAGGCGTTCGGCGGTTGCTGTGGCGGCTGCGGGGGTTGCTGGGGCGGTTGGAAGGGCGGCTGGCTCATCGATTTCCCACTGAGTGAATTGATAGGAACAGCAAGTTATCAGTGAGATCAGGAGGGGCTCGTCGGAGTCGGAGCGGGCTGCGTGAAGGGCGCCTGTCACTGCTCCCGGCTGAATGCGCTCCCCTCGTATCCGTCCTCCTGGTCCATCCACCGGTACGCCTCGTCCAGTCGCAGGACGAGATCGCGGGCCCAGGCGGCGAGAAAGCGCGGGCATCCCCATACGTCGGCGGCGGCCGGGGCGGCTTCGGGTGCCGGGAACGAGTCCGGTGCGTACAGATGGCGGAGGTGTGCCGCGAAACCGCGCTTGTCCCAGCGACGTAGGCGCTCGTCCACGTGCTTGTCTGCGTGCTCGTCCACGTGCTCGTCGCCGTGCGGGCAGGCAGTTTCGAGAGGCGCGGGGTCGACGGTGCTGAGCAGCGCCCGGACCTCGCGGCCGACGCCGTAAGGAAGATCGCGGACCTGGGTGACCCAGAGAGTGAGGAGCAGCAGGACCAGTCGCTCGTGGGGGTCGTCGGACGACGCGTGCCGGCGGGCGGCCCATGCTGCGATGTTCTCCGGCGCCTCGTCGAAATCGTCGCCGTCGATGACGCACTGGGTCAGCACGTCGATGTCGACAGACCCGTCGGGCTGTACGTACATGCCGTCGAGGGCGGTGGTGTTGCGCACCCCGAACTTCGAGGTGTGCGCTGTGCGCAGCTCGGTGAGTGCCTCGTCGGCGAGGTCGCGTAGATAACGCGGGCACAGCCATGCGTCGGGCGGGTACTCGTCGAGCACCTCCCGAAGCTCCGCCCGGCCTCCGGGGCTGCGCAGATGGAAGCCGATCTCGGCGATGTCGGCCGACTCGAACTCGGGGTCCGGATGCTCGTCGTCGCCGTGTGTGCAGGCCGACGGGTCCCCGAGCTTCGGCAGCACGGCCTCCAGGCCCTCGATCATCGCGTCGAAGACCGACCGCTCCGCGATTCGGTAGACGGCGTACCAGCAGCTCGCGTGCTGGGTGATGACGTAGCCCGCTCGTGCCCCCTTGGTGGCGAGCGAGTCGCCGACGTCCGCGTTGGACTCAAGGGTGGGGCCGGGCTCCCGGTTGGGATAGTCGCAGAGGATCGAGGACAGGTTCTCCACCGATGAGGTGTGGTCCTCCGGTACGACCATGGGTATGCCGTCGGCCGAGAAGGGCCTGATCATGTCGGCGGTGACACGGGCGATTCCGGCGATGTTGACCGGGCACAGATCGGCGTCCTGGCGGGGACGGTCGGGCAGGTCGGCGAACAGATACGAGGTGGGCAGCCCGAGCCAGAGCGGGTCGTCCTCGGCCAGCTCGCCGAACTCCTCCTCGTACGGGTGGGACTCGTGCGCGCAGCTTCGCTCGCCGAACACCGAGGCGGCCGCCAACAGCGCCTCGACCGCCGCCCGTTCGGCCTCAGCGGTGGGTTGCCCCGCGAGATACAGCACCATCTCCGCGAGCCCGGCCACCCACACGTGTGCCGCATCGCCGCCGGGGTCGGCGGCGAGGCGGCGTGCACAGTCGAGTACGAGGGGCTCGGCGTCGTCGGGGCTGGTGTCCGCGCTGACCCTGCTCCAGGTTTCGAAGATTTCGAAGGGTTTGAGTAGATCGGCCGTAGGAGATGTGTCGAGGTTCTCGGGGATGTGGATCATGTCCTCTAACGACGTGTGATCGGCGATGGCGGTTGCCGGAGTTCGGCTCCAGGCAGTTTGACCTGCACGAAACGATCTCGCCAAGATCCGGAGTCGGCCGGGGACGTAAGCCCCGCGCATGGCGCACGTACGGCACACGGCACACGGCACACGGCACACCTACGAACTACGACCTACGACGCCACACCAAGGGAACGGGACAGCGATGAAGACGGACGCGAGCGGCCAGCCGAACCTGCGAAAGGACGGAGCCGGAGTGCCGGGCGTCGGCCCGGCTGCTGCGGCGAAGCGGGGTGTCGGCAGCCGCATTGGGGCCGGAGTGGTGGGCATCTTCTTCGTGCTCTTCGGCCTGGTCCTCATCGCGTCCGGTTACGAGGAAGGCCCCGCGAAGGTGCGCGGCGCCACGCAGGGGACGGTCACCGTCGAGCGTTGCGGCAAGGACGTCATCGGTGACGACGTGGAGTGCACCGGCACCTTCCGGCCTGACGACGGCGGGGCCCGCCTCGACGTGGAGGACTTCGAACCCGGTGCGGACCGTGACAGGGGCGAGAAGGTGCTGGCGGTGGTCGACAGGTGGGGGTCGTTCCGCCCCGGCTCGTTCGCGTCGTTCTACGTCGAGGCCGTGCGGTTCTGGTGCATCGGCACGGCGATGTTCGGCGTGGCCATGTTCCCGCTGAGCGCTGCCGTCCGTTCCGGGAGCCGGCCCATCCGGGGCGGGATGCGAATCACCGCCCTCAGCCTGCTCTTCGGCGGTCTGCTGGGGTGTGGCCTCTGCGTCTTTGTGAGCTCCGTGGTCCTTTAGGGCCGGCCTCAAGGGCATGGCTTCGTGGGTGGGGCTGCTCCGTTCCTGCGTTAGTGGGGAATTCGCCGTACCTGTCGCCGTCGAGGAGGTACTTGGGCAGGTATTCGGATTGGACTTCGATGGTGAAGCCCGAGTCCCGGGCCAGGCAGGCGATGGCCAGGGGGCCGAGGGAGGTGAATCCGTCGGAATCGCGGGCCCGTTCCTCGTCGCGGGTCCCGTAGTCCGTGTGCCAGTGGAATCGTGATCATCTTCGTCCTTCAGCGTCATTCAGCCCGGTAGGAGGCCAAGTCCCAGGTGCTGTCCTCGAAGTCGTGACCCTCAAGGATGAGCGTCCAGGCCTCGGCACGGGCGGCGGCACCGTCGATCTGTTCGCACCATCTGGCGAGGTTGTGCCGCGCGTCCTTGTGGTCGGCGGCGTAGGGAGAGGGTGTCCTGCGGAACTCGTCGAACAACCGGACCATGGCGAAGAACTGGGTGAAGCTGCTGCCGGCGACGGGGTCGGGTGCGCCGCCCGTCGTGTCCCTGAAGAGCCGACCGGTGCTGCCGACGATCAGGAGCCTGGAGTACATCCAGGTACCGAGCTCGTAGGACGGGCCGCTGCAGGGTGCCTCGCTCCTGGCACGGCGTTGCCGGGGCACGTCCCGGCCCCGACCGGGCCAGGCCGCTTCGGGCAGGGGGCGGTCGCCGCGCGGGGTGATGGCGAGATGCAGGAAGTCGCTGATCTCCGGCAGGCCTGTCTCGGTGAGGAAGGCGCGCGCGGCAGGGTCGCCCAGCCCTTGGGGGAGCTGATCCTCGGCCAGCCGATGGCAGGCCCCTGCGCCAAAGGTCTCCTCAAGCCAGTCCCGCATTCCGTCACCTCGCAGAGCAGCGGACGCGGACGGCGGCAGCGGCCATGGAGCGGGCCGGGTGTGTACGGCGACCATGGGCCACTTGGGGTGTGTGTCCTGCGCCGCGGAACCTCCAGCCGCCTGGACGGATACGGCGAAGAGGCCCCCGGAGCTGGTGAGTACCCAGCGTCCGTCGACATAGAGGCCCTGTGTCACCGCTGAGGGGCAGTTGGGCGGATGAAGGATCGTGTCAGCCCTCAGTGGCCAGCCGCTGTCCTGTGTTCGGCGATGGCGACGGAGGCGGAGGCGGTGGGCGTATCGGTATCCGGAGCGCGGTGTGCCTCGTTCCAGGGGAGATCGCCTTCCGACAAGGAGGCGCGCACCTCGACCGAGGCTGAGGCGGGCTCCCCGGTGGCCGGGATCCACTCCTGACGGATGTACCGGTGTTTCGGGTAGGCGTTCTTGCCCGTGGTCCTCCGCGGACCGTCCGGCGCAGTCGAGGTGGACCGCGGCCGGATGGCGAGCAACAGCCTCTCGCAGCAGCGCCGTTCTGCCGCTGCCCGAGCGCCCGCCGATCCACAGCCAGGCGCTGGTGTCGGGAGGCCGGTCGATCCACCACTGCGCACGGTCGAGCGCGAGTTCTGCCGTGACTTCAGCGCGTCTCGGGGCGGCGGTGGCACTCAGGCGTCGGGTCTTTCCTACCGTCACATCTTCTCGGTATCGGGGTCGATCAGGGGGATCGATCAGTCGGTGGTTCGAAGTGCGGCAGTCCAGAAGGCGGTGTCTGAGCCTGTGCCTGTGCCGTGGTCGAGGAAGGGCAGCGTGTCCTCCAGATCGTCCCTGATCGCGACGCGCTCGATACGGCTCCCCGCCGAGGCCAGCATGCACCGAGCCACAAGGTAGTGCTGGAGCAGGTCGATGAACGCGGCCAGACTGTCGGCGATCAACACGGCGCTGGATTGCTGCTCGTCGTCGGTCTCGTAGGCCTCCTCGGCCTCGTCGTCGAAGTAGGCATCGAAGTCGTCGTCTACGCCCCTCCAGTCGTCCGCACCGAACAGGACGACCTGCCCCGTTCCGCCGTGCAGGACCAGGTCGCCGGCACCCCACGTACCGATCTTGTAGTACGCACCTGGGACGGCGTCTGCCGACAGGTCGCCAGAGGCGAGCCGGGGCAGACCCACTTCGTCCAGAGCCTCCAGCCGGATAGCGGTGCCTTCGATGGCGGGCAGTCCGACGTCCGTGAGAACGCGGCGCGCCTCGGCGTCCGTCACCCCGTCGGGCAGCAGTTCGGTGGGCAGGCGGCGTACGACGCCCGGTTCGAAGAGGGTGGGGTCGTACGAGCCTCGGCGCCCTGCTGTCCCGTGGTGCAGTGCGGGGAGGAAACCGGAGTCGTCGAAGAGTGGCTCCCCGTGCACCTTGCTGATGCGCGGACTCACGGCGGGGTCGTGGAGCTCGACCGCGAAAATGCCGCCGAGCCCTGTCACGACCAGGAGGTCTCCGACCCTCACCTGATCCGACACGAAGGGGGGTTCCAGGGTGTCGAACACGGTCAGATCGTCCCAGTCGGGTGTGACGTTCCGTTCCATGTCGGTGAGCCAGAGCGGCTCGCGCCGCCCGGGTGCCGGCATCGGCTCCGGCCAGGGGCCGGCCAGCTCCTCGCCGGTTTCGGCGTCCCAGACCCGGTATCGCTCGTCCCATTCCCCGGGAGCGCAAACGGCTTGCCGGCCAGGGAGATAGTCCGCAGGGGCGATGACCGGATCCCCCAGCGGACCGGGCCGAACGTACGCGGCGTTCACGGCACCTGGCGGCCGCCAGTGGGCCCAGCGCACCTGCCACGGCAGCGGCTGGCCGGACGAGGCGATCTGGGCGGCGGTCTCCGTATCGCCGCGCACCGTACTCATCAGATGCAGCCACGATGCCCATTCACCCTGGGACAGGGAATCGACGCCGCACATCCACAAGTTGACCGCGTCCCCCGCCGGCGATGCACCACTCACGACATACGAGTCGTCGGCGTGGGCCGCGTCGATCAGGGCGACTTGATCGATACGGGCAACGAGCCGGCCGGAGCGCTGAACGGAGTCGAACTCGCCGGCCTGTACGGCGTGCATCGCCAGTCCCTGCGCTAGGTACTGGCCGGTCGTCGCTGCCGCGGGCCGATCGCGCAGCCATGCGACCAGCTCCACACTCACGGCTCGTACGATCTCGGCATCGGTGGTCAGGCGCAGCCTCTCGGCGTGCCGCTCGTCACGGAAGCGGACCCAGCCATCCTCATCCATTTCCAGCAGCTCGCCTGAAGCCTCCAGCGCTGTGGCGACATCCGGAGACCGGCCCACATAGGACCCCAGCGCCTGGGCGAGGGCGGTCCACACGGGCAAGGGAGCGCGACGGACCTCGGCCAGTGCGAGTGCACGCAACGCTTCGACGTCCGCGCCGTCGGACGGGTGCCCCACAGCCTGCACGGCATCTTCGGCACTGCTCGGTTGCAGTGCCACGACCAAGTGATCGTGTGCCAACCGGACATCAGGCAGGTCCCGTTCGATCACGACTTTGAGACCGCCGCAAACGGCCAGTTCACCGGTGAAGCGGTGCACCATGCGCTCGGGCTCCGTGGAGCGCCGAGTACGGCCGGCACGGTGGGCATTGACGATGATGACCAAACCGCCACCGAGCGGGGAGTCTTCAAGCTCGAATCCCCAGTCCGCTCGCTTCTCCGGCAGTGCGGTGAACCCAGCAGCCGTCATGACCCGATCGATAAGGTCCTCACAGGTCAGCCCGGTGGCATCCACGAGCACCGCCTCACCGCGGGCCTCACTCAGCCGCAACAGCGTCTCTGTCCGTCCGGACCCAGGAGGACCGGTCAACTCGGCCACTCGCTGGGCCCCGCTGTCCGACCACTCCAGGAGCTCGGACAGGGCTTGTTCGGGTGATACGGGCGGTACGGGCGAAGGGGTGGGTGTCTGACGGCTCATCGCTGAATCTGCTGACTTTCGGTGTGTTCACACAGGGACGGACCAACGAATCTCGCACTGACTCCGGCAGCCGTGTCCTGCACGGTTACATCGCTCGCACCGAGCGAGGTCTGTGCCCGGAACCCGGCCCACACAACATTAGGGAGCCGGTGAGCAACCGGAACACACAGGCCCCCGAGGACCCGGGCCGGGCCCGGGGCCGGTGATGGCCAGGGCCTGCCACGCCGAGGTCCATGTATGCCTACAGGTACATGAACTCGTCGGTATCCGTGACGTGCCCCCAGTTTCTGGTGGCTGCCGCTGCGGGGTCGATGCCCGCCAGCCAGGACCCGAGCTCGTCGATGAGATCCTCCCCGTCGAGGCCGCCGCTCGTGCTGTAGGCCAGCATGTACTTCCACTGCAGGCACACCATCGCGCTGAACTGGGCCAGGGAGGAGCCGGCCAGAGGGTCGCCGGGCCGGTCGTCGTCGACCGCGCCCTTCCTCGACTGTCGCAGTACGCGGCCGGTGGGGCCGTCGAGGAGCAGGACGCCGCCGATCCAGGTGCCCAGTTCGTAGAACGGCCCGTCTCCCACGGGCGTTTCGAATTCCTTGGTGCCTGCCCAGGTGTGCTCGGCGAAGCCGGTGCCCGCGAGATTGTGGGTGCTGAGGCTGAGGAAGTCGTTGACGGCAGGGAAGCCGGCCTCGGTGAGGAAACGACGGGTCGGCTCGTGCGTCAGTCCGGGGGGCAGTTCCTCCTCGGTCAGAAGAGGGGCGATGTCCGCATCGAACACGTCGAGTACGAGGTCGCGGGTGGGGCGGCAGGCGGCCTCGTCGAACGGGCGCGGCGTGACCTTTGCGTACCGGCTGATGGCAGGGAGTGCGGGCAGCGGGTTGGCTTCGACGTAGTCCGGGTCGGGCTCGATCGCATAGATCCCCCGGTTCCCGCCGAGCACCACCAGATCGCCGGCGCAAGCCACATCCTTGACCTTGGGCGCTTGGATCACGCGGAGTGTGGAGGGATCACCGACGGCTGACGCGCGGACCAGGTTCCAGGAGGTCTCGGCCCCCCAGCGGGTCGGTGCCTGGGATGTGGGCGGGGCTTCCTCGATGAACGGCCCCTTGGCCCCGATGAATTGCCCCGTGGCTCCGAGGAGCCGGCCGGTGGCCGCGTGCCAGGTCTGCTCGAGACGGTCCATGGTGCGGCTGGTCACGGTCATGCCGTCCGCCTCAGCCTGGAGCTTTTCGACGACGTCGATCTGGGGTGGGAGGGGGCGGACCCGCCCCGGGGCTCGCCAGTGTGTCCAGACGGTCCGCCACGGCAGCGGACCGGCGGATTCGATCAGGGCGTCGGCCCGCTCCGTATCGCCCTGGCTGAGCGCCACGAGGTGCAGCAGTGAGACCCACTCCGCCTGCGAGGACGGCGCCAGACCGAGGTTGTCGAGGTAGTACAGATCCGCGGCGAAGCTGCCTGCGGGAATGCTGTCGGGGAAGGCCAGGTGGAGTGCGTTCAGCAGCGCGGTGTGGGTGCACTTGACCAGCGTGCGGGGATCCGCGAGGAGTTCCTCGAAGCGGCCCGCGGCTGCGGCATGGGCGGGCAGGGCACGGGTCAGATAGTCATCGAGAGGGTCGCTGTCGGGGCAGACGAACAGGCGGTCTACGACTGCCTGCTGGAAGGCTTGGAAGGTGTCAGCAGGGACTTCATTGCGAAGAGCCCGGGCATCGCGTTCGTGGGTGAACCCCACCGGCAGATCGTCCGTGGGCTCAACCGTGATGAAAGGCGACTCCTCGCTGATCGCGCGCAGTTCCGCGACGTCGAAGTCCGTTCCGAGTGTGGAGCAGAGCGCCTGCCACTCCTCGAAGCGCACATGGTGCGGCTCGGACAGGGCCAGGGCATTCATGGCCGTGCGCTGACGTAGCGGCAGCGAGTCGAGGGACAGTCGGACAATGTCGGGGCCGGGGGCGAGCAGGATGGGGTTCTGGTTCCGAGGGCTGAGGTCGAACACCTCGCTGTCGACTTCGACGACGAATTTAATTCCGGTCTTCTTGGATTTGCGTCCGAATTGGCCCACGATGCCGCCCGTGGCGACCCGTAGAGGTTCGTCCGTGGACCGCGTTTTTCCCGCCCATTGGGTATTCGTCACGATGACGATGTGACTCAAGTCCTGTTCCGCAACACGTGTATAGAGAGCGAAGGAGCTCCGGTAATCACCGTACGGAATGCTGATGGCCCGCATCACACGATCTGCTACTTCTTCCACAGTGCAGCCTGCAGCATCGACGAGCAAAGCGCCCGGGGTGCTGTCGGCGAAATGCTGAAGGAGTCGACTCTTCCCAGTGCCCGAAGGCCCGTCGAGGTACAGGAAGCCCTTTGTGGGTGAGAGGCGCCCCAGTTGTGCGCGGATCTGGTCGGCGGCGTCCTGCGGGCCGTGCTGAGCATTCATGGTGGCTGTTTTCCGTCTCTGGTTCTTTGCGGTACCCCGTCCCGTAGAACACGTCCATGCCCGACACGAAGGGGAATCACGGCTTGCGAGGGAGGTGGACTGCCGCATCACAACGATTCCGCGACGCCCGACTCCCCATCGAATTCGGTCTTCCAAGGCTCGGAAGATCCCGCCGACGGGTCGATCTGGGACAGCCTATTCGGCGCCCCAGGAGTCCAGATCGCCGTCGAAGACCTGCTCCCAGTGATCTGCGTCCTCGGTCGCCGAGTCGATGTCCTCCGCCCACTGCCACAGGCTGCGACGGGCATCTCCGCGTTCGGCGGGCGTATGGAAGGGGCTGGTCAGGAATTCGTGGTACAGGCAGAGAAGGATGCAGAACTGGCGAAGACTCGTGGACAAGGTCCACGAGCTGTATCCCGTGCTGTAGTCCTGGACGACAGCACCGGTCCCTCCATCGAGCAGCACGCTACCGCCCGTCCATTCGGCCAGTGAGTAGAAGGGGCCCTCGCCCTCGGGAGGATCCACGTCATCCGGCCAGGGCACTTCCACCAGCCCCGTCTTCGCCAGGTCGGCCGTGCGAACGAAGGGCAGTTGGTCCGTCAAGCAGGGCCAACCGACGTTGGTGAGGAATTGCCGACTGTCCGAATCGCTTAGACCGGACGGCAGGTCGTCCGCTGAAAGCACCCGGCACGTACCTTGCCCGAACGAGCCCTCCAGCCATGAGCGAGTGGGAGCGTTCGGTGCCACTGCTTGGGCAGGACAGCGCCAGAGGGCCGCCTCGGTGATGGCGCCGACAAACGGTTCCGGCAGCGCCTCCAGGTGAGGCTGTTCCCTTGGGGAGGTTGCCACCTCTACGACAAATGGGCCGGTGGGGCCTGAGATAAGCCACTCCGCATCCGACACGGCCTTGGACCTGAAGGGGCGAGAGGTGCCCGGGATCCCGTCGAAGATGTGGCGTACCGGTGGCCCGACGGCACGGAGGCGCCAGGAACGGCTCACCGTGAGCTCCGGAAACTCACGAGTTCCAGAGGCTCCAGGGTCTCCCTCGGACGGCTGGTCCGCCAGTGCGCTCTCGGGCTCTTCCGACTCCTCCGACCGTCCGAAAGTTCCGAACGGGCGGCACCTGGTCCAGACGGTTTTCCAGGGGAGTTCGACCCCGGACTCGGCGACGATCGACCGGGCCAGCGATTCATCCCCCCGGTTGAGTGCCGCATGATGCAGCCACGCCACCCACTCCGCATGCGGTGCGGCGGCAAGCCCCAGCTGCTCGAAATAGTGGGCATCGATGGGAAGGCCACCCTGCGGAATCCCGCGAGGCCAGGTCGCGGTCATGCCCTGCAACAACCCCTTCGCATCGAGATTCGCGATGACCTGACCGTCAGCCAGCATGGTGTCGAGGAGGCCCGCACGGGAGGCATGGAGCGCGGCTGCTCGCGCGGCATAGACACCGGTGGGGCCGACACTCGCCCATGCTGTCGCACCGCGTGCCTTCAACGGCTCCAGGAGTGCGGAGAGCAGACTGTGCTGATCGACAGGACGGAGCAGTCTAATCCGATGCCGATCCGATTCGCTTTGAAATCCGAACTCATGGCCCAGGCCGGGAACTTCAGTGATGAGCAGGCGATCGGAGAGGGATTCCGCGAGTTCGATGAGTTCGCCGGACGAGGTCTGAATGCCCAGGCATCGGCAGAGCTCCATCCAGACAGGGAGGGAGACCGTGCGACGTTCTGCTGCCGCCAAGGCCCGGACAGCGGGGTGCCGGGTGAGAATGTCCAGCCATTCCATGGACCAGGTCTCCTCGACGCCCGGCGATGTCAGGACGATGTCATTGCGTGCAGGTGCCGGTACCCACGGCTTGCCGGCGGAACGCTCCACCACGAACTGCACGGTCGGCCGCGAGAATTGCTTGAGCGTACGGACCATGCGCCCGCTGATCAGGCTTGCCTCACTCGAGGTCACGAACTCGCCGGCCCACTGAACGTTGCCGAGTAGCGCGACGCCGCCACTCCGAATGCGTTGGGCGCCGGCGACGAGTGAGGTCGGAGAGTCGGTGACGCCCCAGGCGCGGAGGAGGTGATGGGCGATGTCATCCGCGGTCCTGCCTCGGCAGTCGACATGGACGGCTCCCGGGATCCGGGCTGCCAGTTCGCTGAGCAAGGCAGTCTTCCCGGACCCCGGTACACCCCGGACGGCGAGGGTTCGGTACAGGCGATGGGGTTCCGCCAGCCAGGCTTCGGCCTGTTCGAGTGCCCGCTCGGGTGTCAGTTCCACTCGGTTCCTCGCTGCCTACACCTGCTGACACATGACGATGTCCTCGGCGGTTCACCCGAGTCTTCTCCTTGGTGTGGGCGCGAGAATCGTCAGAATCTCGTTCTGTGTCATGGCTGAGATAGCCGGTGCGGTTCGCCCCGCCGACTCCCGTTCTATTGCCGCAGGGCGCCAATTGAGAAACAGCCTCGCCGGTACGAAGTAGGTTCAGTAGTTGTCATAAAGCGTGTAGGTCCAGGCTTGGGAGGCCCCGCCGTCCTCGTCGATTGCGGTGAGCATGTTCTCGATTTCATCGCGAATGTCCTCGCGCTCCGTGCGGCTTGATGCCATGGGCAGCAGGCACCGCCCCAGCACGTAGTTCTGCAGCATGGCCACGAACTGCCCCAAGCTCGCCGCTACCTCGGGGTCGGAGTCCTCGTCCTCGCCCTCCGCGGGGAGGCGATAGACGGTGCCGCTGTCGCCGCCGACGACGATGCGGCCCTTCAGCCAGGTTCCGAGCTGGTAGTACATGCCGCTGCCATCGTCTTCTCCCCACACCTCTTCCGCCGTCAACTCGGTGAGTCATGCCCACTTCGCCGAGCAGCTGCCGGGCACCTTCGTTCCGTAGCCCTGGCGGCAGCTCCGTCACACGGAGTCGCTGTACTGCCTTTGGCTCGAAGAGCTCCTGGAGAACCGTGCGATCCGGCGCTTCCCAGAAGTCCTGTGCGTCGTTGTCGACCAGTCCGAAGTGGCCGAGCAGCGCGGCTCCATAGGTTCGTTCCGGCTGAATGAAGGTGCCCGGTTCACGCGGAGCGACCATCACCACGCCGCCGATCCCGGCCAGGGCGACACCGTCGCCGACCCGCAGGACCTCGGTGAACTGAGGGCTGGCAAGACTGCCGCCGAACGCATTCAACTCCATCCAGGGCTGGGTCAGTTGGTTGTCCTGATCGCGTGGCCAGAGCGGCTCCGACTGTCCTGGTTCCGGAATTCCGTCGCTCCACGGCCCGGCGATGAGATCACCCGACTCGACGTCCCACAGCCGGACCCGTCGGTCCCATCGCCCCCTCCCCGCTACGGCGACGCGTCCGCCCACCTGGACTTCGGTGATCTCTGTCAAAGAGCCGGCACGAAGGTATGTCTTGCGCCAGCCGTATGGAGGGCGCCAATGCGCCCAACGGGTGCGCCACGGAAAGTCAATCCCTGACTGCTCCAGCGCCTGTGCAGATTGCGAATCGCCGCGCGCGGTGGCCATGAGATGGAGCCAAGCCGCCCATTCAGGCTGGCTGACCGAACCCACACCCCCCACCCACAGTGCGGCTGCGTCGCCGATGAGGGTTTCGTTGGGGATCGCTGGGGCCTGCTGATTCGCTGCGTCGAGGAGCGCTGCCGGGTCGAGATGCGCGACAAGGCGCCCTTCACCCTGTACTTCATCGAGCCTGTGCGCCTGAAGTGCATGCACGGGTAGGGCATGAGCGATGTAGCGCCCAACCGGTCCGGTTGCTGCCCAGCCCTCCAAGGGAGACAACTGATCTGCCAGAGAGAGCAGTTGATTCATCAATCCTGTGTGAATACGGCGCCAGTCCGAAGGGGCGGTCTCCTCCCTTAGCACATCGACGATCCGCTCGTCCACGAATCGGACCTGACCCTCGACGGCTTCGACAAGGTCAGGCAGGTCCTGAGCCAGCGCGGCCAGGATGTCCTCATCGATACTCTCGCCGCCCACGGCCTGCGCCAATGCTGACCACACCTGGAACGGCGTCCGACGCAACTCGGAGAACGCGAGCGCCCTCAGAGCCGGCTGGCTACGTGCGACACGAAGGCCAGGAGGTGGGCCCGCTGATGCATCCACACGGAGAGTCAGCCAGTCCCGCAGCCAACGGTCCTCTGGGCGCGATTCGACGATCACCTTTGCTCCCGCATCCATCACCAGCCGGCCCAGCACGCGCTTGATGACACGGCTGGGCTGGGTGGACTGACGCGTACGCCCGGCCCGTTGCGAGTTGGCGATGAGAAGAGGTCTGCTGCCCACTCCCGCACGCTTGAGCTCCCACACCCAATCCACCCGCCGGGACCATAGATCGGGCACCTCGTAAGCGTCGAGGATCTTCCCCAGGATCTCCTCGGCGGTGAGCCCGGTGGCGTCCACCCACACAGGGTTGGGGAGTGCGTCCCGCAGCCGCAGGAGGGCCCCAGTCTTTCCGGTCCCGGTAGTCCCAACGAGGTCCACGGATCGCTCCGGACCACCATCGTGCCACCACGACTCAATTCGGGAGACGCGGCGTTGGTCTGCGGACGATGCAGAACCAGTGGGATATGGAGCCA
>JABFVM010000395.1 GCA_013362785.1 Streptomyces sp. | reverse complement strand
GCGCGGCTTCCGGGTGGAACTGGGCGAGGTCGAGGCGGCCGCGCTGCGCACCGGTCTGGTGGCAGCCGTGGTGGTGGAGCGGGTGGGAGAGGGACCGGAGGCGCATCTGGTGGGCTTCGCGGCCCCGACCGCCCAGGCCGATCCCACCGCCGAGGCCGATCCCACCGCCCAGGCCGATCCCACCGCCGAAGCCGATCCCACCGATCCGGCCGCCGGTCTCATCAAGGCCTTGAGCCAGACCCTGCCCGAGTACATGGTCCCCCACCGGTGGCGACTGTTCCCCACGCTCCCGATCAACTCCAACGGGAAGGTGGACCGGGCCGGGCTCCTGGCCGACCTGGCGGAGTCCGCGACCGCGACCGCAGCCGACATCGCGTACGACGCGAGTGGCAGCGCCGCCCCGGTCGACGAGGATGCCGACGTCGCGACGGACCTCGCCGATCCGGAAGCAGAACTCTGCGCCCTGCTGTGCGAGGTCGTGGCCGGCGTACTCCACCTCCCGCAGGTCAAGCCCGAGGACAACTTCCTCGACCTCGGCGGCACCTCCATCCTGGCGCTGCAGGCGGCGAGCCGGCTGCGCAAGGCGCTGATGTCCGACGTCCTGTTGAACCCCGCGGAGATCCTGTTCGCGGACAGTCTCAGAGACCTGAGCCGAAGCCTCCTCGACCCGACCGACTCCGTACAGTGAGGGGCGGGTTCGGGCCGGTGCCGACGCGTCGCGCGGCCAGGACGGCGCCGCTGTCGTCGGCCCAGGAGTCGCTGTGGTTCCTGCGGGCCGCCGATCCGGAAGCGACGACCTATCACATACCTACGCTGATACAGCGACCCCAGGGTATTGACGTCGGCACCCTCCGAGCCGCCCTGACCGCGGTCGCGGCGCGTCACGAGATGCTCCGAACCACCTTCCCCGTGCGGGGCGGCGGGCCGGTACAGCGGATCGGAGAACCCGGCCCGTTCGACGTCGAGGTGGTCGACGTACGCGACCGCCCTGATGCCGAGAACTTCGTGCTGCGCGACGCCCGGGCCCGGTCCGCCACGGCCTTCGATCTGGAGGACGCGCCGCCGCTCCGTTGCGTCGTGTGGCAGGGACTGACCTCCGGCGACGCGGTACTGCTCTGTGTCCACCACATCGCCATCGACCAGTGGTCCCTGGCGATTCTGGTCGAGGACCTGGCCACGGCCTACGACGCCGTCGAGGCCGGGACCGACGTCCGGCTTCCCGAAGTCCCGCTCCAGTTCGCGGACTTCGCGGCCTGGGAGAGGGAAGCGCTCGACACCGATCAGGCGCGCCGTACGGAGTCGGAGCGGATCGCGGACCTGCGCGATTACCCGAACCAGCTGCGGCTCGGTGCGCCGCCGACCGGCGACGCCGCGCCGACCGGACCGGACAGCGAGCGCGGCCTGCTCGACCTGGTGTTCCCGGAGAGCGTCGGCGAACTGCTGCCGCGACGGGCCCGGGAGCTGCGGGTCACGCCCTTCCTCCTGGCCCTTGCGGCCTTCCAGGAGACTGTGCGGCGCTGGTCCGGTCAGGAGCGGTTCCTGATCGGCACCACGCTGACCCAGCGCTCCGGCGCCGAACTGGACCGGACCGTCGGCTACTTCCTGAATACGGTGCCGCTGCGCTGCCGGGTCCGGGCGTCCGCGAGTTTCGCAGAGCTCTGCGCCGTGGTCCGCCAGGAGTTCACCGAGGGCATGCGGTGCCAGGCGACGCCGTTCGACCGCCTGGTCCGGGGTCTCTCGGTGAGCCGTGTCGGCCGGCCGCTGACACAGCTCGCGTTCAGCGTGCTGCCGGCCGGGCCGGTCGAATCGGTGGGCCCATGGCGCGAGTTGCCCGTCCCTCCCCTCGGCAAGGCGGCGTTCGACCTCACCGTGCTGGTCGCCGCGGGCAGCGGCCGGCCGACCGGGGTGATCGAGTTCGACCCGGGGGTCTATCCGCGGCAGACGGTTGCGGCGCTGCACGACGACTTCACCACCCTGTTGGCCGCCGCTCTGGCCAACCCGGGTGTCCCGGTGTCCCGGCTGCCGCTGTCCCCCCGCCCCGGCGGCGGATCACAGGGAACGCTGATCGGCCCGCAGATGGATCTCGTGACCATGGTCCGTAGCCGCGTGGCGGCCACGGGGAAGGAAGGACGCGGATGACCGAGCAGACCGTCGACCAGGGTGCCGAGGCAGGCCCCGTGGTGATTGCCGAGCCCTGGAAGGCCAGCGTGGGCCTGGTCGTGGACCAGGCGTACCTGGGCTCGCCGTACACCGGTGTCGACGCGTGGCGCGCGGCGGCGGAGGCCGGTGCGGAGTGGCTCAGCGTCGTCGTGGAGGCGTATGACCTCCCCGAGGAGAGGATCCACCAGCTGCGCGACGACGCCGACAAGGCCGGCATCCCGATCAACCTGGTCGCCTGTCCCGCCTTCGGGCTGGCCGACCCGCGCGACGCGGTCCGCGACTTCAACCTGGTGTGGGCCAAGGCCCAGGTGGACTTCGCCCGGAGCGTCGGCGCGCGCCGGGTGAAGGTCCTGCTGGGCGAGTGGATCTGGAAGGGCAACTGGTCGAACGAGCTGCAGTGGCAGCTGGTCGTCGAGAACCTGCGCCGCCTGTGCGACTACGCGGAGCAGCACTCGATCATGGTGAGCGTCGAGCCGGAAGCGCTGGAGAACGCATACATCAACGACACGTACTCCCTGCTGCAGTTGCTGGACGATGTGGCCTCGCCGGTGCTGTCGGCGAACGTCGACACCTCCCACCTCGTGGTCCGCGCGGTCCACCCGAGCGGGATCAGGATCCTGAAGGGCCGACTGGACACCATCAACTTCTCCGACTCCAACGGCCGTTGGCACGAGCACCTGCCGCCCGGCACCGGGGTGAGCGACATGGCGGCCTTCGCCGCCGAGGTGAGCAACGCCCGGCAGTCCGACGACGCGCTGGTCGCGGTGGTGGTCGGCCCGTTCGCCGACCCGGAGAACGCCTACGAGAAGGTGGCCGCGTCGGTGGGCGCCACCCGTCGGCTGTTCGGTGTGCCCCTGGATCCGGCCGGCGGCGGGACGGGGCTGTGACGCCAGGCGCACCGGATTCCCGCACGGAGCTGCTGGACCTGGTCGTCGCGCAGCTGGCGACGGCCCCGGCGACCGCGGGCGTCACCTGCGGCGGCCGGTTCACGCCCTACAGCCGGATCGATGCCCGGGCCCGGGAGGTCGCCGAGGCCCTGCGAGGCGTCGGCGTCGGCCGCGGCGACATCGTGCCGGTCGCGTCCGGCCGGGGCGCCGCCATGGTCGCGGGCTGGCTCGGCGTGCTCCGCGCCGGGGCCGCCTACCTGCCGATCGACATCGACCTGCCGGACGAGCGCGTCGCCTACCTGGCCGCCGACAGCAAGGCGCGGGTGGCGCTGGTCGACGCATCCCCGGGCGCGCCGACGGCGGCCTTCGACTCCAGCGTGACCGTGCTCAGCATCGACGATCTGCCGATGCCCGTTCCGTCGCTGGCCGTTCCGTCAGTGGGCCCGGAGCCCGCCGCGAACACCGGATCGGCCGGCACGTCGGCCGCCGGCCCCGAACGGTCCGAGAGCGACCCGGCATGCGTCCTGTACACCTCCGGCAGCACCGGCCGGCCCAAGGGCGTGGTCATCGATCACGGGACCCTGCTCCAGGCGGCGCTGCGCTGGTGCTGGCTGTTCCCGTTCGAGCGCGGCGACCGCATCCTGTCGGCTGCCTCCGTGTCCTTCGACGCAGGCAATGCCGACGTCGCCGCGGCGCTGGTGTCCGGCGCGGACCTTTTACTGGCGACCGACGCGCAGCGCCGCGACCCGGCACTGCTGGCTCCGCTGCTGACCGCCGAGCCCGGCCTGAGCGCGCTGTTCGGGACCCCCAGCGCCGTGCACGCCGCGCTGGCCGACGTCGCCCCCGGCACCGGCCGGGTCCGGCACGTCGTCATGGGCGGCGAGGTGCTCACCGGCAGCCGGGTCCGCGAGGCCCGCGCCAAGCTCGGCTGTCGGGTCACCAACGTCTGGGGCGTCACCGAAGTCCCGGCGATCACCACGACACACACCGCCGACCCGGACACCGATCCGGAGCTCCCCGGCATCGGGACGCCGGTCCCGAACACCCGGGTCTACCTGCTCGGCCCCAACCTGGAACCGGTGCCGGACGGAGCCGTCGGCGAGCTCTACATCGCCGGCGCCGGGGTCGCCGCCGGATACTTCGGCAGTCCCTCCCTGACAGCGCGGCGCTTCCTCCCCGACCCCTGGTCCGAGATCCCCGGCGCCCGTATGTTCGCCACGCGCGACCTGGCGGTCCTGCGGCCGGACGGCGGACTCGAATACCGCGGCCGGGCCGACCAGCAGGTCAAGGTGAACGGAAACCGCGTCGAACTCGGCGAGGTCCAGGCACTCTTGGAGGCGGTGCCGGGCGTGTGCAGCGCGGCGGTGCTCGCCGATCGCGAGGCCGACCGCGACCAGCTCGTCGGCTACGTCGAAGTCGACGAGTCCGCCCCGCCGACCGCCGGGCAGGTCCGCGCCGCCCTGCGCCGATGGCTGCCCGCGGCCGTCGTCCCCACGTCGGTCCGGGTCGTCGCGACCATGCCCCGCTCCGCGCACGGAAAGCTCGACGTCGCCGCGCTGCGCTCGGCCCCCTGGCAGGAGCTGGCCACCGCGGCGGGCGAGAACGGTCCTGACCCGGCGGACCGCTCCGCCGACCACGATCTGTCCGTGCGCCTCTTCGCCCGAGCCCTGGGCCGGGACGAGGAGAGCGCCGACTTCGCGCCGGACGCCGACTTCTTCGCCCTGGGCGGCACGTCGATGGCCGCCGCACGGATGATCACCGAGGCGCAGACCCCGGACCGCCCCGCTCTGGCGCTGCGCGACTTCCTCGCCGACCCGACGGTCGGCGGGCTCGCCAAGGCGCTGGCCGCCGCGGTGTCGCCGTCACCGCAAGCCGAGTCACCGCAAGCCGAGTCACCGGAAACCGCGTCACCGGAAACCGCGTCACCGGAAGCCACGGCATCGGGACCCGCGGCATCGGGACCCGCGGCATCGGGACCCGCATCGTCCCTCGCCGCTCCGTCGGCCGCCGGACACTCCGACGGAGCCGACGACACGTTCCCGGCCGACAGCGCCCAGCGGCGGCTCTGGATCCTCAACCAGGTTCCCTCCTA
>JABFVM010000415.1 GCA_013362785.1 Streptomyces sp. | reverse complement strand
CGGACCTCCAGGCGCAGCATCTTGCGTCCGTCCGGTGAGACTGCGGACACGTCGGCTCCCTGTGCTTCGATTCGTCGGCGTACACCAGGGTACGCCCGTGTTTACTGAGCCCTGCCGTCAGGCCAACCCCATGGCCGCAGGACTGATTCCCGGCCTCAGACGGTCGCCTTCTCGATCTCCCGCGGCTTCAGGTCCGCGTTCTCCAGTACGTCCGTCAGGTGCCGCTCGACGACCGGCAGCACCTCGTCGATCGTGACGTCCCGGCCGAGCTCGTTCGCCAGCGAGGCGACGCCCGCGTCCCGGATGCCGCAGGGGATGATCCGGTCGAACCACTTGTTGTCCGGGTTCACGTTCAGCGCGAAGCCGTGCATCGTCACGCCCTTGGCGACCCGGATCCCGATCGCCGCGATCTTGCGGTCCTCGCGCCGCTGGCCGGCGTTGGACGGGGCGTACTCGGGACCGTTCAGGCGCGGGTCGAACTCCTCGTCGGTGAGACGGGGGTCGAAGTCCAGCGAGAGCCCGCCGAGCGCCCGGCGCTGCTCCACCGGATCGCCGAGGACCCATACGCCGCTGCGGCCCTCTACCCGGCTGGTCTCCAGGCCGAACTCCGCGCAGGTGCGGATCAGGGCCTCCTCCAGCCGCCGTACGTGCGCCACGACGTCCACCGGGCGCGGCAGCTTCTGGATCGGGTAACCGACCAGCTGGCCGGGGCCGTGCCAGGTGATCTTGCCGCCGCGGTCCACGTCGACGACCGGAGTGCCGTCCAGGGGCCGCTCGTCGTCCGCCGTGCGTCGGCCCGCCGTATACACCGGAGGGTGTTCGAGCAGCAGGACCGTGTCGGGGATCTCGTCCTCGAACCGCGCCGCGTGCACCCGGCGCTGCTCGTCCCACGCCTCCTGGTACTCGACGGCGTCCGCGCCGAATCCCATGCGGACGAACCGCAACTCACTCACGGCAAGCGCCTCCCTAGAAGCACCGGAAAGTCGTAAGGCACAAAGTGTGCCTACGCCACTGTACGACCGGCTCGTTCGGGTGACGCCCGTCGGCCTGCGTCAGCTCAGTAGGGCAATCCTCACACGATCGGATGAATAGTCGGCGAAATGTGCGATCGACTGCTTACTCTCCGCTACATTCGCGCCGTTCGAGAGTCCAAAAGGGCTGCTCACCGGCAATCCGGGCACTCGAAGGCCGTATGGCTTCGTGAGGCCCGAAAGGCAGGAGACCGCACCGCAGATGACGGAACGACCCGCGCAGCGCACTCCCAACCGACAGCTCGCCGCGCTCATCGCAGAAGCGGGATTCTCCAACGCGGGTCTCGCCCGCCGGGTGGACCAGCTCGGCCTCGAACACGGGCTTGATCTCAGATACGACAAGACATCGGTCACCCGATGGCTGCGCGGACAGCAGCCGCGCGGCACGACCCCCGCCCTCATCGCCGAGGTCTTCACCCGACGCCTCGGCCGCCGTCTGTCGGCCCAGGACCTCGGGCTCGACGCCTGCGCGCCGGTGTACGCGGGCCTGGAGTTCGCCGCGACCCCCGAGGAGGCCGTCGACATCGTCAGCGGCCTGTGGCGCAAGGACTCCGGCAGCCACGCCGAACTGCGCAAGATCGCCTTCACCCCGGCCGGGCTCGTCGTGCCCAGCCGGGACTGGCTGATCGGCCGCGCCGACGAGAAGGTCGCCCGCGGCGAACCGCTCACCCGCATCCCGGCCCAGGGGCGGCCCGCCGTACCCCGCCAGCGCAGCCAGGCCGAGCGCGGACCCGGCCAGAAGGTCACCGGCGGCGACATCGCCGCACTGCGCTCCGTCGGCGAGCTCTTCCGCTCCCTCGACGACATGTACGGCGGCGGCCACGCCCGGCAGGCCCTCGTGCGCTACCTGGAGCACGAGTGCGAGCCGATGCTGCGCGGCACCTACGGCGAGCAGACCGGCCGCAAGCTGTTCGCCGCCGCCGCGGACCTGACCAGGCTCGCGGGCTGGACGTCGTTCGACATCGCCGCGCACGGGCTCGCCCAGCGGTACTTCGTGCAGTCGCTACGGCTCGCCCAGGCGGCCGGGGACCGGGCGTACGGCTCCTATGTCCTCGTCACGATGAGCCGCCAGGCCGTCTACCTCGGGCACGGCCGCGAGGCCGTCCAGCTGGCGCGGGTGGCCCAGCAGGGCGTCGGCACCAGCGCGCCGCCGGTCGTGCAAGCCCTGCTGCACGCGTGTGAGGCGCGCGGGCACGGCGTGCTCGGTGAGGTGCGCGCCTGTACGGCGTCGCTGGTGCGGGCCGAGCGGGCCCTTGAAGCGGCCCGGCCCGCCGATGACGTCCCGTACTGGGCGCGGTTCTTCGACGAGGCGCAGCTCGCCGACGAGTTCGGGCACTGCCATCGGGATCTGCAGCAGTTCCGGGCGGCGGCGCAGCATGCCGAGCGGTCGCTGCAGTTGCGGGCGCCCGCGTATGCCCGCAGCCGGTTGTTCTGCCGGGTCGTGCTCGCCTCTGCCCGGCTGGGGCTCGGTGAGCTCGATCAGGCCTGTGCGCTGGGTGCGGAGGCGGCGGGGCAGGCTGCGGAGATGCGGTCTGTACGGGCGATCGAGTACGTGAAGGACTTTGAGCGGAGGCTGGAGCCGTATCGGGATGCGGCGCCGGTTCGGGGGTATAGGGACAAGGTTGCTGCGCTGGGGTAGGGGCGTTGTGGTTGGGGGCATCGCCGTAACTTCGACTGGTTGTATGCCCCCTTGCGCTGCGTTGTGGCTTGTCGCGCAGTTCCCCGCGCCCCTGAGGGGGCGCGGGTGCCCCTGCGTCGCCTATGCCGCCGCCCTTAATGGCTCCGCCCGGTGCAGCGAACCCGCCGCGCCCAGGTCCGTCAGGATCGCGGAGGCGGCTCGGTGGGCCGAGTGGAGGGCGCCCTGGAGGGTGCTGGTGTCGCGGTGGTCGCCGCAGACGTAGAGGCCGGCCAGGAGGCGTACGGGGCGGCGTAGGTCGTGCGGTGGGCGCATCGTGGGGACGGCCTCGGGGGTGTGGTGCACGGCGAGCGTCTCCCAGCGCGTCGTGGAGGTGCCGTAGAGGCGCGACAGGTGCATGCGGACGGCCGTGTCGATGTCGGGGGGCGGGGTGCCCAGAACCGTCGAGGAGATGAGGGGGCGTCCTGCGGGCGCGCGGCTCGGGTCGACCTGGCTGATCACCGTGGTGTGCGCGACCGGACCGCCCCGGTCAGCGTCGAGCAGCAGCGAGGCGCCGGTCGTCGGCGGTTCGTCGGCCGTGTGGTGGACGACCGTCACCGGGTGGAAGTCGGGTACGCGCAGGCCCGGCAGCAGTTCGGCGGCGGTGCGGGCGTCCGTCGCCAGCAGGACGGCCCGGCACCGTATCTCGCCGTGTTCCGCGGTGGTGACCGAGGTCGTGGAGATCGACGTGACGCGTACGCCGGTGTGCACCGTGCCCGGCGGCAGCGCCCGCGCGAGCAGCTCCGGCAGCGCCTCGGCGCCGCCCTCGGGCACGCACAGCCGCCCGCCCGCGAAGGCGCGCAGCGCGAGGTCCGCGCACCGGCTGGACGTCGTCAGCTCCGGGTCGCAGAGGAGCATGGCGAGCAGCGGTCGCAGGAAGCCGTCGATCGTGCGGGTGGGGATGCCCCGTTCGGCGAGGGCCTGGGCGGCGGGCAACTCGGGGCGGGCCAGCAGGCGTTCGACGGGCGCGGAGGCGAGGCGGGCGAGCGCGGCGCCGAGCCGGGCCTGGTCGACGGCGGTGCCCAGCGGGGCGCTCGCGCGCACCCTCGGCAGGGACGTCTGGCTCGGGACACCCCGGGGGGACGCCGACCGAGGGGCGCTCGCCAGGGCGCGCACCGCGTGGAGTGCGCCCCTCGCGCGCCGGGCGCCCGGCGGGCCGGTCAGAACGCCCGCGCGGTGGCGGCGTCCGTCGCTGTGCAGCAGGACGCCTGGTGTGAAGGGGAGCAGCGGGAGTGCGTCGAGTCCCGGTGTCAGGCGTAGTTCGGGATACGCGGTGGACAGGAGCTGTCCGATCCGGTCGAGCCGGAACCCGTCGATCTTCTCGGTCGACATTCGGCCGCCCGCGTAAGGGGCGGCCTCCAGGACCGCGGTCGTTACTCCTGCGCTGGTCAGCCGATGCGCCGCGGAGAGCCCGGCGACTCCGGCTCCCACGATGACGACGTCCGCCTGGTACGCGGGCTCAAGCACGTGCCCCTCCCTGAGGTTGCGCGGCCGGTGGAGACGTCATGCCCCCAACAGGCTCCGGGGATACCCGAGTTCGGGTCGAGGTTAGGGCCGTGATCGGTCAGGAACAGTCGCGCATCGACAGAGCACGGTCGCACAGTGGTCGCATACGGACAGAGCGTCGGGCCTGTCTTTGCATTGCCCCGAGCCGCCCTTTACCTGGCTGCTGCCCGGACCGCCCCCTCGATTTCCGGGAATGCGAAGGTGAAGCCGGACTCCAGCAGCCGCTTCGGCAGCACCCGTTGGCTGCCCAGCACATCGCCGGCCATCTCGCCGAGGACGGTCCGCAGTACGGGCGCGGGGACGGTGAAGAGCGTCGGCCGGTGCAGCACGCGCCCCATGGCCTCGGTGATCTCACGGTTCGTCAGCGGCTGTGGCGCGGTCACGTTGAACGGCCCCGTCAGACCGTCGGTGTCGATCAGGTGCCGGATCGCCGCCACCTCGTCGTGCAGCGAGACGAACGACCAGTACTGCCGCCCGTTCCCCATCCGGCCGCCGAGGCCCGCCTTGAACAACGGGAACAGCCGCCCCCACGCGCCGCCCTCACGGGCCACCACCAGCCCCGTGCGCGGGAACACCGTCCGTACGCCCGCCTCCTGGGCCGGGGCCGCCGCGCCCTCCCAGTCGACGACCAGCGAGGGCAGGAAGCCCTGCCCGGGCGGGGAGCTCTCGTCGACGGTCCGATCGCCGGTCTCGCCGTAGTAGCCGATCGCGCTGCCGTTGACGAAGACCCGCGGGCGGTCCTCCGGCTTCATCGCCGCGATCGCCTCCGCCAGGGCCGCCGTCCCCAGCACCCGGCCGCACCGGAGCTTCGCCTTGTACGCCTCCGTCCAGCGCCGCGAAGCCACGTTCGCCCCGGCGAGGTTGACGACGGCGTCGCACCCGGCGAGCCCGGCCGCGTCCACCGATTTGCCCTCCGGGTCCCACCTCA
>JABFVM010000222.1 GCA_013362785.1 Streptomyces sp. | reverse complement strand
CGCCGTCCTCTTCGCGGACAAGCAGCCGGTCGACGTCGTCTTCTTCCGCCACCTGGTGAGCGACGACGGCTCGGTGCGCCACACCGGCGACAACCTCGTCGGCGGTGTCGGCCAGGGCGGCGACGACGAGGCGATCCTCGTCGACCTCGCGCGCATCCCGGTCCACATCGACCAGATCGTCTTCACCGTGAACTCCTTCACGGGCCAGACCTTCCAGGAGGTGGAGAACGCGTTCTGCCGCCTGGTCGACGAGACCAACGGCCAGGAGCTCGCGCGCTACACCCTCGCCGGTGGTGGCGCCTACACGGCCCAGATCATGGCGAAGGTGCACCGCTCGGGTCCGGGCTGGACGATGACGGCCCTCGGCACCCCGGCCAACGGCCGCACCTTCCAGGACCTGATGCCGTCGATCCTGCCGCACCTGTAGGACCTGCCAGGCCGCCCGGCGAGCGGTACACAACTCGACAAGCGACAACAGGGGGACGAAGGCATGACGGCCGAGCTGGTGCGGGGACAGAATCACCCGCTCTCCCAGGCCCGTCTGGAGATCCGGGTCTCGGCCGGCACACCGATCGTGGCTGCGGCCACGCTCGGCGACGAGCAGGGAAAGATCCACGGCGTCGAATGGGTGGCCCACCCCGGCGCCCCCACCCTGCCCGGCCTTGAGGTCTCCCGGCAGGCGGCCTCCGACCATCGCCTCGCGGTGGACCTGGACGCCATGCCGGAAGCCGTCCACCGCGTCAGTGTGCTGCTCGCCCTGCCGGTCGGCGTCGGCGGCCCGAGCCGTTTCGGCGCCGTCCCGACCCCCTTCGTCGCGGTCACCGGTCTCGACGGCGTCGAGATCGCCAGCTACACCGTCACCGGCCTGGAGGCCGAGTCCGCCGTGGTCGCCCTGGAGCTCTACCGGCGACAGGGCGCCTGGAAGGTGCGCGCGATCGGCCAGGGCTATGCCGGTGGCCTCGCCGACCTCTTCACCGACCAGGGCCTGCCCCAGGCCCACCAACTCGCGGGCGGCATCAACGAGGCGGTGGCCCAGGGCGTGGCCCGCTCCGTGCCGGCACCCCCGCCACGGACGGACGGCGACCGCTCCCGGCAGGCGGCCGCCCCCGCGCTCGGCCCGGACCAGGGCGGCCCCGCATCCCAGGGCGCCCCCGGCCCGGTACCGCCCCAGCCGACATCGCCCTACGGTCAGCCCGCGCCGCAGCCGCCGTACCAGGGCGGAACCGGTGCCGGAGACCCCGCCCAGCCCTCCACCTCCACGTCCGGCGGGCCGATCGACTACAGCCACCCGCGCCGTCAGAGCGCCGCTCCGCCGCCACCCCCGCCGACCGCGCCCCCGGCCCAGCCCGGACAGCCCGCGCAGCCCGTCGCGGGCGACGCCACCGGCTGGTCCATGGACGAGCGGCTCTACAACCAGGTGTGGGGCATGTTCGAGGACCTGGCCCGTACGGCCGCCGCCTACCGCAGCGCGGTCGACTTCGCCGACTCACGCATGGACAAGGAGCTCGACCAGGTCCTGTCGGACCCGCGCAGCCGGATCGGCGGACAGGGCGACGCCGCACGCGAGGCGGCCCAGACCAAGCACTCCCAGCTCGTCAATCAGGCCAGGGCCGCGCTCGACCGGGACATCGCCCAGCTCACCGCGGAGTCCGACGTCGTCGAACCCGCGCTGCCGCCCGCGTACGCGCGCTGGGACAACCCGGCCTGGCACGGCTACCGCGTACCGATGGAGATCCCCATGGCCCTGCGCCTGGGCGACCTCCATCTGCCCGAGAGCGCCGATCTGCGCATTCCGATGCTGGTCCGGCTGCCCCTGGAGCGCGGCCTGTGGATCGACAGCGGACGAGACGGGTCGCTCGACGGCTCGTTCACGGACGCCCATGACCTGCGGCGTCTCGCCATGGATACCGCGGTGGCGCACGCGGCAAGGCTGCTCGCCGTCTACCCGGCGGGCGAGTTCACCGTGCACGTCATCGATCCGGCCGGTTCGGGCGCACAGTCCCTCGCACCCCTGGTACAGACCGGTGTGCTCGCGGCCCCGCCGGCCGTGGGCGCCGCCGGTGTCGCGGACGTCCTCGCACAGCTCACCCAGCGCGTCGACCTGGTGCAGATGGCGCTGCGCGCCGGTGCGCCCGACTCCCTGCCGCCCGGCTTCGACACCTCCCAGCAACTGCTGATCGTCAACGACTTCCCGCATGGCTTCGACGACCGCGCCGTGAACCAGCTGCGCTACCTGGCGGACGAGGGACCTGTCGTCGGTGTCCACCTGATGATGGTCGCGGACCGTGAGGAGGCCGCCGGTTACGGCCCGTTGCTCGACCCGCTGTGGCGTTCGCTGATGCGACTGACACCGGTGCCGGACGACCATCTCGCCGACCCCTGGGTGGGGCACGCCTGGACCTACGAGCCGCCGCTCGTGCCGCCCGGCAGCCAGGTGCTCCAGCAGGTGCTCGCACAGGTCGCCGAGGCTCGGGCCAAGTACTGGTAAAGAGCCTCTGACCTGCACACTTGGCGTTTATTTTGCCAAGCGCTTTACCTTTCCTTGGTGATTGGGTAGTCTTCTTCCCACGGAGGGGAGTACTCCCTGTCTGCTGCGGCGTACCCGTCAATACGGATCAGGCCAGATCCCGGGGCGTCGGCCCATCCTGGGTGGAAGAGACCTCCGGCGCGCGACGACGCTGACATTTGCCGTTACGACTGCCGGAGGCGCAGTGGAAGTTTCCACGACCCTATGGGTCCTGACCATCGTGGGCCTTGCCGCCCTGATCGCCGTCGACTTCTTCATCGGCCGCAAGCCGCATGACGTGTCGATCAAGGAAGCCGGAATCTGGACGGTCGTCTGGATCGCCCTGGCCGCCCTGTTCGGATTCGGCCTGCTGATCTTCGGCGGCGGACAGCCCGCCGGCGAGTTCTTCGCGGGCTTCATCACCGAGAAGTCACTGAGCGTCGACAACCTCTTCGTCTTCGTCCTGATCATGGCGAAGTTCGCGGTGCCGAGCCAGTACCAGCAGCGCGTGCTGCTGGTAGGTGTCCTCATAGCCCTGGTCCTGCGGGCCATCTTCATCGCCGCGGGTGCCGCGATCCTTGCCAGTTTCTCGTGGGTGTTCTACCTCTTCGGCGCCTTCCTGATCTGGACCGCCTGGAAGCTCATCCAGGAGGCCCGCGCCGACCAGGACGACGAGGAGTTCGAGGAGAACAAGCTGCTGAAGGCGGCCGAGCGCCGCTTCGGTGTGGCCGACCGCTACCACGGCACCAAGCTGTGGATCCAGGAGAACGGCAAGCGGGTCATGACCCCGATGCTGGTCGTGATGCTCGCGATCGGCACGACGGACGTGCTCTTCGCCCTGGACTCCATCCCGGCGATCTTCGGCCTGACGCAGGACCCGTACATCGTCTTCACGGCCAACGCCTTCGCGCTGATGGGTCTGCGGCAGCTGTACTTCCTGATCGGTGGCCTGCTGAAGAAGCTGGTCCACCTCAGCTACGGCCTGTCGATCATCCTCGGCTTCATCGGCGTCAAGCTGGTGCTGCACGCGCTGCACGAGTCCGGCGTCCACGTCCCCGAGATCAGCATTCCGGTCTCGCTCGGCGTGATCTGCTCGGTCCTGATCATCACCACGATCACCAGTCTGCGGGCCTCCAAGAAGCAGGCGGCGGCCGAGGCGGCGCAGGAGGGCAGCGAAAGCGCTCCGAAGGACAGCATCGACGTCTGACCACGTCGGACGTAGGAAGAACCAACACCGGGGGTGGTGCCCAGCTGATTGCCGAGCACCGCCCCCGGTGCTTCGTTGGGTGCTGGGTGTCCCCGGCCGGGGACACCACGGCCGGGGGTGGAGGCACCTGTGGACGCACCCATGAAGTTCGTGCAGATCATCGACTTCGAGACCGAGCGCATCGACGAGATGCGGGAACTGGCCCACGAGACCGAACAGAGCCTGGCGGGCCGCAGTGGCGGCCCCAGGCGCCGTCTCGTCCTCAAGGACCGGGGCGAGGCCAACCGCTACCTCGTAGTGATCGAGTTCGACTCCTACGAGGACGCCATGCGCAACAGCGAAGACCCCGAGACGACCAAGTTCGCGGAGCAGATGGCCGCGCTGTGCACCAGGCCGCCGTCCTTCACGGACTGCGACGTACAGGAGACAACCGATTTCGCGTAGCGACATACAACCCGCAGGGGCCCCGCATCCGCAGGGTGCGGGGCCGCCTGACAACCGCCCTGACCACCCCACGGACCGGAATGCGAACCCGCAAGGCCTCTGCGACGATCGCTCCATGATCGATCGGCTCAGGTCGCTCACAACCGGGTGGACGTACCTCGTGCCGGTGCTCGCGGTCGTCCTCCTGGCCTTCACCTGGGGACGGGACCTGCCCGGCGCGCTCGTCGCGCTGGTGACGCTGATCCTCGCCGGTGCCGTCCTGGCCGCCGTGCACCACGCCGAAGTGGTCGCGCACCGGGTCGGCGAACCCTTCGGCTCACTCGTCCTCGCCATCGCCGTCACGATCATCGAGGTCGCCCTGATCGTGACCCTGATGGTCGACGGCGGCGACAAGAGCTCCACCCTCGCCCGGGACACCGTCTTCGCGGCGGTGATGATCACCTGCAACGGCATCGTCGGCCTGTGCCTGCTGGTCGCCTCGCTGCGGCACCGCACGGCGGTCTTCAACCCCGAGGGCACCGGAGCCGCGCTCGCGACCGTCGCCACCCTCGCCACGCTCAGCCTGGTGCTGCCGACGTTCACCACGAGCAAGCCCGGCCCGGAGTTCTCCAGCGTGCAGCTGACGTTCGCCGCGCTCTCCTCGCTGATCCTGTACGGCTTGTTCGTGGCGACGCAGACCGTACGCCACCGTGACTACTTCCTCCCCATCACCCGGCAGGGCGATGTGATCACCGCGGACGACCACGCCGACGCGCCCACCGCCCGCACCGCATGGATCAGCCTGGGGCTGCTGAGCCTGGCCCTGATCGGCGTGGTCGGTCTGGCCAAGGGGGTGTCGCCCACCATCGAGACCGGTGTGGAGGCCGCCGGCCTGCACCACGCCGTCGTCGGCGTGGTCATCGCCCTGCTGGTGCTGCTCCCCGAGACGATCGCCGCGCTGCGCTCCGCCCGCCGCGACCGCGTGCAGACCAGCCTCAATCTCGCGCTCGGCTCGGCGATGGCCAGCATCGGCCTGACCATCCCCGCCGTCGCCCTGGCCTCCATCTGGCTCTCGGGCCCGCTGGTCCTCGGTCTCGGCCCCACCCACATGGTGCTGCTGGCCCTGACGGTGGTGGTGAGTTCGCTGACGGTGGTGCCGGGGCGGGCGACGCCGCTGCAGGGCGGCGTCCATCTGGTGCTGTTCGCGGCGTATCTGGAGCTCGCGATCAACCCGTAGCCCGCCCGCCGTGTCCCGTAGTCGCCCGTAGGCGAAGGTCCTTCGCGCTGCAGTGTGCCGGAGCCCGTCACCCAGTGGCGGGCTCCGCCGCCACCGCGGGCGCCGGACGCGTCTCGGGCAGCAGCGCGAAGCAACCCAGGCTGAGCAGCGCCACCCCTGTCATGTACGCCCCCACGGCCCAGGGCACCCGACCGCCCTGCTCGGCGAGTGCCGTCGCCGCGATGGGCGTAACCGCGCCCCCGAGGACACCGCCGAGGTTGTAGCCCACCGCGGCACCCGTGCAGCGCACCCGGGGCTCGTACAGCTCCGGCAGATACGCGGCGATGACGGCGAACATCGTGATGAACGAGAGCATCGCCCCCACGAAGCCCAGGAACATCGGCAGCGGCGCGCCCGTCGAGAGAAGCGCGACCATCGGGAACATCCACAGCGCAGAGGCAGCGCATCCGATCAGGCACAGGGGCCGCCTCCCGTACCGGTCGCCGAGCATCGCCACCGGCGGGGTGAGCGCGCCCTTCACCACCACCGCGCCCATGATGCAGATCAGCATGACGTCGCGGCTCACACCGAGCCGTTCCGTGCCGTATGCGAGCGACCAGGTCGTCACTGCGTAGAAGATCGCGTATCCGATCGACAGCGCCCCGGCCGTCAGCAGCACGAGCCGCCAGTGGTCGCGGACGACCTCGGCGAGCGGCACGCGCGCGTGATCGTCGATTTCGAGGAACCGGGGGCTCTCCGCGAGCGACGACCGCAGCCACAGCCCCACCGCGGCCAGCACCCCAGCCGCCCAGAACGGCACGCGCCAGCCCCACGCGGCGAACTGCGCCTCGGACAGCGTCGCCGACAGCGCCAGCACCACCCCGTTGGCGAGCAGGAAGCCGAGCGCGGGCCCGACCTGCGGGAAGCTCGACCACAGACCGCGGCGCTCGACCGGCGCGTGCTCCACGGTCAGCAGCACGGCCCCGCCCCACTCGCCGCCGAGACCGAGCCCCTGCAGAAAACGCAGCAGGAGCAGCAGCAGGGGAGCGAGCACACCGATGGTGTCGTACGTCGGGACACAGCCGACCGCGACCGTGGAGGCGCCGGTCAGCAGCAGCGAGGCGACGAGGACCGGGCGGCGTCCGTGCCGGTCCCCGATGTGCCCGAACAGCACCGACCCCAGTGGCCGCGCCACAAAACCCACGCCGAACGTGGCGAAGGCGGCCAGGGTCCCCGCCACCGGTGAGAACGTCGGGAAGAACAGCGGCCCCAGGACCAGCGCCGCAGCGGTCCCGTAGACGAAGAAGTCGTAGAACTCGATGGCCGTGCCGGCGAGCGAGGCGGCCGCGAGCCGCAGCATGGAGGGCGCCCTTACGGTGCGTACGTCGTGCATGCTGCGTCAACTACCCACGGTGACCGCGAGTTACGGGGGCGTATGGGCGTGCCGGGGCTTCGCCAGTACGTGACCGTGATGCGCCGGGCAGGTTGGTCGACACGGACGAGGCCGCCGTACAGGATGACGAGTTGAGGATCGGTGTGGCAGAAGTCCACTTCGAAAGCATCCGGCAGACGATCTCCAACCGGCCGAGATCACGGCGTGATCCACGCACCGTGATAGACCGGGGTCCGAGCAGCGGTCTCTGACGGACCGCCCCACCCCGAACGGACCGGAGGAACCGTGCCCCGCACCCTGGCCAACGCCCCGATCATGATCCTCAACGGCCCCAACCTGAACCTGCTCGGCCAGCGTCAGCCGGAGATCTACGGCTCCGAGACCCTGGCCGACGTCGAGGCCCTGTGCGCCAAGGCGGCGGCCGCGCACGGCGGCACGATCGACTTCCGGCAGTCCAACCACGAGGGCGAGCTCGTCGACTGGATCCATGAGGCACGGCTGAACCACTGCGGGATCGTGATCAATCCCGGCGCCTACTCGCACACCTCGGTGGCGATCCTGGATGCGCTCAACACCTGTGACGGCCTTCCGGTGTTGGAGGTCCACATCTCCAACATCCACAAGCGCGAGTCCTTCCGCCACCACTCGTACGTCTCCCTGCGCGCCGAAGGCGTGATCGCGGGGTGCGGTGTGCAGGGGTACGTGTTCGGGGTGGAGCGGGTCGCGGCACTGGCGGGAGCGGGACACGCGGACACGTGACCCTGACTGGTGAGGGACACAGAGATCGCCGGGGCCGCCGGTCGAGGGCGGGGTTGAAAGACCGGCGGCCCTTACCGCTCAGGAGCCGTCATCCTGCGCGGGGCTGCTTCCAGTTGACTGCGCAACAACGCGCGCCGGGAGCGCGCGCATGGCACCAGCGCGTGTGAATGGTTCACACGGGGCGCGTGCGCGGGGAGTACGCGGTGCGGGGAGGGCGTGCGCGCCCGGCGCTCGCCCACCGACAGCCTGCGATCACCTGGCCACGCCCCCGCCCAACGACCCGCGCTCACCAGCCCCGCGCGTGCCACTCCGGCAGTTGCGGCCGTTCCGCGCCCAGCGTCGTGTCGTTGCCGTGTCCCGGGTAGACCCAGGTCTCGTCCGGCAGCACGTCGAAGATCTTCGTCTCGACGTCATGGATCAGGCTGGCGAACGCCTTCGGATCCTTACGGGTGTTGCCCACACCACCCGGGAACAGGCAGTCCCCGGTGAACACATGGGGATGCCCGTGCGGGTCGTCGTAGACGAGGGCGATCGAGCCCGGCGTGTGTCCGACCAGATGGCGCGCGGTGAGCTCCACGCGCCCCACTCGGATGGTGTCGCCGTCGTCGACCAGTACGTCGGTCGGCACCGGGATGCCGTCGGCGTCGTCCCGGCCGGCGTAAGTGCGCGCGCCGGTGGCGTCGACGACCGCGGCGAGCGCCTGCCAGTGGTCGCCGTGCTGGTGCGTGGTGACGACGGATGCGATGCCGTCGTCACCGATCATGCCGAGCAGCGCGTCCGCGTCGTTGGCGGCGTCGATCAGCAGCTGCTCGTCCGTGGCCCGGCAGCGCAGCAGATAGGCGTTGTTGTCCATCGGGCCGACCGCGATCTTGGTGATCATCAGGTCCTTGAGCTCGTGCACGTCGGCGGGGCCACCGACCGTCACCTGTCCGCTGTACGTCATGGCGGCAGCCTATAGCGGCAGGGCGGTCGGCGGCCCTAGCCGGCGCTACAGCGGGGGAAGCGACGGAAGCGTGCCGCCCGCCACGGCCAGCCCGGCTCCGTCGCGCCGCCCGGCGAGCCAGCCGAGCAGGTCGGGTGCGGAGCCGGTGACGGTGACCTCGGGCGCGTCCGCCTCCCGGCCCGTGCTCCACGCGTGCGTGCCGTCCGTGAGACGGGTCGGCGGCACATCCGGGTGCCCGGTGAACCGCTCCGCGAGGAAGTCGATCTCCCGCTCCACGAACTCCGCCGGCAGATCCTCCAGCTCGTACCCGATCCCGAGATCCACGTGGTGCAGCTCCACCTCGACCCACCGCCGGAACGGCACCCGGGCCGCGGCATCGGTGACCCCGTTGCGCAGCTCGACCGTGCGCGACCAGTCCGCGGGTACCGCTCCGGTCTCCTGGAAGCGGGCGCCGCTCTCGCGTACGTCGGTGAGCTGGACGTCGAGAGGGCGCGGGGCATCGCGCTCGATGTCGGCGTCCCGGGCGGTGGCGGAGGGATACATGGGGCGCCCTTCGAGGACGTTCACGAGGGCGTCCGCGTTGCGGGCGATGTGCGCGAGGACATGACCGCGGCTCCAGCCGGGGAGCCGTGACGGCTCGGTCACCGACGCGTTGTCCAGCTTGGCCGCTGCGGTGAGCAGCCGATCGGTCGCTTCACGTACAGACACCAGGTCACGAGCGTGATCAATCATGGTGCTGACACTATCCCCGCCACACCTTTGGGTGAAGGTGGTGAACGGGTGCCGTAAATCGAATGCGCGTGCTATAGGGTCGGTCGTGACGTCGGGCATGCTGGAAGCCCCGGGATTGTTGTCGCATCCGGGAATCCGACCGGCGTTGTCAGTGGCTCCCCCTAGTCTGAGGAAGCACGGGGGCCTCGAAGCCGAGAACACACGGGGGCCTCGCCCCCTGTCACTTCTCTCAAGAAAGGTGCGGACCGGCGTGGCCGACCGTCTCATCGTCCGTGGCGCGCGCGAGCACAATCTGAAGAATGTCTCGCTCGACCTGCCGCGCGACTCGCTCATCGTCTTCACGGGCCTGTCGGGGTCGGGCAAGTCCTCGCTGGCCTTCGACACCATCTTCGCCGAGGGGCAGCGGCGCTACGTGGAGTCGCTGTCGTCGTACGCCCGGCAGTTCCTCGGCCAGATGGACAAGCCGGACGTCGACTTCATCGAGGGTCTGTCCCCGGCGGTCTCCATCGACCAGAAGTCGACCTCGCGCAACCCGCGCTCGACGGTCGGCACCATCACCGAGGTCTACGACTACCTGCGTCTGCTCTTCGCGCGCATCGGCAAGCCGCACTGCCCCGAGTGCGGCCGCCCGATCTCCCGCCAGTCGCCGCAGGCCATCGTCGACAAGGTCCTGGAGCTGCCGGAGGGGAGCCGCTTCCAGGTGCTGTCGCCGCTGGTGCGGGAGCGCAAGGGCGAGTTCGTCGACCTGTTCGCCGATCTCCAGACCAAGGGTTACAGCCGCGCGCGCGTGGACGGCGAGACCATCCAGCTGTCCAACCCGCCCACGCTGAAGAAGCAGGAGAAGCACACCATCGAGGTGGTCATCGACCGCCTCACGGTCAAGGACTCCGCCAAGCGCCGCCTCACCGACTCCGTGGAGACCGCCCTCGGCCTCTCCGGCGGCATGGTCGTGCTCGACTTCGTCGACCTCCCCGAGGACGACCCCGAGCGCGAGCGCATGTACTCGGAGCACCTGTACTGCCCGTACGACGACCTCTCCTTCGAGGAGCTGGAGCCGCGCTCCTTCTCCTTCAACTCGCCGTTCGGCGCCTGCCCCGAGTGCACCGGCATCGGCACGCGCATGGAGGTCGACCCCGAGCTGATCGTCCCGGACGAGGACAAGTCCCTCGACGAGGGCGCCATCCACCCCTGGTCGCACGGCCACACCAAGGACTACTTCGGCCGCCTGATCGGTGCCCTCGCGGACGCCCTGGGCTTCCGGACGGACATCCCCTTCGCCGGCCTGCCGCAGCGGGCCAGGAAGGCGCTGCTCCACGGCCACAAGACGCAGATCGAGGTCCGCTACCGCAACCGGTACGGCCGCGAGCGGGTCTACACGACGCCGTTCGAAGGGGCCGTCCCCTTCGTCAAGCGCCGGCACAGCGAGGCCGAGAGCGACGCCAGCCGCGAGCGCTTCGAGGGCTATATGCGCGAGGTGCCCTGCCCCACCTGTGAGGGCACCCGACTGAAGCCGATCGTCCTCGCGGTCACGATCATGGAGAAGTCGATCGCCGAGGTCTCGGCGATGTCCATCAGCGACTGCGCTGACTTCCTGGGCAAGCTGAAGCTCAACGCCCGCGACAAGAAGATCGCCGAGCGCGTGCTGAAGGAGGTCAACGAGCGGCTGCGGTTCCTGGTCGACGTAGGCCTCGACTACCTCTCGCTCAACCGCGCGGCCGGCACCCTCTCCGGCGGCGAGGCCCAGCGCATCCGCCTGGCCACCCAGATCGGCTCCGGACTCGTGGGCGTGCTGTACGTCCTGGACGAGCCGTCCATCGGTCTGCACCAGCGCGACAACCACCGGCTCATCGAGACCCTCGTCCGCCTGCGCGACATGGGCAACACGCTCATCGTCGTCGAGCACGACGAGGACACCATCAAGGTCGCCGACTGGATCGTCGACATCGGCCCCGGCGCCGGTGAGCACGGCGGCAAGGTCGTGCACAGCGGCTCCCTCAAGGAGCTGCTCGCCAACGCCGAGTCGCAGACCGGTCAGTACCTGGCCGGCAAGAAGTCGATCCCGCTGCCCGACATCCGGCGCCCGCACGACCCGTCCCGGCTGCTCACGGTGCACGGCGCCCGCGAGAACAACCTCCAGGACATCGACGTCTCGTTCCCGCTGGGCGTATTCACCGCGGTGACCGGCGTATCCGGCTCGGGCAAGTCGACGCTGGTCAACGACATCCTGTACACGCACCTGGCCCGCGAGCTCAACGGCGCCCGCAACGTCCCCGGGCGGCACACGCGCGTGGACGGCGACGACCTCGTCGACAAGGTCGTGCACGTCGACCAGTCGCCCATCGGCCGCACCCCGCGCTCGAACCCGGCGACCTACACCGGCGTCTTCGACCACATCCGCAAGCTGTTCGCCGAGACCACCGAGGCGAAGGTCCGCGGCTACATGCCGGGCCGCTTCTCCTTCAACGTCAAGGGCGGCCGCTGCGAGAACTGCGCGGGCGACGGCACGATCAAGATCGAGATGAACTTCCTCCCGGACGTCTACGTCCCGTGCGAGGTCTGCCACGGCGCCCGGTACAACCGGGAGACCCTGGAGGTCCACTACAAGGGCAAGTCCATCTCCGAGGTCCTGAACATGCCGATCGAGGAAGCCATGGACTTCTTCGAGGCCGTCCCGGCGATCAACCGCCACCTCAGGACGCTGAACGACGTCGGTCTCGGCTACGTCCGGCTCGGCCAGTCCGCGACCACCCTGTCCGGCGGTGAGGCCCAGCGCGTCAAGCTCGCCAGCGAGCTGCAGAAGCGCTCCACCGGCCGCACGGTCTACGTCCTCGACGAGCCGACCACCGGTCTGCACTTCGAGGACATCAGCAAGCTGCTGAAGGTCCTCGCCGGCCTGGTCGACAAGGGCAACACGGTCATCGTCATCGAGCACAACCTCGACGTGATCAAGACCGCCGACTGGGTCGTGGACATGGGACCCGAGGGTGGCGCCGGCGGTGGCCTCGTCATCGCCGAGGGCACCCCCGAGGCGGTCGCCGCGGTCCCGGCCAGCCACACCGGCAAGTTCCTGCGAGAGATCCTCGACGCCGACCGGATCAGCGACGCGTCCTCGGTGAAGGCCCCGCGCAAGACGGCGGCCAGGAAGACGGTCGCCTCGGCGACGACGGCGAAGAGGACGGCGACGGCCCGGGCCACGAAGACGGTCAACAACAAGACCACCGACAAGGCGGCCGGGGCCACGAAGAAGGCGGCGACCTCGAAGACGACAGCGGCGAAGAAGACCACAGCCGCGAAGAAGACCACGGCCGCGACGAAGACGACGAGGGCCCGCAAAGCCTGAGGCCCGGCGGACACCAGGTCCGAACAAATCCTGAAACGTGCGGCGCCCCACGGGAACTCCCCGTGGGGCGCCGCACGTTGGATCATCAGCTGCCCGATCCAGGCGGCCCTGACGGACCTTGACTCCTCAACAGTGGAATGGAAAAGGCAACGCCTCCTAGAAGTCCCCCAGTTCGGAGGCGTACGGCGGCTCCGCGCCCGCCCGGGAGCAGGTGATCGCGGCAGCCCGCGCCGCGAACCGCAGCAGCCGTGTCCAGCCCTTGGCGCCCAGTCCCACGAGCGCCTCGGCGGACAGGGCGTCCTGGGCCGCCAGCCCGTGCAACAGGGCCGCGTTCACGGTGTCGCCCGCACCGATCGTGTCCACGACGTCGACCTCCTCGCCCGGGACGGCATGCACCGCGCCGTCCCGTGTGAAGGCGGTCAGCCCGTCACCGCCCTGAGTGATCACGACGGCCGCAGGTCCAGCGGCCAGCCACTCGCGCGGGGTGCCGCCCAGCCACAGCGCGTCCTCCTCGGACAGCTTCAGCAGCGACACCGACGGAAGCCAGCTCTTGAACCGCGCCCGGTAGCCGTCCGGGTCGGGGATCAGGCCGGCCCGGATGTTCGGGTCGAGTGCGGTGAACACGCCTTGCGCGGCCGCGCTCCGCATCAGCTCCTCGTAGGCGCTCGCCCCCGGTTCCAGGACGAGCGAGCAGGTACCGAAGGACACCGCGCGGGCCGCCGCCGGCAGCTCCGGAGGTGCCGCGAAGAGCCGGTCGGCGGTGCCGTCGACGTAGAAGGAGTAGGCGGCCGAGCCACCCTGGTCGATGGTGGCCACCGCGAGGGTGGTCGGCTCCATGCCGCGCTGCACGGCCGATAGGTCCACCTTGGCCTCCCGCAGCCCGTCGAGAAGGGCCTCACCGAAGGCGTCGTAGGAGACGCGGGAGCAGAAGGCGGTGGGGGAGCCGAGCCGGCCGAGGGCCACGGCGGTGTTGTACGGGCCGCCGCCGAGCGCGGGCTTCAGGCCCGCAAGGGCACCCGTGCCCTGCGGTACCAGGTCGATCAGGGCCTCACCGGCGACGACGATCACGAGACGGTTCCTTTCACGGAGGACAGGGGCTGTTCGGGGCTGTCGGATTGCAGGGGCTTCGCAGTGCCCTCGGGCTTCTGGGACGTCGCGAGTGTCTGCGGGCTCGCGAGTGCGTCCGGGCTCGTGGGTGTCCGGCCGTTCTCGGATCTTCCTGACGGCCGCGGCTGTTCCGCTGTCCCACGCCGTGGCTGTTCCGGGCAGCCGCACGACGTGCGATGCACGAACGTGCAGGGGAGACGCACCGTGCGGGCGGGCCGGTCCGGCGCCGCGAGACGGTCCAGCAGCACACGGACCGCCTGAGCGCCGATGTCCCTGCTGGGCTGGGCTATCGCGGTGAGCCGGGGAGAGAACAGATCGGCCCAGGCGAAGTCGTCGAAGCAGCACAGCGCGATGTCGTCGGGCACCGACATACCTCGGTCCCGCAGGGCGCGCAGAGCGCCGATCGTCATCGTGTTGTTGGCGGTGACGAGGGCGGTAGGCGGTGCGGCGAGGCCTAGCAGAGCGGCGGTGACCTGTTCGGCGCCGGCCGACTCGGAGTCGCCATGCACCACGAGGTGATCGTCGTGGGCGAGCCCGGCGGCAGCCAGGCCGTCCCGGTATCCCGCAAGCCGCTCGCCGGTGGTGCTGAGTCCTGGCAGGCCGGCGACCAGGGCGATCCGACGGTGGCCGAGTCCGGCGAGATGGGTGACCAACCGGGCCACGGGTTCGGCACTGTCGGCGCAGACCTGGTCGAAGCGTGGCGAGCCGTCCGTCGAGGTGTCGACCACGCGATCGAGGAGGACGGTCGGTACGTCGTGGCGCCCGAGGTAGGCGATCAGGTCACGCGGGTCGGCGGAGGGCGCGACGATCATGCCGTCCACCCGGCGTTCGTGCAGCAGCTGGACGACCTTGCGTTCATGCGCCGGATCGTCGTGCGGGTCGGCGATGAGCAGGCTGTAGCCGTGTTCCAGGGCCGCGGCCTCGACGCCCTGGAGGATCTCCGTGAAGTAGGGGTTGCTGATCGCCGACACCGCGAGCCCTATCGACCGGGTGCGGGAGGTCACCAGGGAACGGGCGAGTGTGTTGGGCGTGTAGCCGAGCTCGTCCACGGCATCCAGCACTGCCTGGCGGGTGTGGGGCAGCACAGGCCGGGTGCCGTTCAGCACATGCGAGACGGTCGCCACGGACACGCCGGCACTCCGCGCGACGTCGGCCATGGTCGCCATCGGGACCCCTCCCTGTTCTGGCTGCGCCGCGTCCCTCCCCGGGGTGCGGCGGGTCTTCCGGCCGGGAACGTATCCCATTCGGAGTCGGACGTAAACGTTTGCGCAAGCGTTTACGCGCTGTCACGGCCCGCCACCGGGTGCGTCAACGAGACCTGTCACGAGGTGCGTGAACCTGCCGAGGGGCGCGTCAAGCGCGTCAAGCCGTACCGAGATCAGAACGTGGTGGTCGGCAGGGCCGAGGACAGGACGTTGGCCGGCAGGGCCGAGGTCAGGGTGGTGGTCGGCAGAGTGGAGCTCAGGACGGTGGCCGGCAGAGTCGAGGACAGGGCGCTGATCCGCCGGGCCGAGGGGTGGGCGTTGGCCAGCAGGGCCGAGGCCAGCCAGGAGGGGCCCCTCACTCCCACTCCCACCCGATGCCCACGATCCCCGTCCGCACCCGGGGCTCGACGAGGTGGACCGAGCGGTGCAGCCCGCTGAGGGCCAGCCCCTGCCGGCCGCTGCGGGGCGCTGCCGCCGAGTGCTGGGCGAACCGGTGGCAGCGGACCGGGAGGGAGTTCTCGGCGAAGTGGACCTGGAGGGCGTACTGGCCGCCCGCGAGCGGGAAGCCCCGGGCGTACTCGCGGGACACTTCGGCCGTGCCGTCCTCGACGCCGTACCGGAAGAGATAGGTGTCGCCGGCCCGCAGGCGTGTGCCGAAGAGCAGCTCGGCCACGAGGACACCGGTGTCCTGGTGCCAACGGACCCGCCCCGTGCGGCAGTTCTCCAGGGCCTGCACGGTCATGCGTTCCGGTGCGCACCCCGGGTCGCCGTGATGGACGGCCACGAAACGGTCCACGCCGTCCTTGTGGGCGCGCACGATGTGGTGCGACTCGCGTCCCGCCAGCTCACGGCGCGCCCCGATCCGTACCCGCTCGTGATGGGCCAGCGTGTGCACGCCGCCGTCGATGGGACAGCCCAGCTCGTACAGCAGGTGTTCCAGTACGCCCGAGGCCTCGACCAGGGAACGGTAGGAGCGGGCCGCGGGCCGCTGGAGGGCGGAGTGGCCGTCGGCCTCGGCGAGCAGCCGGATCAGGGACTCCTCCGGCAGCTGGAGTATCTCCTCCAGCGCCCGTACCGCACGCAGCGACTCGGGGCGCTGCGGCCGCCGCGCTCCCTGCTGCCAGTAGCTCAGGCTGGTGACACCGACCTTCACGCCACGACGGGACAGATGGTGCTGCACCCGCTGCAGCGGCAGGCCCCGGGCGGCTATCGCGGCGCGCAGGGCGACGTGGAAGGGGCCGCCTCGCAGGGCCGTGTCCAGTTCCGCGGTGGCGACGGCAGGGATGTCCGCGTGCTGAGTGGCGTGCGGCATGCAGGGGCCTTTCTGTGGTTGTTCACAACGGTTGGTCGGACCGTTCGCGCGGCTCGTCGGGGCCACCCCGTCGGCAGGGCAGGGGTCTTCACATGCGTACGCCGTCGTTCACGGCCCCGAGTTCCCCCGCATTGAAGCGTGTTGACCAAGTCCCGACAACACCTGATGCCCAACAGTGGCGCGGCCTGGCCGAGTCACGATGCGTCGAACGCCGGGCTGCCTCAAGTCACCAGGCCCACCACGGTGTTGCCCCTGAGGCGCAGCACTTCCCTGGTGGCTCGCGTGGATCAAGGCCGGAGCCATGACGACGCCAGGCTCGCCGGGCCATGACCCGCGATCTTCACGGAGGCCGGAGTGATCACCGACGCGGAGGGGAGAAGGAGCCCGACGGGAGGGGAGGAGGAACCCGATGGGAGGGGCGGGAACCCGATGGGAGGGGCGGGAACCCGCTCACACTGGCGGCCGACACCCCGGCGCGCGGCACCGGCCTCGCAGCCTGGCCGAACGCCGCCTCCGGCTCGCCGAACGCCGCCTCCCGGAGCCGCAGGCCACAGCGATCACGGCCGTGTCCTGGCCGTTCTCGGATTCCACGAGGCATGCTGACCGTGGACGCGCGTTGTCCACAGCCTCGCCGGACTGTCAGCGGGCGCCAGTAGGGTGTGAGACATGGCCGACCCCTCCAGCTACCGCCCCAAGCCGGGACAGATCCCGGACTCTCCCGGGGTGTACAGGTTCCGTGACGAGCACCGCCGGGTGATCTACGTCGGAAAGGCGAAGAGCCTGCGCCAGCGCCTGGCGAACTACTTCCAGGACCTGGCGGGCCTCCACCCGCGCACCCGCACGATGGTCACCACGGCCGCGTCCGTGGAGTGGACCGTGGTGTCCACGGAGGTCGAGGCCCTGCAGCTGGAGTACTCCTGGATCAAGGAGTACGACCCCCGGTTCAACGTCAAGTACCGCGACGACAAGAGCTACCCGTACCTCGCGGTGACCATGAACGAGGAGTACCCGCGCGTGCAGGTGATGCGCGGTCACAAGAAGAAGGGCGTCAGGTATTTCGGGCCGTACGCGCACGCGTGGGCCATCCGTGACACCGTCGACCTCCTCCTGCGCGTCTTCCCCGTCCGCACCTGCTCGGCCGGCGTCTTCAAGAACGCCTCCCGCACCGGCCGCCCCTGCCTGCTCGGCTACATCGGCAAGTGCTCCGCCCCCTGCGTGGACCGTGTCTCCGCCGAGGAGCACCGTGAACTGGCCGAGGAGTTCTGCGACTTCATGACCGGCCGCACGGGCACCTATCTGCGCCGCCTGGAGCAGCAGATGATGGAGGCGGCCGAGGAGATGGAGTACGAGCGGGCCGCCCGCCTGCGCGACGACATCGAGGCCCTGAAGAAGGCCATGGAGAAGAACGCGGTCGTGCTGGCCGACGCCACCGACGCCGATCTCGTCGCGGTCGCCGAGGACGAGCTGGAGGCGGCCGTGCAGATCTTCCACGTCCGCGGCGGCCGGGTGCGCGGCCAGCGCGGCTGGGTCACCGACAAGGTCGAGGAGATCACCACCGGCGCCCTCGTCGAGCACGCCCTGCAGCAGCTCTACGGCGAGGAGACCGGGGACGCCGTGCCCAAGGAGGTCCTCGTCCCGGCCCTGCCCGACCCGCTGGAGCCCGTGCAGGAGTGGCTGTCGGGGCGCCGCGGCTCCCATGTCTCGCTGCGCATCCCCCAGCGCGGCGACAAGCGCGCCCTCATGGAGACCGTCGAGCGCAACGCCCAGCAGGCGCTCGTCCTGCACAAGACCAAGCGCGCCTCCGACCTGACCACGCGCTCGCGTGCCCTGGAGGAGATCGCCGACGCCCTCGACCTGGACAGCGCCCCGCTCCGGATCGAGTGCTACGACATCTCACACCTCCAGGGCGACGACGTCGTGGCCTCCATGGTCGTCTTCGAGGACGGGCTGCAGCGCAAGAGCGAGTACCGCCGCTTCCAGATCAAGGGCTTCGAGGGCCAGGACGACGTCCGCTCCATGCACGAGGTGATCACCCGCCGCTTCAGGCGCTACCTCGCCGAGAAGGAGAAGACGGGCGAGTGGGCCGACGGCGAGAACGGCCTTGAGCCCTCCGGCGGCGACAGCGCCCTCACCTCCGCCGACCCCCTGACCGACACCGCCTCCGCCCCCCTCGCGAACGGCCTCAAGGACGACGAGGGCCGCCCCAAGCGCTTCGCCTACCCCCCGCAGCTCGTCGTCGTCGACGGCGGCCAGCCGCAGGTCGCGGCCGCCCAGCGGGCTCTGGACGAGCTCGGCATCGACGACATCGCCGTCTGTGGCCTGGCCAAGCGCCTGGAGGAGGTCTGGCTGCCCGGTGAGGACGATCCGGTCGTCCTGCCCCGCACCAGCGAGGGCCTCTACCTGCTCCAGCGCGTGCGGGACGAGGCCCACCGCTTCGCGATCACCTACCAGCGCACCAAGCGCGCCAAGCGTTTCCGGTCGAGCCCGTTGGACGACGTCCCCGGCCTCGGTGAGACTCGCAAGCAGGCGCTGATCAAGCACTTCGGTTCGGTGAAGAAGCTCCGATCGGCGACCATCGACCAGATCTGCGAGGTGCAGGGCATAGGTCGCAAGACGGCCGAGACGATCGCCGCGGCCTTCGCCCAGGCGGCCCCGGCCGCACCGGCCGTGAACACGGCGACTGGAGAGATCATGGAAGACGAGGAATCCGAGACGACGGCGGAGACCTCGGGGGAGCCCGTGTCCGCGGGCGCCCCGGACGAACGACGGGGGCAGGAGAGATGAACGAGCACGAGACAGAGCCCACAGCCGAGCGAGATCAGCAAGCCCAGGAAACGCACAACAACAACGGCGAGGATCTCACCCAGCAGGACGCACTCCAGAAAGACGGAGAACAGGTGAGTACGGGTATCGAGACAGCCGGGGTCCCCGAGGCGGCCATCCCCGAGCTGGTGATCATCTCCGGCATGTCCGGGGCCGGCCGCTCCACGGCGGCCAAGTGTCTGGAGGACCTCGGCTGGTTCGTGGTCGACAACCTGCCGCCCGCGCTGATCCCCACCATGGTGGAGCTCGGCGCCCGCTCCCAGGGCAATGTGGCGCGGATCGCGGTGGTCGTCGACGTCCGCGGCCGGCGCTTCTTCGACAACCTCCGCGAGTCCCTCTCCGACCTCGACACCCGGGGCGTGACCCGCCGGGTCGTGTTCCTGGAGTCCTCCGACGACGCCCTGGTGCGCCGCTTCGAGTCGGTGCGCCGCCCGCACCCCCTCCAGGGCGACGGCCGTATCGTCGACGGCATCGCGGCCGAGCGCGAGCTGCTGCGTGAGCTGCGCGGGGACGCCGACCTGGTGATCGACACCTCCAGCCTGAACGTGCACGAGCTGCGGGCCAAGATGGACGCCCAGTTCGCCGGCGAGGAGGAGCCCGAGCTGCGGGCCACCGTCATGTCCTTCGGCTTCAAGTACGGCCTCCCGGTCGACGCCGACCTGGTCGTGGACATGCGCTTCCTGCCCAACCCGCACTGGGTCCCGGAGCTGCGCCCCTTCACCGGCCTGAACGAAGAGGTCTCGGCGTACGTCTTCAACCAGCCCGGCGCGAAGGAGTTCATCGACCGCTACTCCGAGCTGCTCCAGCTGATCGCGGCCGGATACCGTCGGGAGGGCAAGCGGTACGTGACGATCGCGGTCGGCTGCACCGGCGGCAAGCACCGCTCGGTCGCCACATCCGAGAAGCTCGCGGCGCGCCTTGCCTCCCAGGGCGTGGAGACGGTGGTCGTACACCGGGACATGGGACGGGAATGACGGGACGTACTCCGCGGCTGAGCAGGCTGCGCCGCGCGGTGCCCGAGTCGCGCGCCGCCCGGCCCACCGAGGCCCGCGGTGCCAGACCGCGCCGCCGGGGCACTCAGCCCAAGGTCGTCGCCCTCGGCGGCGGTATGGGCCTGTCCGCCTCGCTCGCCGCGCTGCGCCGGATCACCGGCGACCTCACCGCCGTAGTCACCGTGGCAGACGACGGCGGCTCCAGCGGGCGCCTGCGTGACGAGCTGGGTGTGCTGCCGCCCGGCGACCTGCGCAAGGCGCTGGCCGCGCTGTGCGGCGACGACGACTGGGGCCAGACCTGGTCCCGCGTCATCCAGCACCGCTTCCACTCCAAGGGTGACCTGCACGACCACGCGGTCGGCAACCTGCTGATCGTCGCCCTGTGGGAGCAGCTCGGCGACCATGTCCAGGCCCTCGACCTGGTCGGCAAGCTCCTCGGCGCGCACGGGCGGGTACTACCCATGTCCGCCGTACCGCTGGAGCTGCAGGCCCTGGTCAAGGGGCACGATCCGGACCGGCCCGAGGACGTCGACACCGTCCGCGGCCAGGCCACCGTCGCCCTCACCCCAGGTGAGGTGCAGTCGGTGCACGTCGTACCGCACGACCCGCCGGCCGTGCCGGAGGCCGTCGCCGCCGTCCGGGACGCGGACTGGGTGGTGCTCGGCCCGGGCTCCTGGTTCTCCTCGGTCATCCCGCACCTGCTGGTGCCGGATCTCCTGGACGCCCTCACCGAGACGAAGGCGCGCCGGGTACTCTCGCTGAACCTCGCGCCGCAGCCCGGAGAAACCGAAGGCTTCTCTCCGCAGCGTCATTTGGAGGTTTTGGGACGACACGCCCCTAAACTCGCCCTGGACGTGGTGCTGGCCGACGAGGCCGCCGTGCCCGACCGGGATGTGCTCACCGAGGCCGCCAAGCGGCTCGGTGCCGCGGTCGAGCTGGCCCCGGTGGCCCGGACGGACGGGACGCCCCGGCACGACCCGGAGCTCCTCGCCGCCGCGTACGACCGTATTTTTCGGATGCATGGAAGGATCGGCCCATGGCGATGACGGCAGCGGTGAAGGATGAGATCTCCCGGCTCCCCGTCACCCGGACCTGCTGCAGAAAGGCGGAGGTCTCCGCCATTCTGCGGTTCGCCGGCGGCCTCCACCTGGTCAGCGGACGGATCGTGATCGAGGCGGAGCTGGACACCGCGATGGCGGCCCGTCGGCTCAAGCGGGACATCCTGGAGATCTTCGGCCACAGCTCCGAGCTGATCGTGATGGCGCCGGGCGGGCTGCGTCGCGGCTCGCGCTACGTCGTGCGCGTGGTCGCGGGCGGTGACCAGCTGGCCCGCCAGACCGGTCTGGTCGACGGGCGGGGCCGCCCGATCCGCGGCCTGCCCCCGCAGGTGGTCTCGGGGGCCACCTGCGACGCCGAGGCCGCCTGGCGCGGTGCCTTCCTGGCGCACGGTTCGCTCACCGAGCCCGGCCGCTCGTCCTCCCTGGAGGTGACCTGCCCGGGCCCCGAGGCAGCGCTCGCCCTGGTCGGCGCCGCCCGTCGGCTGTCGATCGCCGCCAAGGCGCGTGAGGTACGGGGCGTGGACCGCGTGGTCGTCCGGGACGGCGACGCGATCGGCGCCCTGCTCACCCGGCTCGGCGCGCACGAGTCCGTGCTGGCCTGGGAGGAGCGCCGGATGCGCCGCGAGGTGCGTGCCACGGCGAACCGGCTGGCCAACTTCGACGACGCCAATCTGCGCCGCTCGGCCCGCGCGGCCGTCGCCGCCGGCGCCCGGGTCCAGCGTGCCCTGGAGATCCTCGGCGAGGAGGTCCCCGAGCACCTCGCGGCCGCCGGACGCCTGCGCATGGAGCACAAGCAGGCCTCCCTCGAAGAGCTGGGCGCGCTCGCCGACCCGCCGCTGACCAAGGACGCCGTCGCCGGCCGTATCCGCAGGCTGCTGGCCATGGCCGACAAGCGGGCCCAGGACCTCGGCATCCCGGGCACGGAGGCCAACCTCAGCGAGGAACTGGCGGACAACCTCGTGGGATGAGGTGACGGATCACCAACACGCCGGTGCCGATGTCCACTTGGGATTCATTCGGCACCGGCTTTGTGGGTCTTTGCGACACTCTTGACTGGGCAGTGAAGTGGCATGAGCCTGGCAGTCATTCGCCGCTGTGGCGAAACACTGCTAGGGGGGTACATGAGACCTAGAGCGAGATCGATCCTCGCTGCCGGTGCGCTCCTGATAGGCGGAGCGAGTATTGCACCCATCGCCCAGGCACAACCGGGAAGTTCACAAGGAACCGACCCGAACGAAGTCAAGGTCTTCCGCGCCGAGGTCACCAAGAAGCAGGTACCCCTGCTGCTGGCGGCCGGCCAGGACGGCCATGAACTCAGTGAGCAGGCGCCCGAGAAGGGCAAGGCCACCGTCGAGGTCTACCTCACGGACAAACAGGCCGAGAGGCTTCAGAAGCAGGGCGTCCAGCTCACCGAGCACGATCTCTCCGCAAAGGCGGAGGCCCGTACGGATAAGGCCGCGGAGGGCGTGTACCGCCCGTACAGCGGAAGCGGGGGGCTCAAGGAGGAGATCGTCCGGACCGGGCAGCAGAACCCGGACCTCACCAAGGTCGTCTCCATCGGCAAGACCGTCAACGGCCAGGACATCCTGGCCCTCAAGCTCACCAAGAACGCCAAGAAGACCAAGGACGGCGCCAAGCGTTCCGTCCTGTACGCCTCCAACCAGCACGCGCGCGAGTGGATCACGCCGGAGATGACCCGGCGTCTGATGCACTACTACCTGGACAACTACAAGACGGACAAGCGCGTCAAGAAGATCGTCGACTCCACCGAACTGTGGTTCGTCCTGTCGGCCAACCCCGACGGCTACGACTACACCTTCAAGGACTCCAGCACCCGCCTGTGGCGCAAGAACCTGCGCGACATCAACGGCGACGGTGCCATCAGCACCGGTGACGGCGTCGACCTCAACCGCAACTTCACCTACAAGTGGGGTTACGACGACGAGGGTTCCTCGCCCAACCCCACCAGCGAGACCTACCGCGGCGCGTCCCCGGCCTCCGAGCCCGAGACCAAGGCGCTGGACGCCTTCGAGCGCCGTATCGGATTCGACTACGGCATCAACTACCACTCCGCGGCCGAGCTCATCCTCTACGGCGTCGGCTGGCAGGTCGCCACCGACACCCCGGACGACGTGCTCTACAAGGCGCTCGCCGGCACGCCGGACAAGCCCGCGATCCCGGGATACCACCCGCAGGTCTCCTCGGAGCTGTACACCACCAACGGCGAGGCCGACGGACACGCGGGCAACGTCAACGGCATCGCGATGTTCACGCCCGAGATGTCGACCTGCCAGACCGCGTCGAACATCGACCCGAACGACCAGTGGAACGCGGCCGACTGCCAGTCGGTGTTCAACTTCCCGGACGACGAGAAGCTGATCCAGCAGGAGTTCGCCAAGAACGTCCCGTTCGCGCTCTCCGTGGCCGAGACCGCCGCGCACCCGGACCAGCCGTCGTCGTCGGTCGGTCTGAAGGCCGCCGACTTCACCCCGGCGCCGTTCACCACGTCCTACTCCCGCGGCCATGACCAGGAGGTCTCCGTCGTCGTACGCAAGTCCGTGCGCGACAAGGAGCTCAAGTACCGCGTCAACGGCGGCCGTACCGAGGACAGGACGCTCCGGCCCTGGAAGGGCGGCGAGACGTACGGCGGTGCGGACAACCTCCACTTCGACCAGTACCGCGCCAAGGTCACCGACGGCGGCCCCGGCGACAAGGTCGAGGTGTGGTTCACCGGCGAGACGAGGAGCGGAAAGCCCGTCTCCAGCGAGCACTTCACCTACACCGTGGCCGAGCGTCCGCGCGCGGACGTCCTCGTGGTCGCCGAGGAAGGCGCCACCGCCACGCACGCGCAGAAGTACGTCGACGCGCTCAAGGCCAACGGCCGCAGGGCGATCGTCTGGGACGTCGCCGCTCAGGGCGCGCCCGACGCGCTCGGCGTGCTGAGCCACTTCGACACCGTCGTCCACTACACGGGCGCGAACGTCCCGGGCAACGCCACCCAGCTCCAGCTGCGCGCCTACCTCAACGAGGGCGGCAAGCTGATGGAGGCGGGCGAGCAGGCCGGTGGCAACGTGGACCTCGGCGGCGGCACCCTGTCGAACGACTTCAGCCAGTATTACCTGGGCGCCTACTCCCGTACGTCGCTGCCCGGCGCCACCGGCTTCACCGGCTCCGGCAAGCTCGGCGGCTTCACCGGAGCGCTCGGTGACGCCACAGGCAACCCGCTCGACAAGGCCGGGAGTTACAGCGTCACCTCGGACCAGCTGGCCGCCGACAAGTACCCGCAGTTCGCCAGCGCGGGCGCGGGACAGTTCGCCGGAACGGTCAACCCGTACGGTCCCTACGCGGGTTCGTGGATGGTGGCCGCCGTGCACACCGACGACGCCTACAAGCGGCTCACCAGGACCGTCGACCTCACCGGTGTGACCGCCGCTCAGCAGCCGACCCTGCGCACCCAGCTGCTGTGGGACGTCGAGCCCGGCTACGACAACGTCCTGATCGAGGCCCACGGCACCGGGGCCGAGGACTGGACGACACTCCCGGAGAAGAACGGCGCCAGCTCCAACGCCGTGCCGGCGGAGTGCGAGGCCGGCTTCTACATGGCCGAACACCCCTGGCTCAAGCACTACCTGACCCAGTCGGCCGCGGGCTGCACCGCGTCCGGCACCAGCGGTCAGTGGAACGCCCTCACCGGCGCCTCCGCGGGCTGGAAGCAGGTCGAGTTCGACCTGAGCCCGTACGCGGGCAGGTCGGTGGAGATCTCGATCAGCTATGTCTCCGACCCGGGCTTCGGCGGGCGCGGCGTTCTCGCCGACCAGGCCGCACTCGTCGTCGGCGGCACGGCCACCGAGACCGAGGGCTTCGAGACGTCGCTCGGCGCCTGGAAGGTGACCGGACCGCCCGCGGGCAGCCCGGCCGTCCTCAAGGACTGGGCACGCACCGGAACGCTGTTCCAGACCTACGGAGCGATCACCACGGACGACACCGTGCTGCTGGGCTTCGGCCTGGAACACGTCACCGCGGCGGCCGACCGTACGGCGCTCATCGGAAAGGCCCTGTCCTCACTTGAGGACTGACACGCCGAGGTCAACGACGCGTGACACAGCGTGACCAAATCGAGTGATCCAGGCTTCCGGGCCGGGCGGTCCGTACCCCTACTGGCGGGTACGGACCGCCGTGCCGTGTATGAGGCATCTGGATGTCACCACGGCGGCCACAGAGAGGTAGGGTCGTAGGCGGTCGGGGACATCCCAAATAGAGCTCGCCGGCACCGCATGGCCGGCGTACCAACGAGGAGATCGGTTCGTGACGATCCGCGTAGGCATCAACGGCTTCGGTCGTATCGGTCGCAACTACTTCCGCGCGCTGCTGGAGCAGGGTGCTGACATCGAGATCGTGGCTGTCAACGACCTGGGTGACACCGCGACCACTGCCCACCTGCTGAAGTACGACACCATCCTGGGCCGCCTCAAGGCCGAGGTGTCGCACACCGCCGACACGATCACCGTCGACGGCCACACCATCAAGGTCCTTTCCGAGCGCAACCCCGCCGACATCCCGTGGGGCGAGCTGGGCGTCGACATCGTCATCGAGTCGACGGGCATCTTCACGAAGAAGGCCGACGCCGCCAAGCACCTCGCCGGCGGCGCCAAGAAGGTCCTCATCTCGGCTCCGGCCAAGGACGAGGACATCACCATCGTGATGGGCGTCAACCAGGACAAGTACGACGCGGCCAACCACCACGTCATCTCGAACGCCTCCTGCACCACCAACTGTGTGGCGCCGATGGCCAAGGTTCTCGACGAGAACTTCGGCATCGTCAAGGGCCTGATGACGACGGTCCACGCGTACACCAACGACCAGCGCATCCTGGACTTCCCGCACTCGGACCTGCGTCGCGCCCGCGCCGCCGCCGAGAACATCATCCCGACCACCACCGGTGCCGCCAAGGCCACCGCGCTGGTGCTCCCGCAGCTCAAGGGCAAGCTCGACGGCATCGCGATGCGCGTCCCGGTCCCGACCGGCTCGGCCACCGACCTGGTCGTGCAGCTGCAGCGCGAGGTCACCAAGGACGAGGTCAACGCCGCGTTCAAGAAGGCGTCCGAGGACGGCGACCTGGCGGGGTACCTGTCGTACACCGAGGACCCGATCGTCTCCTCGGACATCGTCAGCGACCCGGCCTCCTGCACCTTCGACTCCTCCCTGACCATGGTCCAGGAGGGCAACTCGGTGAAGATCCTCGGCTGGTACGACAACGAGTGGGGCTACTCCAACCGCCTCGTCGACCTCACGGTCTTCGTCGGCAACCAGCTCTGATATCCAGAGCAGGCGCATTGATGTGAGTCAGGGCTCGGGCGGCGCAGGGACGCGCCGTCCGAGCCCTGACGCGCGTGCAGAACAGACCTGTTGGATCACGAGCGCTTTCGAGCGATCAAGAGCGATCACGAGCCCTCCTCAGGAGTCCCCTTCATGAAGACGATCGACGAACTTCTCTCCGAAGGCGTCGCAGGCAAGCGGGTCTTCGTCCGCGCCGACCTGAACGTGCCGCTGGACGGCACCACGATCACCGACGACGGCCGTATCCGCGCAGTCCTGCCCACCGTCAAGGCGCTGGCCGAGGCGGGCGCCCGCGTGGTCGTCGCCTCCCACCTGGGCCGCCCCAAGGGCGCCCCGGACCCGGCCTTCTCCCTGGCGCCCGCCGCCGCGCGCCTCGGTGAACTCCTCGGCGCCGACGTGGCCTTCGCGACCGACACGGTCGGCGAGTCCGCTCAGGCCACGGTCGCCGGCCTCGCCGACGGCCAGGTCGCGGTCGTCGAGAACCTCCGCTTCAACGCCGGCGAGACCAGCAAGGACGACGCCGAGCGCGCCGCCTTCGCCGACCGGCTCGCGGCCCTCGTGGACGTCTACGTCGGTGACGGCTTCGGCGCCGTGCACCGCAAGCACGCCTCGGTGTACGACCTTCCGGCCCGGCTGCCGCACTACGCCGGCCACCTCATCGCCACCGAGGTCGGCGTCCTGAAGAAGCTCACCGCCGACGTCAAGCGGCCCTACGTCGTCGCCCTCGGCGGCGCCAAGGTGTCCGACAAGCTCGCCGTCATCGACCAGCTGCTCGGCAAGGCCGACCGGCTGCTCATCGGCGGCGGCATGGCGTACACCTTCCTCAAGGCCAAGGGTCACGAGGTCGGCATCTCCCTGCTCCAGGCGGACCAGATCCCGGCCGTCACCGAGTACCTGGAGCGCGCCGAGAAGAACGGCGTCGAGATCGTCCTGCCGGTCGACGTCCTGGTCTCCACCGAGTTCCCGGACCTGAAGACCAAGGCCCCGGCCAACCCCACGACCGTCGCCGCGGACGCCATCCCCGCCGACCAGGAGGGCCTGGACATCGGTCCGGAGACCCGCAAGCTGTACGCCTCGAAGCTCGCCGACGCCGCCACCGTCTTCTGGAACGGCCCCATGGGCGTCTTCGAGCACCCCGACTACGCCGAGGGCACCAAGGCGGTCGCCCAGGCCCTCGTCGACTCCAAGGGCTTCACCGTGGTCGGTGGCGGAGACTCCGCCGCGGCCGTCCGCACCCTGGGCTTCGACGAGACGGCATTCGGCCACATCTCGACCGGTGGCGGCGCCTCCCTCGAATACCTTGAGGGCAAGACGCTCCCCGGCCTCGCCGCACTGGAGGACTGACCCTTTATGAGCACGCGCACGCCGCTGATGGCGGGCAACTGGAAGATGAACCTCAACCACCTTGAGGCCATCGCCCACGTCCAGAAGCTCGCCTTCGCCCTGGCCGACAAGGACTACGAGGCCGTCGAGGTCGCCGTCCTGCCGCCCTTCACCGACCTGCGCTCCGTACAGACCCTGGTCGACGGCGACAAGCTGAAGATCAAGTACGGCGCCCAGGACATCTCGGCACAGGACTCCGGTGCCTACACGGGCGAGATCTCCGGCCCGATGCTGGCCAAGCTGAAGTGCACGTACGTGGCGATCGGCCACTCCGAGCGCCGCCAGTACCACGCCGAGACCGACGAGATCGTCAACGCCAAGGTCAAGGCCGCCTACAAGCACGGCCTGACGCCGATCATGTGCGTCGGCGAGGAGCTGGAGATCCGCGAGGCCGGCAACGCCGTCCCGCACACGCTCGCCCAGGTCGAGGGCGGTCTGAAGGGCCTCCCGGCCGAGCAGGCCGAGACCGTCGTGATCGCCTACGAGCCCGTCTGGGCCATCGGCACCGGCAAGGTCTGCGGCGCCGAGGACGCCCAGGAGGTCTGCGCCGCCATCCGCGGCAAGCTGGCCGAGCTGTACTCGCAGGACGTGGCCGACAAGATCCGCATCCAGTACGGCGGCTCCGTGAAGTCGGGCAACGTCGCCGAGATCATGGCGCAGGCCGACATCGACGGCGCCCTGGTCGGCGGTGCCTCACTGGACGCCGACGAGTTCGTCAAGATCGTGCGCTTCCGCGACCAGTGAGTATGCGGTAGCGGCGATACGTCGTACCCTTGCGGGGGCACAGCCCTGAGGCTGTGCCCCTGTCGTCCATCCAGATCCGAGGAAGTTGGTCCAGCCGTGGTTATGGGGTTCTCGATCGCCCTGATCGTCTTCAGCGGGCTGATGATGCTGCTGGTGCTGATGCACAAGGGGAAGGGCGGCGGCCTCTCCGACATGTTCGGTGGCGGCATGCAGTCGTCCGTCGGTGGCTCCTCGGTCGCAGAGCGCAACCTCGACCGGATCACCATCGTTGTCGGTCTGCTGTGGTTCGCGTGCATTGTCGTACTCGGCATCCTGATGAAGGTCAACAACTGACCTGACCAGGTCGGAAGCAGACCGGCGGGCCCATTCCGCCCGCATTCCACACGTAAGGCCCCATGTTGGGTACGCGCAGCTGAGCGCGGCCTATCATGGGGCTTGCGTCTTGGTGTGAGGGCTCTGTAACTCCAATCACTGGACGCGCGTTGGGCCTTACGTAGACTGAGGCGCTCGCAGCGAAGCGAAACGCCGACTCGCTTTGCGGCACCATCACGCAGGGAGTTACGACCGTGGCAAGTGGCAACGCGATCCGAGGAAGCCGGGTCGGGGCGGGGCCGATGGGCGAGGCCGAGCGGGGCGAGTCCGCGCCCCGGCTGCGCATCTCCTTCTGGTGCTCCAACGGGCATGAGACGCAGCCCAGCTTCGCCAGCGACGCGCAGGTTCCCGACACCTGGGACTGCCCGCGCTGCGGCTTTCCCGCCGGGCAGGACCGGGACAACCCGCCGGACCCGCCGCGCACCGAGCCCTACAAGACGCACCTCGCGTATGTACGGGAACGACGCAGCGACGCAGACGGCGAGGCGATCCTCGCCGAGGCACTCGCCAAACTGCGGGGCGAGATCTAGGAATTGAGGACCGGCCGGGTGCCCACGGGCGCCTGGCCGGACCTGTTCGACCCACGGCCCCGAGCTGCTCGCGGACCGATTGTCAGTGGTGCCCTCTACGGTTTGTGTATCGATCTTCCGTATCGAAGGACCGTGAGGGGGAGTTGTGGCGACGGCTGAGATGGCTGGCCTGTGCGCGCCCGCGTGGCGCGGCGGATTCGGACGGCTGTGGAGCGCCGCCGTGCTCTCCAGCTTCGGCGACTCCCTGCGTACGGCAGCCCTGCCGCTCCTCGCCGTGACGCTGACGGACCGGCCGCTGCTGATCGCCGCGGTCACCGCCTGCGGCTATCTGCCGTGGATCGTCTTCGGGCTGCTCGGCGGCGCCGTCGCCGACCGGGTGGACCAGCGGCGCGCGATGTGGACGGTGGACGCGTTACGCGGCCTGCTGGTCGCCGGGTTCGCGGTGGGCGTGGCGCTCGGGCATGCCTCGATCGGCCTGCTCATCGCACTGGCCTTCACCCTGACCGCGCTCCAGACCCTGTTCGACAACGCGTCCACGGCTCTGCTCCCCGCCCTGGTGGACCATGACGCCCTCGGCAGCGCGAACGCCCGGCTGATGACCGGGCAGCGCATCGCGGGCGGACTGGTCGGCGGACCGGTGGTGCCATTGCTGCTCGCGGCGGGCGCCGCCGTCCCCTTCGCCGCCGACGCCGCCACCTTCCTCATCGCGGCCGCGCTGGTGGCCTCGCTGCGCGTCGAGGCGCCCGAGCGGAAGCCGGCCGCGGCGGGTAGCACCCTGCGCCGGGAGATCGCGGAGGGCCTGCGCACCCTGTGGCACGACGGGCCCCTGCGGGGTCTGTGTGCCGCGACCGCCCTGTGCAACATCGGGATGGGCGCCCAGCTCGCCACCCTGGTCGTCCTGGTGACCGGATGGCTGGACGCCGGCCCCGCGGGGTACGCGGCGGCGGGTGCCGCGGTCACCGTCGGCGGGCTCGCCGGGGGAGTGGTGAACGGACGGACCGTGCGGCACCTGGGCCGGATTCCGGCCGTGCTGCTCGCCGGTACGGTGCAGACCGCGGCCCTCGTCGTCATGGGCACCGTGCGCAGCCTGGCCGTGTTGGTGGCGGCCCTGGCCGTCTTCGGGCTCATGGGCATGGTGTGGAACGTCAACACGACGACGCTCATGCAGCAGCGCAGCCCCGCCGAACTGCTGGGCCGGGTGGCCTCGGCCTTCCGGACGCTGGCCTTCGCCGGGGTGCCGCTGGGCGCCCTGCTCGGCGGTGCCGTCGCCACCGCCTGGGGGCTGAACACCCCGCCCCTGCTCACGGCCGCCTTCTTCGTACTGGCCCTCGCCGCGCTGATACCCGCGCGCAAGGCGGACGTATCTGTTGTTGCGCCGGACGACGCCGCCACGACGGGTCACGCCACGCGCTGATCAATTAGGTTGGAACAGCTGGGACAGGCACGAAAGAAGGCTGAAGTCGGACATGAACGCAGACGGCCGTACCAGGCTCAACCGGACGCCCGAGTGGACCGCGCTGGCCAAGCACCGCGAGGAGCTGGGCGAGGTGCGGCTGCGGGAGCTGTTCGCCGCCGCCCCGGGCCGCGGCGCGGGGTACACACTGCAGGTGGGCGACCTGCACATCGACTACTCCAAGCACCTGGTCACCGACGAGACGCTGCGGCTGCTGCGCGAGCTGGCCGCCGCCACGGATGTGTTCGGGCTGCGGGACGCCATGTTCCGCGGCGAGAAGATCAACACCACCGAGAACCGGGCCGTGCTGCACACCGCGCTGCGGGCGCCGCGCGACGCGGTGGTCGAGGTCGACGGGGAGAACGTCGTCCCCGGTGTGCACGCCGTCCTCGACAAGATGGCCGACTTCGCCGAGCGGGTCCGCTCCGGCGCCTGGACCGGCCACACCGGCAAGCGCATCAGGAACGTCGTCAACGTCGGTATCGGCGGCTCCGACCTCGGCCCGGCGATGGCGTACGAGGTGCTGCGCAGCTTCACCGACCGCGATCTCACGGTTCGTTTCGTGTCGAACGTCGACGGCGCCGATCTGCACGAGGCCGTCCGAGACCTGGACGCGGCCGAGACGCTGTTCATCATCGCGTCCAAGACCTTCACCACGATCGAGACGATCACCAACGCCACGTCCGCGCGCAACTGGCTGCTGGGCGAGTTGAAGGCCGGGCCGGAAGCCGTCGCGAAGCACTTCGTCGCTTTGTCGACGAACGCCGAGAAGGTCGCGGACTTCGGCATCGACACGGTCAACATGTTCGAGTTCTGGGACTGGGTCGGCGGGCGGTACTCGTACGACTCGGCGATCGGGCTGTCGCTGATGATCGCCATCGGGCCGGACCGTTTCCGGGAGATGCTCGACGGCTTCCGGATCGTCGACGAGCACTTCCGCACCGCGCCCGCCGAGGCCAACGTGCCGCTGCTGCTGGGCCTGTTGGGCATCTGGTACGGCAACTTCCACGACGCCCAGTCGCACGCCGTGCTGCCGTACAGCCACTACCTGTCCAAGTTCACGGCGTATCTGCAGCAGTTGGACATGGAGTCCAACGGCAAGTACGTCGGCCGGGACGGGCAGGAGGTCGACTGGCAGACCGGGCCGGTCGTGTGGGGCACGCCGGGGACCAACGGGCAGCACGCCTACTACCAGCTGATCCACCAGGGCACCAAGCTGATCCCGGCGGACTTCATCGGCTTCGCCGAGCCGGTCGCCGAGATGAGCGACGGACTCAAGGCGCAGCACGACCTGCTGATGGCGAACTTCTTCGCGCAGACGCAGGCGCTGGCGTTCGGCAAGACGCCGGAGGAGGTGCGGGCCGAGGGGGTGCCGGAGGAGTTGGTGACCCACAAGACGTTCAAGGGCGACCATCCGACGACCACGATCCTCGCCCGTGAGCTGACCCCGTCGGTGCTGGGCCAGTTGATCGCGCTGTACGAGCACAAGGTGTTCGTACAGGGCGCGGTGTGGAACATCGACTCCTTCGACCAGTGGGGCGTCGAACTCGGCAAGGTCCTCGCCAAGCGGGTCGAGCCCGCGCTGACCGAGGGCGCGGACGTGCCGGGGCTGGACGCGTCGACGAAGGCGCTCGTCGCCAAGTACCGGGAGCTGCGCGGCCGGCAGTGACCGTGGCCGTCCGCTTGCCGTAAACTCCCTCGGTGATCATGAAAACGATCACTCGGGGGAGTGCAACTTGACATATCCACAGGGGAGTTGGACCGGCGGCACGCTGACCGCGCGGTCGTTCCTGAAGCCCCATCATGTGGCGCGGGCGATGTTCCATCCGACCTGGATCCCCCAGTCGCTGGATCCGTCGGTGGACGCCCTCAAGCGGGTGCGGGTCATCGCCGGGGCGGTCGCGGCGTTCGGTGTCTACACCTTCGTCGAGGGCGGCTTCGCCTTCGACGAGATGCTGGACAACGCGGCGACCGCCTGTGTGGTCCTGCTGTTCATCACGCCGCTCACGGTGGGCGTGATGCTCTACCTCTGGCGGCGTTCCGGCGCCGGTACGGTGGCGCAGCTGCGGGAGCCGCTGGTCAGGTCGTTGAAGTTGCTGCTGCTGTTCATCGGCTCGGCGCTCGGGACGGTGTTGATCTTCCGGTTGGGAGGTGCCCTCGGGACGCTCGGGAACCTGCTGTTCAGCTTTGTGGGGCTGTGGATGGCCTTCTTCGTGATCGCCGGTGCCTACCGGATCTCGGGGAACTTCTTCGGCACGGCCGTCGTGCATCGCTGTCTGCCGCCGCTGCTCGCCACGGTGACGACATGGCTGATGGCCATCCCCGACCTCATCACGGGTGATCTGCACGGCCTCGGCCTCGCCATGGGCTTCGTCTTCATCCTGGGTGCCCCCGTGACGGTCACGGCCATCGCCCTGCTGGAGATGGGCCGCCTCAAGAGCCGGTACGGCATCCGGCTGGCGGACCACCCGGCCGCCGTGCCGCCGCTGCCGACGCCCACTCCGACACCGCCCCCGCCCCCGCCGTCGTACGCACCGAACGGTTTCGTGCCGCCGCAGGGCAACCCGTACGCACCACCCGGGAACCCCTACGCACCGGGCCCGCAGAATCCGTACGCCCCACGGCCGCCGCACCCGCACAGCCCGCCGCCCCCGTACAACCCGCAGCACCCCCACGGCAACGGCCCCTACGGCCGCTGACCTCGGGAAACCCGTCGTGTCCCGGCCGCAGGTCAGGCGACCGCGCTCAGGGTGTCCGCCAGTCGGCGGCGGGCCGCGCGGGAGGCGGGGACGGCGGCCAGGGCGGCCGCGCCGGTGACCGCGGCGGCGCCGAACAGGAGCAGGAGTGGGACGGACGGGCCCTGGGCGATCCCGGCGCCGATGCCGCTCGACCTGCCCTGGGCGTCGATCAGCCAGTGCGCGAGGGGTGTGCCCAGGGCCGTGCCGACGACGACCGCGGCCAGGGCCGTGCAGGCGGTGGACGTGACCGTGATCGCGGTGATCTGCCGTGGGGAGAGGCCGATGGCCTTGAGGGCCAGCAGATCACGCTCGCCCTCGCGCACCGTGCCGCCGATCGCGGTGAGCAGTTCGATCAGTCCGATGAGGGCCAGCACGGCGATCAGGCCCACGACGACTCCCCGCAGCGGCGAGAGCCCGTCGGCGGGATTGGGCACGGCGTGGATGTCCAGGCGGCCCTGCCCCGCCTCGGCCAGCCGGTCGGCGACCTCGGCGGGGTCGGCGCCCGGGCGGAGCCGTAGCTCGTAGAGGGTGGGGCCGAGGCCGGTGCCGTTCTCGCGGAGGGTGTCGAGGGAGGTGGAGATGACCCGGCCGGCGTTGTCCGGCTCGATGCTGCGGCCCACGATGTGCAGGATCTGCGGCTGGTCGCCGACGGTCACCCGGACCCAGTCGCCGACCGCCACGTCCAGCAGATCGAGCAGCCCCTGCCCGGCCACCGCCTCGTCGCGGCCCTGAGCGGGGCGGCCCTCGGCCAGCGCGTACGGGTAGGGGTCCTGGCCGGTGCCGAGGCCGCGCAGGGCGATGGTCGCCGTCTGCCCCGGGACCAGGGCGGCCACCTCGACGCCCGGGTAGGCGGCGGCGACCTGCGGGTCGCGTTCCAGCAGGGCGCGGGCGTCCGGGTCGGTCAGGCCGGAGTCGGCACGGGCGGTCAGGGCGGTCGGCAGGCCGATGCGGTCGGGGCTGCTGTCGAAGCGGTCGATGGTGGTCCAGGCGCTCATCGCGACCACGATCAGCAGCAGCGGCAACGCCAGCCGGGCGACCGTGGCCAGCGACCGGGGGCGGCGGGAGAACGCCCGGTGCCAGCCCAGCACCAGCGCGGGCGGCAGCCGTAGCCCGAGGGCGCGGCGGGACAGACCGGACAGCCGCCCGGCCGGCGAAGCAGCGGCAGACCGCGGCCCGGGGGCACGGCCCGCCCCACCGGACAGGCCCCCGGCGATCGGCGCCGCGGGCCGGGGCACCGGAACCGGCGGCACCCGCCCCGCCCGCCACGCCGCGAGCCAGGTGGTCGCGCCGATGAGCAGCACCGCACCGACCGGCACCGTGAACAGCGCGATCGTATGCCCGGGCAGCCCCTGCCACACGCCGACCGCGTCCCCGAGCCGGCCGGGGATGTGGTTGCCCAGGGCCTGGATGACGGAGGCCGCGGCCACGGCGCCGAGCAGCGCGTAGGCGAGGTGCTGGAGGAGGAAGACGCGGACCACCTGCCCCGGCGTGAAGCCGATCGCCTTCAGTACCGAGATGTCCCGCAGATGACCGCGGATCCGGGTGCCGATCGCCCCGTGCACGGCCAGCCCGGCGGCGATCAGCGCGCCCAGCCCGAACAGCCCCAGCACCTGTCCGAGCAGTCGGTTGTCGCCCTGCGCCTCGGCCCGGGCCTGCTTCCAGGTGGAGACCTCGCTGACCGCACCGGCGCCCAGTACGGTCACGGCGCGCTGGACGGCGTAGTCCGTGTCGTCGGGGTCGGTCAGACGCAGCCCGATCACCTGGCCGCCCGGATTGCGTACGGCGGCCGGTGGCGCCCAGACGAGGCCCGGCTGCTCACCCGGCCGGTAGCGGGGCTCGGCGTTGTCGGCGATGCCGAGGACGGTCAGGGTGCGGCCGGTGCCGGGCAGGGTGAGGGTGTCGCCGGGGGCGGCCAGCAGGGCACGGGCCAGGTGGGTCTCCAGGACCACGCCGTCGGGGTTCGCCGGGTCCAGCCAGTGGCCGGAGGTCAGCAGCGGGCGGCCGATGGCGGGCCGCTCGGGCGTGCCGCGCAGTTCGACGGAGGCTCGGGTGCCCCGGGAGGCCAGGGTCGTGGAGGAGGTGGGGTAGGGGCCCGCGACGGACTGGACGCCATCGAGGTCGGCCAGCTTGCCGGTGTCGGCCGAGGAACCGGTGTGCAGCCAGACGTGCGCGCCGTGCGCCTGGGTGAAGACGCGCTGCCAGGGGTTGGTGGCGTAGCCGAAGAGCGCCGTGGCCAGCAGTAGCGAGACGACGATCCCGGCCGTGGCCAGCACGAGGAACAGCGCCTCGCCGCGGTGCGTACGCAGATCGGAGTGCGCCCAGCGCAGGGTGGCTCGCATGGGCGTCAGCCTCGCCGCTCGCGACCGGGAGGCCGGTGCCTGGGGGAGTGACCGCACCTGGGGGAGTGACCGCGCCGGGCACAGGGATCGTCGTAGCGCCGCATGTCAGTCCTTCAGCTCCAGGACGCCCGATATCCCGGACCGGCGCGGCGGGGTGGTGCCGCCGTCCAGTTCGGCGTCGTCGGCGATCCGGCCGTCGAAGAAGCTGATCACCCGGTCCGCGGCGCTCGCCAGCCGGGCGTCATGCGTGACCAGCACGATCGTCTGGCCGCGCTGGTGGAAGCGGGACAGCAGCCGCATCACCTCGCGGGTGCCCTTGCTGTCCAGGCTGCCCGCGGGTTCGTCGGCCAGCAGCAGCGGCGGACGGTTGACCAGGGCCCGGGCCAGCGCGACGCGCTGCTGCTCGCCGCCGGACAGCTCGCCCGGCATGCTCCGCTCCTTGCCCGCCAGGCCCAGCTCGGTCAGCAGCTCGGTCCGCTCGGCGCGGGCCCGCTTCGGCGGGACGCCGGCCAGCAGGGCGGGCAGCTCGACATTGTCGGCGACGGACAGATCCGAGACCAGGTTGAAGAACTGGAAGACGATCCCGATGCGCTTCCTGCGCTCCACCGCCCAGCGGGCCTCGCTCCACCGGTCCGCGCATTCGCCGTCCAGCCAGATGCTCCCGCTGTCGGGTCGCTGCAGTCCGCCCAGCAGATGCAGCAAAGTCGACTTACCGGCACCGGACGGCCCGGTGACGGCCACGAACTCGCCCTGCCGGACGGAAAGATCAACGCCCCGCACGGCATGCGCCGGAGCGCCCTCGCCGTAATGCGTCTTGACCAGGGCCTCGGCACGCAGCACAGGGCTCTCGGCACGCAGCACAGTGCTCTCGGCGGTCGGTCCAGGAGTGGAATCGTCGCTCACTCCAACTCCTCCAGCTCTTCCTGGCACCGCTCCAGCCAGTCCAGGTCGGCCTGCAGATGCAGCATCGCGCCCTCTATCAGCAGGTGGGCGATGCGGTTGTCCCGGTTCTCGGCGGCGGCCAGTTTCGACAGTTGACGCATGGTGTTCAAGTACTGGCGCCGCTGCTTGTTGATGAGGGCCACCTGGTCGGCGAGGCCGGTCTGCGGGGCGAGAGCCAGCTTCATGAAGAACTCGTCCCGCACCCGAGGCTCGTCCTCGGTGTCCTCGAACCAGGCGCGCAGCGCCTCACGCCCGGCGTCGGTGAGGTGGTAGACCTTCTTGTTGGGCCGGCTCGACTGCTCGACGTCCTCGCCCTCGATCAGCCCCGATTTCTCCAGGCGGCCGAGGGTGACATAGATCTGGCCCACGTTCGGCTGAGGGTACGCGGAGCCCAGCATCTGCTCAAGGTCCTGCTTCAGCTCGTAGCCGTGCGCCGAGCCACGCGCCAGCAGGGCCAGGAGGGGCAGCCGCACTCGTGCTCTCCTCCCGCATCCCGAGTTAATGTGCCGCAGGCCCTAGTATCGCCCATACCTAACAGGTATACATGGCCTCTGACCCGGACGACGAAGCCCGGTGCCAGGTGTACAGGGAGGAACCTATGCGGTGGATCCATGCCGCGGGTAGGGGCCTTCTTGTTCTGGTCGTGGTCATGACCGGCTATTTCGCCTCCGGTGTCCACGCGGACGAGGGTGCGGGAAGCGGCCGAGGGCCGCTGACCCTCGCCACCGCCGGAGACCTCACCGGTTATCTCGGCCCCCTCCTGGAGGGCTGGAACCGCACCCACCCGGACGAGAAGGTCACCCTCGTCGAGCTGCCGGACTCCGCCGACGAGACCCGTGCGCAGATGATCACCGACCTGCGCGAGGGCAACGGCGACGACGGCGGCCGTTTCGACCTGCTCAACATCGACGTCAGCTGGACCTCGGAGTTCGCGGCACACGGCTGGATCCGCCCACTGCCCCGCGACCGCTTCCCGCTCGACACCTTCCTGCAGCCGGTCGTGGACACGGCAACCTACGACGGACAGCTGTACGCGGTCCCGTACGTCACCAACGCCGGCCTGCTCCTCTATCGCAAGGACATCCTCGCCAAGGAGGGCGTCGACCCGCCGCGCACCTGGGCCGAGCTGGAGCAGCAGGCGAAGACCATCGCCCCGAAGTACGGTCTCGACGGCTACGCGGGGCAGTTCCTGCCCTACGAGGGCCTCACCGTCAACGCGGCCGAGGCCGTCTACTCGGCGGGCGGCTCGATCCTCGGCGACGAGGGCGAGCGGGTCACCGTCGACTCGACGGCCGCCCGCGAGGGCATCGACTTCCTCTCCCGGGGCGTACGCGAGGGCTGGATCCCGAAACGGGCGCTGACGTACAAGGAGGAGGAGTCCAAGCAGGCCTTCCAGGACGGCCGCCTGCTCTTCCTCCGCAATTGGCCGTACGCCTATGTCGCCGCGTCGGCCAAGGGCTCGCCGGTCGCCGGGAAGGTCGGCGCCGTACCGCTGCCGGGGCCGGGCGGACCGGGGATGAGCGTCCTCGGCGGCTCCAACCTCGCCGTCAGCACACACGCCCGGCACCCCGACTCGGCCGCCCGGCTGATCACCTATCTGACCAGTGAGCGCGTCCAGCGCCAGGTCCTGACGCGGGGCGCGCTGCCGCCCGTACGGGCCGACGTATACGAAGATCCCGAACTGGTGCGGGAGTTCCCGTATCTGCCGACCCTGCGCGAGAGCGTGCTCAGGGCGGCGCCGCGCCCCAAGAGCCCGCGCTACGACCAGGTGAGCCTGGTGGTGCAGGCGGTTGTGCGCGACGCGATGAGCGGGCGGGAGACGCCCGAGGCGGCGGTGCGCCGGCTGGCGCGGGAACTGGACGCCGTCGCGCGCTGAATAGTTACCTGTTAGGTAACGGCGACATCTCATCCCTCCAGGTTTTGTCGCATTGTGTCCGAAATTGGCAGGTCAACTGCTCGGTAGCTTACGGCCAGTTCATTGACACCCTCCTGACACGCCTACTTAACATGCATGCATGCTGAGTAAGTACCACTGGTGGCGTGACGCGGTGATCTACCAGGTCTACGTCCGCAGCTTCCTCGACAGCACCGGCGACGGTGTCGGTGACCTCGCGGGGGTCCGGGCGGGGCTGCCCTATCTCAAGAAGCTCGGGGTCGACGGGATCTGGCTGAGCCCGTTCTATCCCTCGCCGCAGCACGACCACGGCTACGACGTCGCCGACTACTGCGGCGTCGACCCGCTCTTCGGTGATCTCGCCGAGTTCGACCTGCTGGTCGCGGCGGCCCGGGGGCTCGGGATCAAGGTGCTGCTCGACATCGTCCCCAACCACTGCTCCAGCGAGCACCCGTGGTTCGAGGAGGCGCTGACCGCCGAGCCCGGCAGCGCGGCCCGCTCCCGCTTCCACTTCGCCGACGGCCGGGGCGCCGACGGCGAGGAGCCGCCCAACAACTGGCACGCGATGTTCGGCGGCCCGGCGTGGAGCCGGGTGACCGAGGCGGACGGGCAGGCCGGCCAGTGGTACCTGCACATGTTCACGCCCGAGCAGCCCGACTGGAACTGGCGCAACCCGGAGGTCGGCGCCGAGTTCGACCGGGTCCTGCGCTTCTGGCTCGACCGCGGCGTCGACGGCTTCCGTATCGATGTCGCCGCAGGCCTCTTCAAGCACCCGGAGCTGCCCGACTCGGACGACCCGGAGGCCGACGCCCGTACCCGCGACTCGGTCAACCCGCTCGCCTGGAACCAGCCCGAGGTGCACAAGGTGTGGCGTGGCTGGCGCTCCATATGCGAGGAGTACACCGCCCGCGACGGCCGTGATCGCCTCCTCGTCGGCGAGGTGTCCGTCCCGACCGCCCGCGAGCACGCCCTGTACGTCCGCTCCGACGAACTCCACCAGGCGTTCTTCTTCGACCTGCTCAGCGCCCCCTGGGAGGCCGACGCCTTCCGCAAGGTCATCTCCGAGGCCATGGAGGACATAGCCGGCACGGGCTCGACGGTCACCTGGGTCCTCAACAACCACGACCAGGTCCGCACCGTCACCCGCTACGGCGAACCCGCCGTCGAGGGCAGCGGCCTCGGCGCCGCCCGCGCCCGTGCCGCCGCGCTGCTGATGCTGGCGCTGCCCGGAGCGGCGTACATCTACCAGGGCGAGGAGCTGGGCCTGCCCGAGGTCGTCGACCTGCCCGACGACGTGCTCACCGACCCGATCTTCCACCGCACCGGAAGCCGGGCCCGGATCCGCGACGGCTGCCGGGTGCCGCTGCCCTGGTCGGGACAGGCGTCCCCCTTCGGCTTCACCTCCGGCGTGGAGAGCGCCAAGCCGTGGCTGCCGCAGCCCGAGTACTTCGCCGAGTACGCCACCGACCGCGCCCTCGCCGACACCCGCTCCTTCTGGCACCTGTACCGCGACGGCCTCCAACTGCGCGCCGGGCTGCCCCAGTTGGGTGAGGGCACGCTGCGCTGGCTGGACAGCCCGCCCGGCGTCCTGGCCTTCGCCCGCGGCGACGGCCTGGTCTGCGCCGTCAACTTCGGTACGGCCCCCACGCCCGCGCCGGTCTCCGGCACCCCGCTGCTGGCCAGCGGCCCCTGCCCGGCCGGGGTGCTGCCCGGCTCCACGGCCGCCTGGTGGATGAGCGACGGGACCGAGTCACCGGCCCGCTGATCCCCCGTTCGAAAGCCCCCTGATACCGGCCGGAAGTCCGCTGATCCCCCGGCCCGAAGCCCGCTGACCCTCCGTTCGAAAAGGCCTGCTCCACCGTCAGTTCTCCCATCCCCGAAGGGACATCGATGATGATGCGACGACGTACCACCCTGCTCACCGGCTGTACCTCCCTCGTCCTCGCGCTCGGCGCGACCGCCTGTGGCGGCGGTCCCGTCTCCGCGGGCGGCGGCGACAAGGCGCTCGACGGCCAGACGGTCACCGTGGCCGGTGTCTGGTCCGGCACCGAGCAGAAGAACTTCCAGAAGGTGCTGGACGCGTTCACCGAGAAGACCGGCGCCAAGACCCAGTTCACGTCCACCGGGGACAACGTCTCCACCGTCGTCGGCAGCAAGATCGAGGGCGGCAACGCCCCCGACGTGGTGATGGTCCCGCAGGTCGGCGTGCTCCAGCAGTTCGCCAAGAGCGACTGGCTCAAGCCCCTGTCCGGTGCCGCCCAGAAGTCCGTGGACGCCAACTTCGCCCCCGTGTGGAAGAACTACGGCAGCGTCGACGGCAGCCTCTACGGCCTCTACTTCAAGGCCGCCCACAAGTCGACCGTCTGGTACAGCCCCGACGCCCTCGCCCAGGCCGGCGTCGAGCCGCCGAAGTCGTACGACGACCTGCTGAAGGCCGGCCGGACGGTCTCCGACTCGGGCCTCGCCGCCTTCTCGGTCGCCGGGCAGGACGGCTGGACGCTCACCGACTGGTTCGAGAACGTCTACCTCTCCCAGGCCGGACCCGAGAAGTACGACGCCCTCGCCACGCACAAGCTGAAGTGGACCGACGCGTCGGTGGTCGAGGCGCTCACCACCCTCGGCAAGCTGTTCAAGGACAAGCAACTGATCGCGGGCGGCCAGAAGGGCGCCCTCAACACCGACTTCCCGGGCTCGGTGGAGAAGGTGTTCGGGCCGAAGCCCGAGGCGGGCATGGTCTACGAGGGCGACTTCGTCGCGGGCGTCGCCAAGGACCAGTTCGGCAAGAAGATCGGCGAGGACGCGAACTTCTTCCCGTTCCCGGCGGTCGGCGGCGGCAAGGAGCCGGTGGTCAGCGGTGGTGACGCGGCCGTCGTCCTGAAGGACGGCAAGAACCAGAAGGCCGGTATGGCACTCCTGGAGTACCTGGCCACTCCGGAGGCCGCCGCGGTGTGGGCCGAGGCCGGTGGCTTCCTGTCTCCGAACAAGAACGTCGACCTCGCGTCGTACGGCGACGACGTCACCCGCGCGACCGCCAAGTCCCTCGTCTCCGCGGGCGATTCGGTCCGCTTCGACATGTCCGACCAGGCCCCGGCGGCGTTCGGCGGCACCAAGGGCGCGGGCGAGTGGAAGCTCCTGCAGGACTTCCTGCGCGACCCGTCGGACCCGACGGGGACCGCGGCGAAGCTGGAGGCCGCGGCGGCCAAGGCGTACAAGGACCAGGGCTGACCAGACATGACCGCCACTCTCGTGAATGAGGCGAGCCGGGGGGCCGCCGTGAGCCCGGGCAGGGAACGTGCCCGGCGCTCGCGGCGGCGCGCCCGGATCATCGCCCTGCTCTTCGTCTTCCCCGCGCTGCTCCTGCTGGGCGCGCTGGTCGTCTATCCCGTGCTGTTCTCCGTCGGGCGCAGCTTCTTCGACGCCTCCGGCACCCGTTTCGTGGGCGGCGAGAACTACACCGAGATGTTCCGCGACCCGGCCACCCTCAAGGCCATCCGCAACACCACGATCTGGGTCGTCGTGGCCCCGGCCCTGCTCACCGGCCTCGGCCTGATCCTGGCCGTGCTGGTGGAGAAGGTCCGCTGGGCGACCGCCTTCAAGCTGCTGCTGTTCATGCCGATGGCGGTGTCCTTCCTCGCGGCCGGCATCATCTTCCGGCTCGCCTACGACGAGGACCCCGACAAGGGCGTGCTGAACGCCGCCGTCGTCTCCGTGCACGACGCCTTCCAGGGCACGTCGACCTACCCGACGGCCCGGGCACGTGACGGGCAGGGGCTGACGAAGGCGGCGGATGGCTCCTACCGGGCGACCGCGAGCGCGTCGCCGGGCGAGGCGCTGACGCTGGGCCTGGTCGGTGTACTGCCGGACGACCTGCCCGGCGGTGCCGAGCCGGCCTACAAGGCGGCGGGGCAGAAGGCGGGCGCTGACGAGCTGCGCGGCGTCGTGTACCTCGACTTCACTCCCGGTGGGGGAGGGACACAGGGCAAGGTCGACCGGCGGGAGAGCGGGCTGCCGGAGATGACGGTCGAGGCGGTGCGGGCCGGGAAGACGGTCGCCACGGCGACCACGGCGTCCGACGGCTCCTTCCGCTTCGAGGGGCTCGACGAGGGCTCGTACACGGTGAAGCTGCCGGCGTCGAACTTCGCCGCCCCCTACGAGGGCATCTCCTGGCTCGGGCCCACGCTCGTGACCCCGGCGATCATCGGGGCGTACCTGTGGATCTGGGCGGGCTTCGCGATGGTCCTGATCGGCGCGGGCCTCTCGGCCCTGCCGCGGGACGCGCTGGAGGCGGCGCGGATGGACGGCGCGAACGAGTGGCAGATCTTCCGGCGGATCACGGTGCCGCTGCTGGCGCCGGTGCTGACGGTCGTGTTCGTCACCCTCGTCATCAACGTGATGAAGGTCTTCGACCTCGTCTACATCATCGCGCCGGGTCCGGTGCAGGAGGACGCGACCGTGCTCGCGACCCAGATGTGGCTGGTGTCGTTCGGCGGCGGCAACAACCAGGGCCTGGGCAGCGCGCTGGGCGTCCTGCTTCTGCTGCTGGTCATCCCCGCCATGGTCTTCAACGTCCGTCGTTTCCGAGGGAGTCAGCGATGAGCGGAACGATGAGCGGAACCAGGAGCGGAACCAAGAGCGGAACGATGAACGCGGTCCGGCGCGGGCTGGGCAACAGCCTGGTCCAGGCGTTTCTGGTGGTGGTCGGGCTGGTGTGGATGACCCCGCTGGCCGGGCTGTTCCTCTCCTCGCTGCGGTCCGCCGAGGACACCGCGAAGGGCGGCTGGTGGACGGTGCTCGCCAGTCCCGGCCAGCTGTCCTTCGACAACTACTCGCAGCTGCTGGGCAACTCCGGGATCACCCAGGCCTTCTGGAACACCGTGCTGATCTCGGTGCCGGCGACCGTACTGGTGGTGGTCATCGCGGCCCTCGCCGGGTACGCCTTCGCGTGGCTGGACTTCCCCGGCCGCGAGGCGATCTTCCTGGTCGTGGTGGCCCTGCTGGTGGTGCCCGTGCAGATCGGCCTGCTCCCGGTCGCCAAACTCTTCGGCCAGCTCGGGCTGTTCGGCACGATCCCCGGCGTCGTCCTCTTCCATGTGGCGTACGGGCTGCCGTTCGCGGTGTTCCTGCTGCGCAACTACTTCGCCGAGATGCCGAAGGAGATGCTGGAGGCGGCGCGGATGGACGGCGGCACCGAGTGGCGGATCTTCACCCGGCTGGTGCTTCCGGTGGGGCGGCCGGCGATCGCCTCGCTCGCCATCTTCCAGTTCCTGTGGGTGTGGAACGACATGCTGGTGGCCCTGCTGTTCGCCGACAGTGCGTCCCAGCCGCTGACCGTTGAACTCCAGTCACAGATACGGCAGTTCGGCAGCAACATCGATGTGCTGGCACCCGGCGCGTTCGTGTCGCTGGTGGTGCCGGTCGTGGTGTTCTTCGCGTTCCAGCGGCACTTCGTGCAGGGGGTGATGGCGGGTTCGGTGAAGTAGGCCCTGCTGCGCGATTCCCGCACAGGCTGCCTTATCCTCTCGCTGACTCAAGGGGAGGTCAGGGGTGGGGATGAGACATCGGGCGACCGCTGTGGCGGCCACGGTGATCATGTTGGGAATGTCGATCGCGGGCTGCGGTGAACGCAGGGTGCCCTACGAGGGCCTGGACGAGGTGTCGGAGAAGCTGGCGGCGGACGGCACGACCATCGTGGTGGGCGATCCGTCGGCCGCCGTCGCCGTGCATCTCTACGAGGATCCGCGGTGCCCCGTCTGCGAGGAGTTCGAGACCACCGGCGCCGCACCGGAGTTGCAAGAGGCGGTGGTGCAGCGGAAGGCATACGCCCAGTACACGCTGGCCTCGTTCCTCGACGACCGGGTCGGCGGCAGTGGCTCCAAGAAGGCGGTCAACGCCCTGCGGGCCGCGCTGGAAGAGGGCAGGTTCACGGAGTACCACCAGGTGCTGTACGACAACCAGCCCGAGGAGGCCGTCGACGGCTTCACCGACGCCTACCTGCTCGAACTGGCCGGCCAGGTCGACGGGCTGCGTGGTCCGGCGTTCGACTCCGCCGTCAAGAGCATGAAGTACCGCGCCTTCGTCACGGCCTCCGAGAAGGCCTACGAACGCGCGGGAGGCACGGAGGAGCCCGAGGGGCCGGGCACGCCCACCGCGGTCATCAATGACGTGCGTATCCCGGTCGACTACAACGGACTGCTCTTCGAGGACGAGGCCTTCGCGGACCTTCTGAAGCGGATTCAGGAAGAGCCCGATGAGTGGCAGGAGTACGTGTTCCCCAAGACAGCGTGAAGCATGAGAACGCCGGGCCCCGTTCACCGGGCCCGGCGTTCTCATGCCGTTCCGTCAGGCGGACGCAGGCGGATACAACGACCGCGGCAACTGTGACGCCGCCGCCGAGTCCAGGAGCCACAGGGTCCTGGAACGGCCGCGGGCCCCCGCCGCCGGCGCCTGGATCTCGCCCGCGCCCGAGAGGGCGATCGCCGCGGCCTGGGCCTTGTCCTCGCCCGCTGCCAGCAGCCACACCTCACGCGCCGCCCGGATCGCGGGGAGCGTGAGGGTGACGCGGGTCGGGGGCGGCTTCGGGGCGCCGTGGACTCCGACGACCGTGCGCTCCGTCTCCCGTACCGCCGGGAGTTCCGGGAACAGGGAGGCGACGTGGGTGTCGGGGCCCACGCCCAGCATCAGGACGTCGAAGGTGGGGACCGAGCCGTGGTTCTCGGGGCCCGCCGCCCTGGCCAGTTCCTCCGCGTACGCGGCGGCCGCGGCCTCCACGTCCGTGCCGAACGGGCCGTCCGACGCCGGCATGGCGTGCACCCGCTTCGGATCCAGCGGCACCGTGTCCAGCAGGGCCGCACGGGCCTGCGTGACATTGCGGTCGGGGTCGCCCTCGGGGAGGAAACGCTCGTCGCCCCACCACAGGTCCAGCCGGCCCCAGTCGATCGCGTCCCGCGCGGGGGCCGCCGACAGCGCGGCCAGCAGGCCGTTGCCGTTGCGGCCGCCCGTGAGGACCACGGACGCCGAGCCCCGGGAGGCCTGCGCGTCCACGATCTTCGTGATCAGCCGGGCCGCCGCGGCCTGCGCCATCAGCTCCTTGTCGTGGTGCACGACGAGCTGTGGAGTACTCACTTCGCCGCCGCCTTCTTCAACGGTTCCTGCGTCGCCGCTTCCTGCGCATCGGCTTCGCCGGAAGACTCGGACGCTGCTCCTTTGGCCGGAGAGCCCGGAGAGCCCGGAGAGCCCGGAGAGCCCGGAGAGCCCGGAGAGTCCGCAGGTGCCCCTTCGGACTCCTCGGCCGGTGACTCCTCCGCCTTCGCCACGGCGGCCTCCGCCAGCGCCACGGCCTGCACCGCCTTGGCCACGGCCGCCTCCGCTGCTTCCGCGGCTCCAGCGCCCCGCCCCGCGGGGGCCGGCACCGAGCTCAGCCGCTCCACGCCGAACCGCAGCGCCGACGCGTAGGTGTCGTCCGGGTCGAGCCGCCGCAGTTCCTCCGCGATCAGCTCGGCCGTCTCCCGCCGCTTCAGCGCCACCGCACGGTCCGGCTGGCCCTGGATGGAGAGGGTCGCCAGGGAGCCGTCCGCCCGGTCGAGCACGATCGGGCCGCAGTCGGTGTCCATCCGGACCGCCGTCAGACCGGGGCCCGACGACAGCGACCGCTTCACGGGGACGTCCAGCCGGTCCGCGAGCCACATCGCCAGCAGCTCACAGCTCGGGTTGAACTCCTCGCCCTCCACCTCGACGGCCTGCACATCGCAGACCACCTGGTCCAGAGCCGCCGCCAGCATCGAGCGCCACGGCGTGATCCGGGTCCAGGACAGGTCGGTGTCGCCCGGCGTGTAGGTGTCGGCGCGGGCCGTCAGCTCCCGCACCGGCTGCTCCGAGGCGTAGGTGTCGGTCACCCGGCGCTGGGCCAGCGCGCCCAGCGGGTCGCTGGCCGGGTCGAGCGGCGCGTTCACCGGCCACCAGACCACCACCGGGGCGTCCGGCAGCAGCAGCGGAAGGACGACGGACTGGGCGTGGTCGGACACCTCGCCGTACAGGCGCAGGACGACCGTCTCCCCGCTGCCCGCGTCCGCGCCCACCCGCACCTCGGCGTCCAGCCGGGACGTCGTACGGTCGCGGGGCGAGCGCGAGACGCGCTTGATGACCAGCAGGGTGCGCGAGGGGTGCTCGTGCGAGGCGTCGTTCGCGGCCCGGAGCGCGTCGTACGCGTTCTCCTCGTCCGTCACGATGACCAGCGTGAGCACCATGCCGACGGCCGGCGTGCCGATGGCCCGGCGGCCCTGCACCAGCGCTTTGTTGATCTTGCTGGCGGTGGTGTCCGTGAGGTCTATCTTCATGGCCGGCGCCAGCTCCGTCCGTCTCGCTCCAGCATGTCGTCCGCCTCGACGGGACCCCAGGTACCGGACGGGTACTGGGCGGGCCTGCCGTGCGTGTCCCAGTACTCCTCGATCGGGTCGAGGATCTTCCAGGACAGCTCGACCTCCTCGGTGCGCGGGAAGAGGTTGGAGTCGCCGAGCAGGACGTCGAGGATCAGGCGCTCGTACGCCTCGGGCGAGGACTCCGTGAAGGACTCGCCGTAGGCGAAGTCCATCGACACGTCCCGGATCTCCATCGAGGTGCCGGGCACCTTCGAACCGAAGCGGACCGTGACGCCCTCGTCGGGCTGGACGCGGATCACGATCGCGTTCTGGCCCAGTTCCTCGGTGGCCGTCGTGTCGAACGGGGAGTGCGGCGCCCGCTGGAAGACCACCGCGATCTCGGTGACCCGGCGGCCGAGCCGCTTGCCGGTGCGCAGATAGAAGGGGACGCCCGCCCAGCGGCGGTTGTCGATCCCCAGCTTGATCGCGGCGTAGGTGTCGGTCTTCGACTTGGCGTCGGTGCCCTCCTCCTGGAGGTACCCGACGGCCTTCTCGCCGCCCTGCCAGCCGGCCGCGTACTGCGCGAACACCGTGTCGCGACCCAGGTCCTTGGGGAGTCTGACCGCCCCGAGCACCTTGGTCTTCTCCGCGGCCAGCGCGTCCGCGTCGAAGGAGGCGGGCTCCTCCATGGCCGTCAGGGCCATCAGCTGGAGGAGGTGGTTCTGGATGACGTCACGGGCGGCGCCGATGCCGTCGTAGTAGCCGGCCCGGCCGCCGATGCCGATGTCCTCGGCCATGGTGATCTGCACATGGTCCACGAAGGACCGGTTCCAGATCGGCTCGAACATCGTGTTGGCGAAGCGCAGCGCCAGGATGTTCTGGACGGTCTCCTTGCCCAGGTAGTGGTCGATCCGGAAGACCTGGTCCGAGCCGAAGACCTCGTGGACGACCTTGTTGAGCTCCTCGGCCGACTTCAGGTCGTGACCGAAGGGCTTCTCGATGACCGCGCGGCGCCAGGAGCCGGACGTCTGGTCGGCGAGGCCGTGCTTCTTCAGCTGCTGGATGACCACCGGGAAGGAGCGCGGCGGCACCGACAGGTAGAAGGCGAAGTTGCCGCCCGTGCCCTGGGCCTTGTCCAGCTCCTCGATGGTGCCGCGCAGCCGCTCGAAGGCATCGTCGTCGTCGAAGGTGCCCTGCACGAAGCGCATGCCCTGGATGAGCTGCTGCCAGACCTCCTCGCGGAAGGGGGTGCGGGCGTGCTCCTTGACCGCGTCGTGGACCTCCGCGGCGAAGTCCTCGTGGGCCCACTCGCGACGGGCGAAGCCGACCAGCGAGAAGCCCGGCGGCAGCAGACCCCGGTTGGCGAGGTCGTACACCGCGGGCATCAGCTTTTTACGTGACAAATCGCCCGTAACGCCGAAGATCACCAGGCCCGACGGCCCCGCGATACGCGGGAGCCGTCGGTCGGCGGCGTCACGAAGCGGGTTCGCTTCAGTGACGTTGAAGGGTGGCAAGGGATCAGCCCTCCGAGGGGGCGAGGCGCTCCAGCTCCGCCTCGGTCGACTTGAGCAGGTCGTTCCAGGACGCCTCGAACTTCTCGACGCCCTCGTCCTCCAGCAGCTGCACCACGTCGTCGTACGAGATGCCGAGCTTCTCGACGGCTTCAAGGTCGGCGCGGGCCTGGGCGTAGCTGCCGGCGATGGTGTTGCCGGTGATCTCGCCCTTCTCCTCCGTGGCGTGCAGGGTGGCCTCCGGCATGGTGTTGACCGTGTTCGGCGCCACCAGGTCGTCGACGTACAGGGTCGCCTTGTAGGCCGGGTCCTTCACACCGGTGGAGGCCCACAGCGGACGCTGCTTGTTGGCGCCCGCGTTCTCCAGCGCGCTCCAGCGGTCCGAGGAGAAGACCTCCTCGTACGCCTGGTAGGCGAGGCGCGCGTTGGCCACGCCCGCCTTGCCGCGCGCGGCCTTGGCCTCGTCGGTGCCGAGCGCGTCGATGCGCTTGTCGATCTCGGTGTCCACACGGGACACGAAGAAGGAGGCGACCGAGCGGATCAGCGACAGGTCGAGCCCGCGCTCCTTGGCCTTCTCCAGACCGGCCAGGTAGGCGTTCATGACCTCGCGGTAGCGCTCCAGCGAGAAGATCAGCGTGACGTTGACGCTGATGCCGAGGCCGATGACCTCGGTGATCGCCGGAAGGCCCGCCTTGGTGGCCGGGATCTTGATCAGGGTGTTGGGACGGTCGACCAGCCAGGCCAGCTGCTTGGCCTCGGCGACGGTCGCGCGGGTGTTGTGCGCGAGCCGCGGGTCGACCTCGATGGAGACCCGGCCGTCCTGACCGCCGGTGGCGTCGAAGACCGGGCGCAGGATGTCGGCGGCGTCACGGACGTCCGCCGTGGTGATCATGCGGATCGCCTCTTCGACCGTCACCTTGCGGGCGGCGAGGTCGGCGAGCTGCTGGTCGTAGCCGTCACCGCTGCTGATCGCCTTCTGGAAGATCGTCGGGTTGGTGGTGACACCGACGACATGCTGCTGGTCGATCAGCTCGGCGAGGTTGCCGGACGTGATGCGCTGGCGCGACAGGTCGTCCAGCCAGATCGCGACGCCCTCCTCGGAGAGGCGCTTGAGTGCGTCTGTCATGGAAAATCAAACTCCTACGTCTCGTATATGAGCGTCAGCGCTGGGCCGCGGCGAGGGATTCCCGCGCGACGGCCGCCACGTTCTCGGCAGTGAAGCCGTACTCCCGGAAAAGGACCTTGCCGTCGGCCGAAGCACCGAAGTGCTCCAGGGAAACGATGCGGCCCGCGTCCCCGACGTACTTGTGCCAGGTCAGACCGATGCCGGCCTCGACCGCCACCCGCGCCTTGACGGCCGGCGGCAGAACGCTGTCCCGGTACCCCTGGTCCTGCTCCTCGAACCACTCCACCGAGGGCATGGACACGACCCGGGTCGGCACACCGTCGGCCTGGAGCCGCTCACGCGCCTCGACGGCGACGTGCACCTCGGAACCGGTCGCGATGAGGACGATCTGCGGCTCGCCGCCGTCGGCCTCGAACAGCACGTAGCCACCGCGCGCGGCGTCCTCGTTGGCCTCGTACACCGGTACGCCCTGACGGGTCAGCGCGAGCCCGTGCGGGGCGCCCTTGCCGAACTCCTTCGTGTAGCGCTTGAGGATCTCGCGCCAGGCGATCGCGGTCTCGTTGGCGTCGGCCGGGCGGACGACGTTGAGGCCGGGGATGGCGCGCAGGGACGCGAGGTGCTCGATCGGCTGGTGCGTGGGGCCGTCCTCACCCAGACCGATGGAGTCGTGCGTCCAGACGTACGTCACCGGCAGATGCATCAGCGCCGACAGACGCACGGCGTTGCGCATGTAGTCGGAGAACACCAGGAAGGTGCCGCCGTAGATACGGGTGTTGCCGTGCAGCGCGATGCCGTTCATCTCCGCGGCCATGGAGTGCTCGCGGATGCCGAAGTGGATCGTGCGGCCGTACGGGTCGGCCTCCGGGAGCGGGTTGTCCGCCGGGAGGAACGACGACGTCTTGTCGATGGTGGTGTTGTTGGAGCCGGCCAGGTCGGCCGAGCCGCCCCACAGCTCGGGGATGACGGCGCCGAGGGCCTGCAGCACCTTGCCGGACGCGGCACGCGTCGCGACGCCCTTGCCGGGCTCGAAGACCGGGAGCTTCTCCTCCCAGCCGGTGGGCAGCTCGCCCTTGCTGATCCGGTCGAACTCGGCGGCGCGCTCGGGGTTGTTGTCCCGCCAGAGCTGGAAGGACTTCTCCCACTCCGCCTTCGCCAGGGCACCCCGCTCCAGGGCCTGGCGGCTGTGGGTGATGACCTCGTCGGCGACCTCGAAGGACTGCTCCGGGTCGAAGCCGAGGACGCGCTTGGTGGCCGCGACCTCGTCGTCGCCGAGCGCCGAGCCGTGGGCGGCCTCGGTGTTCTGCGCGTTCGGGGCGGGCCAGGCGATGATCGAGCGCATCGCGATGAAGGACGGCTTGTCCGTCACCTTCTTCGCGGCCTCGATCGCGTTGTAGATGGCGTGCGGGTCCAGGTCGCCGTCCGGCTTCGGGGCGATCCGCTGCACATGCCAGCCGTACGCCTCGTACCGCTTGCAGACGTCCTCGGAGACGGCCGTCTCGGTGTCGCCCTCGATCGAGATGTGGTTGTCGTCCCACAGCAGGACCAGGTTGCCGAGCTTCTGGTGACCGGCCAGCGAGGACGCCTCCGCGGAGATGCCCTCCTGGAGGCAGCCGTCACCGGCGATGGCGTAGACGAAGTGGTCGAAGGGGGAGGTGCCCTCGGCGGCCTCCGGGTCGAACAGACCTCGCTCGTAGCGGGCGGCCATCGCCATGCCGACGGCGTTGGCGACACCCTGGCCCAGCGGCCCTGTGGTGGTCTCCACGCCCACGGTGTGGCCGTACTCCGGGTGGCCGGGGGTCTTCGAACCCCACGTCCGGAACGCCTTCAGGTCATCCAGCTCCAGACCGAAACCGGCCAGGTAGAGCTGGGTGTAAAGGGTCAGGGACGAGTGGCCGGCGGACAGCACGAAGCGGTCGCGCCCGACCCACTCGGGGTCCGCGGGGTCGTGCCGCATCACCTTCTGGAAGAGGGTGTAGGCGGCAGGTGCCAGGCTCATCGCCGTACCCGGATGGCCGTTGCCGACCTTCTGTACGGCGTCGGCGGCCAGGACGCGGGCGGTGTCGACGGCCCGCTGGTCCAACTCGGTCCAGTCGAGGTCTGTGGTGGTCGGCTTGGTGCTCACCCTGGGTCAGGGCTCCTCTCCACATGTCGGTTGCCGGTGTCACGGGCACACACGCCCACCGGCTGCCGGCGTACTCGGCGTCGGCCGGCCGTTGTCGAGCCTACCCCCGGAAGTACGTGCGTTTTTTCGCCTCATTCCAGACTGCCGGGAGTCGCCGGGATGTGCCTCCCGACCGGGTCGTTCCGCATTCGGCAAGTGAATACGGAGCCGCTCATCCGGGTGCTCAATCGAGCTTCGGCGCGCCCGTCGGACGACCCTCCGGACCACCCCCTCCAACACGACCCCACCCCCGCGAATGTCCGGGTCTGGGCAACGTCTACAGTGGCGTGGTACGCGCGAGCCTTTACCGGGACTTCACACGGGGAGGCTTGCTGGGATGTCTCTGTCAGGGGTGTGCGTGACGGCCGTTGAATCCCGTCCAGCGGGGATTATCGGGACGAGCCAGAGCCCGAGCCGGCGGCCGATCGGGGCCCGGGTCAAGGCGTTCGTGGCGCTTACCAAGCCGCGGATCATCGAGCTGCTGCTCATCACCACCGTTCCGGTGATGTTCCTGGCCGAGCAGGGTGTGCCGGACCTCGGTCTGGTGCTGCTCACCTGCATCGGCGGCTACCTCTCCGCGGGTGGCGCCAACGCGCTGAACATGTACATCGACCGTGACATCGACGCGCTCATGGACCGCACCTCGCAGCGCCCGCTGGTCACCGGCATGGTGTCGCCGCGTGAGTGCCTGGCCTTCGGCATCACCCTGGCGGTCGTCTCCACGCTGCTCTTCGGCCTCACCGTCAACTGGCTCTCGGCCTGGCTCTCCCTCGGCGCGCTCCTCTTCTACGTCGTCGTCTACACGATGATCCTCAAGCGCCGCACGGCGCAGAACATCGTGTGGGGCGGCATCGCGGGCTGCATGCCGGTACTGATCGGCTGGTCCGCGGTCACGAACTCGCTGTCCTGGGCCCCGCTCATCCTCTTCATGGTGATCTTCTTCTGGACGCCGCCGCACTACTGGCCGCTGTCCATGAAGGTGAAGGACGACTACGCGCGCGTGGGCGTGCCGATGCTCCCCGTCGTCGCCTCCAACAAGGTCGTCGCCAAGCAGATCGTCATCTACAGCTGGGTGATGGTCGCGGTCTCGCTCCTGCTGACGCCGCTCGGCTACACGGGCTGGTTCTACACCGCGGTCGCGCTCGCCGCGGGCGGCTGGTGGCTGTGGGAGGCGCACGCGCTGCAGAACCGCGCGAAGGCCGAGGTGACGGGCGGGAAGCTGAAGGAGATGCGGCTGTTCCACTGGTCCATCACCTATGTCTCGCTGCTCTTCGTGGCCGTGGCCGTGGACCCGTTCCTGCGCTGACGCAGGTCACCTTCCCGCACTGACGTAGGTCACAGGGCCCTGCTCTCGCCAGCCGATCTACCCGCGAGTAGCATCCTGGCCATGGCAGACAAGGTGGCCAAGCTGGCCAAGCAGATCAACACCTTCGCGAAGTCCCACGGCGGCGCCGAGGCGCAGGTCGCGTACATCGGACAGCGCGGCGCCCGCATCGTGCTCGTCGGCGAGGACGGCGGCTGGGGAGACCTGGTGGCACCGTCGTACGAGATCGCCGAGCAGGCCGTGGAGAAGGCCGGTGTCACGCGCCACGAGTCGTTCGACGGCGAGTTCGCGGCGAAGGTGACGACGGGCAAGTACGAGTGGAAGCGGATGGCGGGCATTCAGCTCGGCGGCTGAGCGACCCTCTCTTCCTGGGCCACCCTCTTTTCCTGAGCGACCCTTCCACTTCCGCAACACCAAGTCACCGGTTCACCCGTTAGGACCTGTAGCAAGCGCAGTCCACCCACGGGGAGCCAGGATGATCGAAACGCCGTCCCTCGTGGACCAGTACTGCCACGGCGTACTGCGGACGGAGCTGGGCCTCGGCACCTTCGAGGCCCAGTTGGCCCGCACGGAGGGCCCGCCCGCCCCCGGGACCACACTCTTCGACACCCAGACGGGTTTCGCCGTACGACGTTGGTGCCCCCCGTTACTCGGCCTGGAACCGCACTGCTCACCCGCCCGCTATCTGGCCAGGCGCCGTGAACTGGGCGTACTGGAGTCGGGCCGGCGCCTGCTGCGCGGCAGCGGCATCACGACCTATCTGATCGACACCGGCGTGCCCGGCGACCTCACCGGCCCCGACGAACTCGCCTCCGCCGCCTCCGCCGGGGCCCGCGAGATCGTGCGCCTGGAGCTGCTCGCCGAACAGGTCGCCGACACCTCCGGCACCGTCGAGTCCTTCCTCGCCAACCTCGCCGAATCGGTGCACGGCGCCGCGGCCGGCGCTGTCGCCTTCACCTCCGTCGCCGGAGCCCGGCACGGACTGGCGCTCGCCCCCGAGCCCCCGGGGCCGGGAGAGGTACGGGGCGCGGCGGGCCGCTGGCTGGCGGGGCGCAGGGTGGGCGGGGAGCTGACCGACCCGGTGCTGCTACGGCATCTGCTGTGGATCGCGATCGCGTCGGGGCTGCCGCTCCAACTGCACGCGGGGATGGGGGAGCCGGGTGTGCGCATCGACCGTACGGACCCGGTCCTGCTCACCGACTTCGTCCGTGCCACGGCCGGCCTCGGCACCGACCTGATCCTGCTGCACGGCTACCCGTACCACCGCCACGCCGCCCATCTGGCCGGCGTCTTCCCACACGTCTACACCGACTCGGGCGCCGCCCTCATCCGCACGGGCGCCCGGGCGGCCACCATCCTCGCCGAGATCCTGGAACTGGCCCCCTTCGGGAAGATCCTCTTCTCCAGCGGCGCCCAGGGCCTGCCCGAACTCCATGTGGTGGGCGCGGGCCTCTTCCGCGAGGCCCTCGCCAGGGTGCTCGGCGGCTGGGTGGCCGAGGGGGCGTGGTCCTTGGTGGACGCACAGCGGGTGGCGGAGATGGTGGCGGCGGGGAACGCGAGGCGGGTGTACGGGCTGGAGTAAGCGGGCGGCCGTCCCCTCGGGCTCACCCCCTTGTCAGTCCCGTTCAGTCCCCTCGCCCGCACTGGATCGAGGGCAGGGGCGGCGGCGTACCCACCTCGACCGCGGGCTTGTCGCCGTTCTCGTCGCAGATGACCCGGGCGAGCTCTGTGCCGCTGTCGGAACGGCAGAACTGGGCGGGATGCTTGCCGTACCCCTTCGGCCTGGGAATCCGCGGGCCGATCACCAGGCAGTTGAAGAAGTCCTCCTGCTTGATCCGCGGCTCCAGATCCAGCGCCTCCCCCACGGCGAGGCTGTTGGCCAGCACGACCCAGGCGCCGAGTTCGTCGACACAGTGCTCCGCGGCGATCCGCTCCCACTTCTTCAGCTCCCAGCTGATCGGTGCGGCGAACAGCGGGACGAAGATGTGGGAGACGCCGAAGGCCTGGCACTTGCCGATCCAGGCGGCGTTCTGTTTGACGTCCTCGCAGATGAGGACGGCGATGCGCCCCATGGTGGTCTCCAGGACGGTGACCTGCTGACCCCTGGTGATGTCCTCGGCCATGGGTTCGCGCACGGGGTGGCCGGGCAACCCCCACTCGGCCGCCTGACCGACGCCGAACGTGAAGCCGGCCCGCTTGTCCTGCTTCAGCAGCTGCTGCCCGGTGACTCGGTCCACCAGAACGGCCCGGTTCGGCGGCGGATTCATGCAGCCGAGCGGACCTGTGCCGAGGAGGATCCATTCCAGGCTGCTGGCCGGTGGCGGGTCGGCGTCCAGCAGACCCTCCCAGTGCTCCAGCAGGTCGTTGGAGAGCGTGCACTCGGGCAGGACTCCGATCACAGCACCCGAATTCTCCAGGTCACGGATCACGGTGTCGATCCGCGGGCCCAGGACTCCTTCCTTCGGAGTGATCCGGTAAAGACCGGCGCCATTGGCCGCGGAGTAATCGAACTTCAGATCGTGGTGGGTTTCCAACATCGGCACCGACCCGATGGAAATCGTTTTCTCGGGATGGAATCCGGGATCTATATCGGGCTCGATCCCCGTGTGGTGTATTCCTGCGCACTGGGATGGAGTCACCCGGTGCACTCCGAAGAAATCGGGTTTGTCGGCCGGTTCGGCGAGCAGCCTGGCCGGACGGGTGAAGCGGGGCAGTAAAAGCCCGGTGTGCTTTGTGTTGCTGTTGAGGCTGTGTGTTTCGTTGTAGCGCACGCTGAGCCATTCCAGCTTCGCCACGGGTATGCACCCCGGGTGCACCCCGGCGTGGCGGAATGCCTGGTCGAGGCCGATCAGTACGGCGAACCTCCCCGCGTCGCCGTACTCGTGGATGATCCCGTGGACCAGGGTGAGGGTGGCCCGGCCGTGCTGGATGACGTCCTCGCACACCGAGTCGGTGAGGGCCTGCAGGTCCGGGTCGTCGTACCAGGTGAGTGCCTGGCGCCCGCTGAAGTGTTCGTCCGGCAGCTCGTCATAGAGGACGACGAAGAGATCGGCCGGGTCGGCCGGTAATTCGATCTCGCTGATCGAATGGGCATGATCTTGCGGCTCTATTGTGTCCATCTTTCCCCCCGAAGCGTGAGCGCGTAGCCGGATATTAGTGGAGCCCTACACGCGGTCGTACCGGATTCTTCGAAAAACAGGTCACAAATGCGCTGCGGTGTACCTTGCTCGATCATTCGCCGGTCCTCCGTAAAGACTCGGAAAGGATCAAGAATCCTCACTTGACACTCACTTGACAGCGCCCTCATGGTGGGGGAGCAACCCAAAAACGGGGGCGAGGAAGGAGAGTGACATGAGTGAGTCGAAGGAGCCCGAGCGTGATCGGTTAACCGAAGTGAGGGCCATGTTGGAGGAGATGCGGTCGCTGGACGAGATACCGTCGGGGAAGTTCAGTTCCCTGGCCATGATCGTCACCGACGCATCACTGACCGCCGACGAACCGGCGCTCCGGGCCGCCCATGACGGGCTGCGCAGGCTGTACGGCAGCCATCTGCGCGCCGACCGGGACAAGGGGACACGCGCACAGCAGCACGGCCGCCTGCTCGGACTGATCGACATGACCTACTGGGCGCTGCGCCGACTCCCCTCGGGCCTGCAGCTGGCCCTCGACCCGCAGGGGCACGCGGCCCGCTTCCTGACCGCGGTCGCCCGCGAGCCCGGTCTGAGCAACGAGCAGCTCGCGAAGCTGCTGGACGTGGACATCACCGAGGTCAGCCGCATCGGGCGGAAGATGCTCGGCGCCGGCGTGGCGTGGAAGAGCCGGCAGTGGCGCCGCAACTCCTGGGGAATCACCCCGCGCGGCGCGCAGTACCTGGAGCAGGCCGGGCTGCTCGCCCCGGAGCCCACACGCCTCGACTACTGCGTGGGCGTCAAGGTGCGGCCCTCCTCGCTGACCGGCGTGGTGACCGATCCGCAGGGAGAGGTCCTGGCCACGGCGAGCAGCGATGAGCGCCTCGGTGGACAGGAGGAGCTGACCGCCGCCTTCACCGAGCTCGTGCACCGTCTCCTGGACGAGGTACCGGCGGCCGCCGACGCCGCACAGGCAGGCCGGACCGCCCTGGGTGTGGAGATCGGTGGCCATGTGGCGAGCGGACGCGGCGATGTCGTCAACGCGCCCAACTACGCGTCGGACGCCGATTGGCCGGGCTTCTCATGGGCGGCGGCGCTGCAGGAGGCGACCGGTCTGCCGACAGTCCTGGAGAACGACGCCAACGCCCTGGCCCAACTGGCCCGGACACTGGGCGACGCCGGGGACAGCGACGACTTCGCCGTGGTGCTGCTCGACAAGGGCATCGGCGCCGGACTGATGGTCGACGGCCGGATTCTGCACGGGGCGTCGGGGGCCGCGGGCGAGATCGGACACGTCGTCGTCGAGAGCTATTGCGGCCACGCATGCAGCTGCGGGAACAGCGGCTGCCTGGAGAGCGTCGCGGGCACCGACGCCATCGCCCGCCGGGTCGACGAGCTGACCGGGCACGGCGTACCGGATCTGAGTGCGGCGCTCGCCCTGCTCGGCAAGGAGAGCAAGGCCGTCAACGATTCCCTGGAGGAGGCCGGCCGCGCACTGGGCCTCGGCCTCGCCGATCTGCTCAACCTCACCAATCCGGAACACGTCGTGCTGTACGGCCCCGAGGCACTGGTGACGGAGGGACGGGAGGAGTTTCCCGCCGCGCAGGTCTTCATGAACGCGGTCCGAAACACCTGCACCGAGCACGCGTTCTCCACGGCGGGCGAAGCACGGCTGGTGACCCGCCCCTACGAGGACGAACTGGGAGCCCGCGCCGCAGCCGCGGTCGCCCGGGACAGGCTCGGCCGGGACTAGGGGTGCACGATGGCGGAAGGGGGAACGGCGCAGCCGGACCGGCCGGTCGGGCGGCAGCCGCAGCGGATGGACGTGGGCAGCCGGTTCGCGACGGTATGGGACGTCGTCGTCCTGGTCGGGGTACTGCTGTTCCTCACCGCCGCGCTCATCACGGTCCTGCTCCAGGCATGGCCGCCGCCCGCCGCACCGGACGGCGGCACCGTGAAGGAGACCAGCACCCGGATCCTGATCTGGACGACCGGCCTGTCGCGCGACACGCTGCTCTTCCTGGTCGTGGTGTCGGCAGGCGGACTGGGCGCCCTGATCCATGTACTGCGCTCGGTGTACGAGTACGTCGGCAACCGGCGGCTGCGCCGCAGCTGGATGACGATGTACCTGCTGGAGCCGTTCGTCGGGGCGGCGTTGGCCCTCGTCGTCTACTGCGTGCTGCGCGGTGGGCTCACGACCAGCGTGGCGTCGTCGGAGGTGATCAATCCGTACGGCGTGGCGGCCGTGGCGGCCTTGGTGGGGATGTTCTCCCGGCAGACCGTGGACAAGCTGCGCGCCGTGTTCAACACACTCCTGACGGCACCGCAGGACAGCCCGGGAGAAGGACTGACGCCGAGCACGCCCGGGAACGGCAGGTCACCGAGGGATTCTGAGGACCGTGCGGGCCGGGCCGACGGCGCGTCAGACCCCGGCGCCCACGGCTGACCCCGACTGCGCGGAACCGGGGACCTCCACGTCCTCCGCGGACCGCTCCCGCAGCGCCAACAGCACTCGCAGCACCGCGATCCATGTCACGGCCGAGCCGAGCATGTGCAGGCCGACCAGGATCTCCGGGAGGTCCGTGAAGTACTGGACGTAGCCGATGACGCCCTGGGCGAGGAGGATCAGGAAGAGGTCGCGGGTGCGGTTCAGGGGGCCCTTCGGGGCGTCGACCGCCTTGAGGACGAACCACAGGGCGAACGTCAGCGTGACCACGATCCAGGCCAGCACGGCGTGCAGCTTGGTGACGTTCTCCCAGTCGAGCGGCATCCGCTCGACCTCGCTGGAGTCGCCCGCGTGCGGACCCGCGCCGGTGACGACCGTGCCGACCGCGATCAGCAGCGCGGAGGCCGTGACCAGGAACCACACGAGCTGCTGCACTGCCTTGCCGACCAGCGGACGCGGCGCCGAGTCACCCTCCCGGGTGCGCTGCCACATCACCGTGGCGACGGCGATCAGCGCGGAGGAGAGCAGGAAGTGCGCCGCGACCGTGTACGGGTTGAGGCCGACCAGCACGACGATGCCGCCGAGCACCGCGTTGCTCATCACGATCCAGAACTGCGCCCAGCCCAGCCGGGTCAGGCTGCGCCGGTACGGCTTCTCGGAGCGTGCGGCGATGATCGCCCAGCCGACGGCCGCGCACAGCACGTACGTCAGCATCCGGTTGCCGAACTCGATCACACCGTGGACGCCCATCTCGCTGGTGGCGGTGAGCGAGTCGTCGGTGCACTTGGGCCAGGTCGGGCAGCCGAGCCCGGACCCGGTGAGGCGCACCGCGCCGCCGGTGACCACGATGACCACCGACATCACGAGCGCGGCGAGAGCCGCCCGTTGGACCGTTCTCGGGGTCGGGGTCCAGCGTGCGGCGATGAAGGCGAGCGGGTTGCGCACGGCAGCCATGGCGTCGGCGCGGGTCACGTTTGGCACGCGCCCTATCGTAGGCGGCCGCTTGTGCACGCTTTCACGAGGGTCCCGGGAGAGGACTGAGGGTCCCGGGAGAGGACTTACGGACCTACTCCCAGCGGAAGAACTTCCCCGCCGCGGCGAGCCCCACGACCGCCCACACGGCCAGGATCCCCAGGTCGCCCCAGGGCATCCCGGCCCCGTGCTGGAGCACGTCGCGCAGTCCGTCGGAGAGCGCGGAGATGGGCAGCAGACCGAGCACGTCCTGGGCGCCCGGCGGGAACTTGTCCAGCGGCACGATGACGCCACCGCCGACGAGCAGCAGCAGGAAGACGAGATTGGCGGCGGCCAGTGTCGCCTCCGCCTTGAGCGTGCCGGCCATCAGCAGGCCGAGCCCGGAGAAGGCCGCCGTACCGAGGACGAGGAGGAGCACCACGGCGGCCGGGTTGCCGTGCGGCGACCAGCCCAGCGCGAACGCGATCACCGTCAGCAGGGCGATCTGGAGCACCTCGGTGACCAGCACCGACGCCGTCTTCGCCGTCATCAGGGCCCAGCGGGGGAGCGGCGAGGAGGCCAGCCGCTTGAGCACGCCGTACCGGCGCTCGAAGCCCGTGGCGATGGCCTGGCCCGTGAACGCCGTCGACATCACCGCGAGCGCGAGGATGCCGGGGGCGAGGAAGTCGACGGCCTCGCCGGCGCCCGTGTCGACGATGTCCACCGAGCTGAAGAGGACCAGCAGCAGGGTGGGGATCACGACGGTCAGGAGCAGCTGCTCGCCGTTGCGCAGCAGCATCTTGGTCTCAAGTGCCGCCTGGGCCGCGATCATGCGGGCGAGGGGGGCGGCTCCAGGCTGGGGGGTGTACGTACCCGTACCGACGGTGGTCACGAACGCAGCTCCTTGCCGGTCAGTTCCAGGAAGACGTCCTCCAGGGTGTGCCGCTCGACCGAGATCTTCTCCGGCATCACCCCGTGCTGCGCACACCACGACGTCACCGTCGCGAGCAGCTGGGGGTCGACCTTGCCGACGACCCGGTACGAGCCCGGCGTCAGCTCCGCGGCCGTGCAGTCGGCGGGCAGGGCCTTCAGCAGGGACCCCACGTCCAGGCCGGGGCGGCCGAGGAAGCGCAGGGTGTTCTCGGCGCCGCCGCGGCACAGCTCCTCGGGGGAGCCCTGGGCGATGACCCGGCCGGCGTCGATGATCGCGACGTCGTCGGCGAGCTGCTCGGCCTCGTCCATGTAGTGGGTCGTGAGGATCACGGAGACACCGTCGGCGCGCAGCTCCCGGATCAGCTCCCAGGTGGACCGGCGGGCCTGCGGGTCGAGCCCGGCGGTCGGCTCGTCCAGGAACACCAGCTCGGGGCGGCCGACAACCGCCATGGCGAGCGCGAGTCGCTGCTGCTGGCCGCCGGAGAGACGCCGATAGGTGGTCCGGCCGCAGCTGTCGAGGCCGAGCCGCTCGATGAGGGCGTCGACGTCGAGGGGATGCGCGTGCAGTTTCGCCACGTGCCGCAGCATCTCGTCCGCCCGCGCGCCGGAGTAGACGCCGCCGGACTGCAGCATCACGCCGATGCGCGGCCGCAGCTCACGGGACTGTTTCAGCGGGTCGAGGCCCAGGACACGCACCGTGCCGGAGTCCGGCCTGCGGTATCCCTCGCAGGTCTCGACGGTCGTCGTCTTGCCCGCGCCGTTGGGTCCGAGCACGGCGGTCACACCCGCCCGGGCCACCAGGTCTAGGCCGTTCACCGCGGTCTTCGTGCCGTACCGCTTCACCAGGGCCTGGACCTGGACCACGGGCTCAGTTCGCATGGCTCCAGAGTCTAGGTAGGCGGCTCGTCCCCCATACGGCCGGGTTCACATCTCCTCCGTACGGGGGCGGTGTGTCTCCAGCCAGCGCTCCGCGTACGCCACGGCGTCGGCCACCGGGAACAGCCGTGCGTCGGCCGCGCCCACCTTCCCGCGTACGACGGGACGGTCCCGTTCGAAGTCGTGCCCCAGCTCGTCGAACCGCTCCGAGGTGATCGACACCTCGGTGACCACCTCCCAGCCGGCCGGGCCCGGCCGGCCCCGCTTCACGCGCGGTGCCGGGATCCGGTATTCGGCCAGGTGGAAGCTGGTGCACGAGTCCCAGCCCGCGCCCAGCAGGAGCACGCGCGCGTGGAGCTCCTCCAGTCGGGCCAGCGGGCTGTGCTCGCCGAGGCTGCAGTCGGGGGCGTGCCCGGCGGTCACCCTCCGCGCACGGGGGCCGACGGCGGCGAACGAGCACTGGGGGTGCGCGCTGCGCAGGGCGCCCGGCCAGGTGCGTACGGTCTCCGGGATCACGCCCATCCCGCGCGTGGGTGTGACGCGCGGGTCGTAGGCGGGCATCGTGGCCCGGATCGTCTCCCACCACTCCTCGGGCACTGGCGGCCTGCCCCAGTCGGCCGGGTCCGACAGATCGCCGGACTGTGTGGGCACCACCAGTGTGCCGTCCGGGCCGAGTACGTCGAGGAGTCCCTGGACGGCCGCGACGGCGCCGCCGCACACCCAGCCGAGGGAGCTGAGCGAGGAGTGCACGAGAAGCGTTTCACCGCTTTGGATGCCCAGCTCGCGCATTTGTGCTGCGAGGGTGCCCCGAGTGACAAGAGGGCCGGTCGGAGGGGGTGTCGACATGGTTCGGGAGTGTCCCGGACGGGGCGGGACGGCGCCAGCGAATTGCCCCCGCTTTTGATCGATCAAAGATCATTTCCGCAGGTCAGATTAGGTATGCCTAAGTGACGCAGGGCACCATCGAGGTCCCCGGACGCGGCTTGCCTGGCTTTGAGGAATTACGCAACAATGGCGTTGTGAAAAACGTCGGCGAGGCTCGGGAGACCCCCACGGGGGCCCCTCAGGAGGAGCTCGCGACCGGAGAGCGCTCGACGCGCAACCGGGTCGCGCGGTCCATCCTGGACCACGGGCCGTCGACCGTCGCCGAGCTGGCCGGCCGGCTGGGTCTCACCCAGGCGGCCGTACGCAGGCATCTGGACGCGCTGGTCGCGGACGATGTCGTGGAGGCCCGGGAGCAGCGGGTGTACGGCACGCGCACGCGTGGCCGTCCCGCCAAGGTCTTCGCGCTCACCGACTGCGGCCGCGACGCCTTCGACCAGTCGTACGACAAGCTCGCCGCGGACGCCCTGAAGTGGATCGCCGAGCGCGAGGGCGGGAGCGAGGCGGTCGCCGCCTTCGCCCGGGCCCGGATCGCCGCACAGGCGAGCGCGTACCGCAAGGCGATCGAGGCCGTCAGCCCGGACGAGCGGACCGAAGCCCTGGCCAAGGCCCTGAGCGCAGACGGGTACGCTGCAACGGCGCGCAGCGCACCCCTCCCTCAAAAAGGCGAGCAGCTCTGCCAGCACCACTGCCCGGTCGCCCATGTCGCGGAGCAGTTCCCCCAGCTGTGCGAGGCGGAGACGGAGATCTTCGCCGAGCTGCTCGGAACGCACGTCCAGCGACTGGCGACCATCGCGCACGGCGACGGCGTCTGCACGACGTTCATCCCCAAGATTTCCCACACCTCACATAACGCATCTGCAAGCACGGCCGGGAGGAACCCCGCATGACTCTCCCCATCGAGGAGACTGCCCACCCTGAGCTCGAGGGCCTGGGCAAGTACGAATACGGCTGGGCCGACTCCGACGAAGCCGGCGCCTCTGCGAAGCGCGGTCTGAGCGAGGACGTCGTCCGTGACATCTCCGCGAAGAAGAGCGAGCCGGAGTGGATGACCAAGCTCCGTCTCAAGGGTCTGCGGCTGTTCGACAAGAAGCCCATGCCGAACTGGGGCTCCGACCTCTCCGGCATCGACTTCGACAACATCAAGTACTTCGTGCGCTCCACGGAGAAGCAGGCGGAGTCCTGGGAGGACCTGCCCGAGGACATCAAGAACACGTACGACAAGCTCGGCATCCCCGAGGCGGAGAAGCAGCGCCTCGTCGCCGGTGTCGCGGCCCAGTACGAGTCCGAGGTCGTCTACCACCAGATCCGCGAGGACCTGGAGGAGCAGGGCGTCATCTTCCTGGACACCGACACCGCCCTGAAGGAGCACCCGGAGCTCTTCAAGGAGTACTTCGGGACCGTCATCCCGGTCGGTGACAACAAGTTCGCCTCCCTGAACACCGCCGTGTGGTCGGGCGGCTCCTTCATCTACGTGCCGAAGGGCGTGCACGTGGAGATCCCGCTCCAGGCCTACTTCCGGATCAACACCGAGAACATGGGCCAGTTCGAGCGGACCCTGATCATCGTCGACGAGGGCGCCTACGTGCACTACGTCGAGGGTTGTACGGCCCCGATCTACAAGTCGGACTCGCTGCACAGCGCCGTGGTCGAGATCATCGTCAAGAAGAACGCCCGCTGCCGCTACACGACCATCCAGAACTGGTCGAACAACGTCTACAACCTGGTCACCAAGCGCGCCGTCGCCTACGAGGGCGCGACCATGGAGTGGATCGACGGCAACATCGGCTCCAAGGTGACGATGAAGTACCCGGCCGTCTACCTGATGGGCGAGCACGCCAAGGGCGAGACCCTGTCCATCGCCTTCGCGGGCGAGGGGCAGCACCAGGACGCCGGCTCCAAGATGGTCCACATGGCGCCGAACACCTCCTCCAACATCGTCTCCAAGTCGGTGGCGCGCGGTGGC
>JABFVM010000592.1 GCA_013362785.1 Streptomyces sp. | reverse complement strand
CATCAGCGTGAACGCCGCGCCGCCGTGCGCGAAGACGAACTTGCCGCTCTCCAGCCGGTGCGGCCCGATGAGCGCGGCCACCAGCGGCGCGATCACCGCGCCGAGCGCGACACAGACCCGTACGACCGCGTGCAGGTGCTCCGTCGTCCGGGGCCGCCGGAATTCCTCGGCCTCCTGGTCGAGCAGGGTGTGCCCGGTGTTGGCGGACACACCCGCGCCGATCCCGGACAGCGCGAGGATCAGGAGCACGGTGGTGACGTCCGGGACGAGTCCCGCGGCCAGCAGCGCGAGGCCGGTGAAGGCGATCGCCAGCGCCAGCAGGCGGCGCCGCGACAGGGCGGGCAGCACGGAGGGCGCCGTACGGATGCCGACGACCACGCCGCCGGTCAGCACGAGCACCAGCAGGCCGTACAGCACCGGCCCGCCGCCCAGGTCCTTGGCGTGCAGAACGCTCACGGCGACCACGGCGGACACCGCCCCGGCGACCGCGGCGCAGGCGAGCACCAGCAGCGGGATCGCGCCGGTACGGCCCTTGTCGACGCCGGAGCCGGTCTTCGGCCGGCGCAGCCCCTCCAGCGGCGACCGCGCGCGCGGGGTGCGCGTGTCGGGCAGCTCCAGGAAGGTCAGCACGGACAGCGACGCGGCGAACAGACCGGCGGCGACATACGACGCGAGGGCCGCCTGGTGCTGCTCGAACCAGTCGAGACCGGCACCGAGCAGGTTGTTGAGCAGGGCGGCGGCGACGAGGGCGGCGGCGGCCAGCGGGATCGCCACGAAGCCCGTGCGCAGCGACAGACGGCGCAGCGCGTCCATGTGGTCCGGCAGCGGTCGTACCGTCGCGCCCTCCGGCGGCGGGGGCGGCAGCAGCGCGGGCGCCGCGCTCTCCCGGCACACGGTCCAGAAACGCTCGGCGACGCCGGTCACGAAGACGGTCACCAGCAGGACCGCCAGCGCGTTGTCCGGCGTCCAGTCGATCCACAGGGGCGCGACGATCAGCAGGGCGACCCGCAGGCCGTCCGCGCCGACCATGGTCCAGCGCCGGTCGAGCGGGCCCTCCTGCGAGGTCAGCGAGGTCAGCGGGCCGAGGAGTACGGCGCCGAAGAGCAGCGTCGCCAGGATGCGCACGCCGAAGACGGTCGCCACTGCGAACGCCACGCCTCGGTATCCGCCGCCGAACGAGCCCTCGGCGATCGCCGCCTGAAGGGCGAGCAGGACCAGCACCAGAAGGGCGAGGATGTCGCCGACACCGCCCACCAACTGTGCGCTCCACAGCCGTTTGAGCTGCGGTCGGCGCAGCAGGGCACGGACGGCGCGCTCGCGGGAATCCGCTGCGAAGGCGTCGTCGGGAGCGGTGTCGGGCGCCGTTGGCTCGTCGGCTCGGGTCATGCTTTCAGCCTATCGGGACGCACTGACAGCCCGACGCGCGCGCCCGAACGTACGCCCGCCCCGACACCAAACTGATGCCGAGGCGTTCGTTTTGCGAACCGGAAGTGAAGAACCGGACCGTCAACCGGCCCCGGTCAGGACCCGGTTGGGACCCGGTTGCTGTCGGGGCGAGGGTTGCTCAGTCCTCCGCCGTCGACTTGGAAGCCGTCGCCTTCTTGGCGGCCGTCTTCTTCGCCGTCGTCTTCTTCGCCGCCGTGGTCGTCTTCTTGGTCGCGGTCTTCTTCGCGGCCGTCTTCTTGGCCGGGGCCTTCTTGGCGGTCGTCTTCTTCGCGGCGGTCTTCTTCGCCGTCTTCTTGGCGGGCCCCTTCGCGCGCTTCTCGGCGAGCAGCTCGAAGCCGCGCTCCGGGGTGATCTCCTCGACGCTGTCGCCGGAGCGCAGGGTCGCGTTGGTCTCCCCGTCGGTGACGTACGGCCCGAAGCGGCCGTCCTTGACGACGACCGGCTTCTCGCTCACCGGGTCGGTGCCCAGCTCCTTCAGCGGCGGCTTGGCGGCCGCGCGGCCCCGCTGCTTGGGCTGGGAGTAGATCTCCAGCGCCTCTTCGAGGGTGATGGTGAAGAGCTGCTCCTCGGTCTGCAGCGAGCGCGAGTCCGTGCCCTTCTTCAGATACGGCCCGTAGCGGCCGTTCTGCGCGGTGATCTCCTGGCCCTCGGCGTCGGCGCCGACGACCCGCGGCAGCGACATCAGCTTGAGCGCGTCGTCCAGCGTCACCGTGTCCAGCGACATCGACTTGAACAGCGAGGCCGTACGCGGCTTCACGGCGTTCTTGCCGGTCTTCGGGGTGCCCTCGGGGAGCACCTCGGTGACATACGGGCCGTAGCGGCCGTCCTTGGCGACGATCGCGTGGCCGGAGACCGGGTCGGTGCCCAGCTCGAAGTCGCCGCTGGGCTTGGCCAGCAGTTCCTCGGCGAGTTCGACGGACAGCTCGTCGGGCGCGAGGTCGTCCGGGATGTCGGCGCGCTGGTGCTGCTCGGAGTCCTTCTCGCCGCGCTCGATGTACGGCCCGTAGCGGCCGACGCGGAGCACGATGTCGTTGCCGACCGGGAACGACGACACCTCGCGCGCATCGATCGCGCCCAGGTCCGTCACCAGCTCCTTGAGGCCGCCGAGGTGGTCCCCGTCGCCGTTGCCGGCGTCGGCCGCGCCGCCGTTGTGGGTGCCCTCGCCGAAGTAGAACCGCTTCAGCCACGGCACGGACTGGGCCTCACCGCGGGCGATGCGGTCGAGGTCGTCCTCCATCCTCGCGGTGAAGTCGTAGTCGACGAGCCGGCCGAAGTGCTTCTCCAGGAGGTTGACCACGGCGAACGACAGGAAGGACGGGACGAGTGCCGTGCCCTTCTTGAACACATAGCCGCGGTCCAGGATCGTGCCGATGATCGACGCGTACGTCGACGGGCGGCCGATCTCGCGCTCTTCCAGCTCCTTGACCAGGGAGGCCTCGGTGTAGCGGGCCGGGGGCTTGGTGGCGTGCCCGTCGACCGTGATCTCCTCGGCGCTCAGGGCGTCGCCCTCGCCGACCTGCGGCAGCCGGCGCTCGCGGTCGTCCAGCTCGGCGTTCGGGTCGTCGGCGCCCTCGACGTAGGCCTTCAGGAAGCCGTGGAAGGTGATCGTCTTGCCGGAGGCGCTGAACTCGACGTCGCGTCCGTCGGCCGCCGTGCCGCCGATCTTGACGGTGACAGAGTTACCGGTCGCGTCCTTCATCTGGGAGGCGACGGTCCGCTTCCAGATCAGCTCGTAGAGCTTGAACTGGTCGCCGGTCAGCCCGGTCTCGGCGGGGGTGCGGAAGCGGTCGCCGGAGGGGCGGATCGCCTCGTGCGCCTCCTGCGCGTTCTTGACCTTGCCGGCGTACGTCCGCGGGGACGACGGCAGGTAGTCGGCGCCGTACAGCTGCGTGACCTGGGCACGGGCGGCCGCGACGGCGGTGTCGCTCAGCGTCGTGGAGTCCGTACGCATGTAGGTGATGTAGCCGTTCTCGTACAGCTTCTGCGCGACCTGCATGGTGGCCTTCGCACCGAAGCCGAGCTTGCGGCTCGCCTCCTGCTGCATCGTCGTCGTACGGAACGGGGCGTACGGCGAGCGGCGGTAGGGCTTGGACTCGACGGACCGGACGGCGAACCGCGTCTGCTCCAGGGCGGCGGCGAGGGCGCGGGCGTTGGCCTCGTCGAGGTGGAGGGTGTTCGCGCTCTTGAGTTGTCCCAGGGAGTCGAAGTCGCGGCCCTGCGCGACCCGCCTGCCGTCGACGGTCTGCAGGCGGGCGACCAGCGACGACGGGTCCGACGGGTCCCCCGCGCGGCCGGTCGCGAAGGTGCCCGTCAGGTCCCAGTACTCAGCAGAACGAAACGCGATGCGATCGCGTTCCCGCTCCACCACAAGCCGTGTGGCGACCGACTGGACACGGCCGGCCGACAGGCGCGGCATGACCTTCTTCCACAGGACCGGCGAGACCTCGTAGCCGTAGAGGCGGTCGAGGATGCGGCGGGTCTCCTGGGCGTCGACGAGCTTCTGGTTGAGCTGGCGCGGGTTGGCGACGGCGGCCTGGATCGCGGTCTTGGTGATCTCGTGGAAGACCATCCGCTTGACCGGGACCTTGGGCTTGAGCACCTCCTGGAGGTGCCAGGCGATGGCCTCGCCCTCGCGGTCCTCATCGGTGGCGAGGTAGAGCTCGTCGGATTCCTTCAGCAGGTCCTTGAGCTTCTTGACCTGGGCCCGCTTGTCGGCGTTGACCACATAGATCGGCTCAAAGTCGTGTTCGACGTCCACACCGAGGCGGCGGACCTCGCCGGTGTACTTCTCCGGCACCTCCGCGGCGCCGTTGGGAAGGTCGCGGATGTGCCCGACGCTCGCTTCGACTACGTAGCCGGGGCCCAGGTAGCCCTTGATCGTCTTCGCCTTGGCAGGCGACTCGACGATGACGAGTCGGCGGCCGCCCTGTGCGGTCTCGCTGGTCGGGGACAACTTCGCTCTTCTCTCCGGTCGACGCTGGGCCTCCCCAGGGTCGCTTGGCTCCCGGGGTCGGGTGGTGGTGACGCTGCGGAGTGTGACGGTACATCCCGCCCCGTTGTCAAACGGGAAAAGCCCGCAACGGCCACTCGAACGGTAACCCGACTTCCGCCATTCCTGCCGCCCGGAGTGCTCACCGGCCTTTTCGAGCCTTTCCGGAAGAGGCCCTCCCAATTATCGGCCGCCCAGCTCGCAGGCCGTTCTCACAGGCGGGTGAAGCACCACGTTCCGAGGATCAGCGCGATCGCCGAGACAAGGCTCGCGAGCGTCGCCGATGCGACGGGGCTCACACCGTGAGCGACGGGCCGGCGCTGCCGTACCCGGACCGCCGTCCATACCAGCAGCCCACCTCCGAACAGGGCGAACACGACCCCGGCGAAGATCGCCGGTCCCCTTTCCATGGTTCCGTTCGCCCCTTTTCTCCTGTCCGCGAGTGCCCAGCCCGGCGAGGCTGACACGTGCGGACGGCGCACAGGCGAACCTCAGGTGAACGCGGGGCCGACACGGCTGTGGACTCCCGGAGCCCGCCGGACCCGCCGCCCGCCACGGCAGCCCCAACAGACCCACCGAAGCCAACGGCCACATCGAACCCATCGGGGCCACTGCCCTCGCGGACCCGATGGACATCGTGGATCTCGTGGATCTCGTGGGTTTCATGGGTCTCATAGGCCTCATTGACCTCATCCGCCTCAGACCTGACCGGGCGCGGGTAT
>JABFVM010000229.1 GCA_013362785.1 Streptomyces sp. | reverse complement strand
GCGAGCCGCTGCCGCTGACCACCGGAGACATTCGTGCCGCCCTGCGCGATGGGGGAGTCGAGCCCGTTCTCCAGCCGCTCCACGAACCCCTTGGCCTGCGCCACCTCCAGCGCGTGCCACAGCTCCTCGTCCGTCGCGTCCGGATTGCCGTAGCGCAGATTGGTCGCCACGGTCCCGGCGAACAGATACGGCTTCTGCGGCACGAGCCCTACGGTCTTCGCCAGCAGCCGGGGATCGACGGCCGCCACGTCCTCCCCGTCCACGAGCACCCGGCCGTCGGTCGCGTCGAACAGCCTCGGGACCAGCCCCAGCAGGGTCGACTTCCCACTGCCGGTCGAGCCGATCACGGCCGTCGTCTCACCCGGCAGCGCGACCAGGTCGATCGCCTTGAGCACCGGCTCCTCGGCGCCCGGATAGCGGAAGCCCGCACCCCGGATCTCCAGATGCCCGTGCCGGCGCAGTTCCAGCACCGGCGCGACCGGCGGCACGACACTCGACGAGGTGTCCAGGACCTCCTGGATCCGCTCGGCGCACACCTCCGCGCGCGGCACCATCATGAACATGAAGGTGGCCATCATCACGGACATCACGATCTGCATGAGATAGGCGAGGAAAGCGGTCAGATCGCCGATCTGCATCCCGCCGCTGTCGATCCGGTGCGCCCCGAACCACACCACCGCGATCGACGACAGGTTCACCACCGTCATGACGATCGGGAACATCAGCGCGAGCAGCCTGCCGGTGCCCATCGCCATCTCGGTGAGCCCGGTGTTCGCCTTCCTGAACCGCTGCTGCTCGTACTCGTCCCGCACGAACGCCCGGATCACCCGGTTGCCGGTGATCTGCTCACGCAGCACCCGGTTCACCGTGTCGAGGCGCTCCTGCATGGTCCGGAACAGCGGCCGCAGCCGCCGTATGATCAAGGCCACGCTGATGCCCAGCACGGGCACCACGGCGACCAGCACCGCGGACAGCGGCACGTCCAGGCCGAGCGCCAGCACGATGCCGCCCACGCACATGATGGGCGCCGGCACCATCAGCGTGAACGTCATCAGCGACAGCATCTGCACCTGCTGGACGTCATTGGTCGTACGGGTGATCAGCGAGGGCGCACCGAAGTGCCCGACCTCACGGGCCGAGAACGACTGCACCCGGTCGAACACGGCCGCCCGCACATCCCGGCCGAGCGCCGACGCGGTGCGCGCGCCGTAGTACACGGCGCCGATGTTGCAGACGACCTGCGCCAGCGAGATGCCGATCATCAGGGCGCCGTGGGACAGGATGTAGCCGGTGTCGCCCTTGACGACGCCCGTGTCGATGATGTCCGCGTTCAGCGTGGGCAGGTAGAGGGTGGCGCAGGTCTGCAGGAACTGCAGCAGCACCAGCCAGGTGATGGATTTGCGGTAGGGCCTGAGGTAGGTCCGCAGGAGTTGTATGAGCACGCTGCTCCTCTGGGAGCCGACGATGGGGCAATCGGTTGCCCTTGGCCCCTATCGTCGAACACTCCAGCGGCGTTACTTCAACCGATTAAGCCGTCGGCGGGGCTTCGTACGGCCTTATGGGTACGACTCCTACCGGTCTCTTACGTTCCGCTACGGCCGGAACGCCCCCGGATGCGTCTGCTCCCGGACCGACACGAACTGCTGCCGCACCGCCTGCCCCACCGCCAGCTCCTCACCGGGCTCCAGGACCTGCGCGGCCGCGCCCTGCCAGACCGGCGGGGTGCGCGGGTCGAGCGTGCCCTGCGACACACCGAGCGCCCAGGCCGCCTGCCGGGCGGCGCCGATCGCCGCGTAGTCCGCGGGCTGCGGTACGACGACCTGCACCCCGAACAGCGAGGGCGCCGCCGCCTGCACCGCCGACAGCTCGGCGACCGCCCCGAGCAGGAAGATCCGCCGCACCTCGACACCCCGCCCGCGCAGCACGTCGAGCGCGTCCGCCAGCCCGCACAGCATGCCCTCGAACGCCGCCCGCGCCAGATGCTCCGGCTTCATCGACTCCCGCCGAAGCCCCACCAGCGTCCCCGCGGTGTGCGGCAGGTGCGGCGTCCGCTCACCCTCCAGATACGGCAGCAGTACGAGACCGTGCGAACCCGGCGTCGACTTCATCGCCAGGTCGGACAGGCTCTCCAGGTCGGGAATGCCGAGGAGTTCGGCGGTGCCGCGCAGGGTGCGTACGGCGTTGAGGGTGGTGACGACCGGGAGGTGCATGCCGGTCGCGTCGGCCAGCGAGGTGATCATCCCGCTGCTGTCGACGAGCGCCTCGGGATGGACGGCCATCACGGACCCGGACGCGCCGAGCGACACCACGGCGTCCCCCAGCCCGATGCCGAGCCCGAAGGCGGCGGCCATGGTCTCGCCGGTCCCCGCGGAGATCAGGAGCCCCTCGGGGGTCGTACCGGCCGCCTCCGCCGGCCCGATCACCTCGGGCAGCATGGCCTGGTGGCCGAGCGCCAGCTCGACCAGATCACTCCGGTAGGAGCCGGTCGCCGCCGACCAGTAGCCGGTGCCGGAGGCGCCCCCGCGATCTGTGGTCCTTCTCACGGGCCGGCCCAGCAGCTGCCACACCAGCCAGTCGTGCGCCTGCATCAGCACGGCGGCGCGTACGGCGTTGTCCGGCTCGGTCTTGGCCAGCCAGCGCAGCTTGGTCACCGGCTGCGCGGCCTGCGGCACACACCCCACGGCCTGCGCCCACGCCTCGCGCCCGCCCAGCGCGTCGATCAGATCCGCCGCCGCGACCTGCGCCCGCTTGTCGCCGCCGACCATCGCCGGGCGCACGGTGTTGCCCTGCGCGTCGAGCGGCACCAGCGCGTTCTGCTGCGCCGACACGCCGATGGCCTGCACACCTTCGAGCAGCCCACCGCCCGCCGCCTCGCCCAGGGACAGCAGCCAGGCCTGCGGATCGATGTCGGAGGGGCGGCCGCCGTCCGGCGATTCCACCGGGTGCGAGGCATACCCCTGCCTGAGCACGGCGCCTGTGTCCGTGTCGCAGACGACGATGCGAGTGAAATCGGGCGAACTGTCCAGCCCGGCGACTATCCCCATGGCCCAAATTGTGCCGTAGCGCTGCGCTGGCTTGGGCCGTGGGCGCCGTAGGGGTGCGTGTGGATTTTGCGGGTGCGGCGTCGTTGTGGCTGGTCGCCCCCCGCGGCGGAGCCGCATATGTCGCAGCCCCGCGCCCCTTGAGCGGCGTTGCGGGAACCGGCCCGGAGGCGCCGCTACGTGTTGCTGGTGCCCCAGTCGTCCTCCGCGCCTCCGTTGTGGGCGCTGCGCTCCCTGAGGCTGCGGACTCGTTGGGCCACGGATTCCGGGACCCGGTCTCCGACCTTCTCGCTGACCGTGTGGTAGGCCACGCCCGCGAAGTGGCGGCCCTGCTGTGCCGCCGACTCGGCGGTGTTGCGGACCGCGGGGTTCTGGGCGAAGTCGCGAGCGGACTTCTTCAGCTGCTCGTAGCGCTCGCGTCCGGCGCGTGTCCCGAGGACGTAACCGACGGCGAGTCCGATCGCGAACGTGAGCCGGTAGCGCATGGCGGCCACCCTTCCCTTGCGTAGGTCCCTGGTGCGGCGTCGGCGCCGGGGGGAACCGATTGGCGGAGCACCCCCCTGCTTGCGCTAATGTATGTGTCGCAGCGAGCGCACGCCCCCTGGCGAATACCCAGGTAGGTACGTTCGATGCAACGAGGCATTCCTCCGTAGCTCAATTGGCAGAGCAGCCGGCTGTTAACCGGCAGGTTACTGGTTCGAGTCCAGTCGGGGGAGCTCGGTCCTCCGTAGCTCAATTGGCAGAGCAGCCGGCTGTTAACCGGCAGGTTACTGGTTCGAGTCCAGTCGGGGGAGCATGCTGAACGAGGACCCCTCAGGGGTCCTTTTTCATGTCTGATCACCTGTCGTGGGAACCGTGCAGGTCGCGGCGGAGTCCTTCAGGGCAGGCGAAGTCGACCATACGAAGCAGGAGATCGTATGAGCGGCTATGCTGCGGCAGACGGCGCGCACACTTGTACGCGACACGCCGCTATGGGGCGGTAGCTCAGCCGGTTAGAGCAGCGGACTCATAATCCGTCGGCCGTGGGTTCGAGTCCCACCCGCCCCACCAGTGGTCACCTATGCAGAAACGTTCTGTTAGGCGGTTACCCGGAGACGGTGTGGCGAACGGCCGTCTTCGTGAGTCTCACTCCGGCCCCCGTCTGAGGACGGCTTGCCCGTGTTGAGGAACTGATCGCTGACGACTCCGCTGCCCCTGAACGGCGCATCTCCCCCGGCCCTCGTGCCACCGACGCCACTGGCATCCCGCTCGCCGCCACCCTGACCGGCGGCAACCGCAACGGCGTCACCCAGCTGATCCCGCTCGTCCAGGCCGTGCCGCCCGTGCGGGCAAGCGCGGCCGGCCCCGGCGCCGCCCGGACGTCGTGCCGGCCGACCGCGGCTACGACCACGACAAGTACCGCCGCCTGGTCCTGGATCTGGGCGTCAAGCCGCTGATCGCCGGCCGTGGCACAGAGCCCGGCTCCGGCCGGGGCACCCGACGCTGGGTCGTGGAGCGTGCGTTCGCGCATCTGCTGGAGACGTCTGCGCTCACTCTGAAGGGCGCTGGGCGGTGGTGTGTTCGTTTTCTGGGCTGCCATGACGTCATCGCCGTGCTCGAACGCCCACGCTCCCACGGCGTCGATGGGCGCCAGCAAAGTCCGCCCCCAGGGCGGTGAGTTGGTCGTCGACGCGCGGTGGTGCTCCGGGGTGGGCCTGACGGTCCACCAGTCCGTTGGACTGCGGGCGCCGCAGCGTCTCGGTGAGGACCTTGGAGCTGATCCCCCCCGATCTGCTCGCGTAGTTCGACCGTGGTGCCTGACAGGCCCTCTAGCGTCGTTGTGAATGGTCCGAACAGGCCCTGGGAGGAAATGCGTGATGAGAATCGGCGTACTGGGCACGGGCAATATGGCGGACGCGCTCGTCACGCACTGGGTTCGCGGCGGGCACGACGTGGTCATCGGAGGACGGGACGTGCACAAGGCGGAGCGGCTCGCGACGCACATCGGGGGCAGCGCGAAGCCTGCCACTCTGCGTGTTTCGAGCACGAGGGTGGCCCCGTCGGTCGTGTTGCGGACGGGGCCGGCGGTTCTCGTCAGGGCAGTCAGTGCGCTGCATGCCTCCCTTCCCAGGGCGGCGAGCCGGCCTTGGGGGGAGCGGGCGGGCGGTCTTCGGGGGTGGGGGTGGTGGGTGGGCGGTCGGAGAGGCGGCGCCAGGGGGTCAGGCGGAGGCGGAGTGGGCGGGTGTTGGAGGTGAGGGTTGCCAGGACGTAGAGGTTCATGCGGGGGAGATCCTTACCGGGAGGCTCTCCAGGCCGTTCACCACGATCGAGCGGATCGGGACCTCGGGGGCGGTCTGCTCGATGGAGCGGACGGAGTCGAGGAGCTCGTCGAAGAGGATGCGCATCTCGGTGCGGGTCATCATCGCGCCCAGGCAGAAGTGCTCGCCGGCGCCGAGGGCGAGGTGGCGGTTGGGGCGCCGGGTGATGTCGAAGACGTCCGGGTCCGTGAAGTAGCGCTCGTCCCGGTTGGCCGACGGCGTCCAGAGCACGACCCGGTCGCCCGCGTCCAGGAGGCGGTCGCCCAGAGTCACGGGTTCGGTGACCGTGCGCATGATGTGGGTGGCGCTGGAGGTCCAGCGCAGCACCTCCTCGACCGCCGTCGGCATCAGCGACCGGTCGGCCCGCAGGCGCTCCCAGTCCCCGGGGCGGTCCAGGAAGGTCTTCATGCCGCCCGAGACGGCCAGGCGGACGTTCTCCGTGCCGCCGACCAGCAGGTTGTCGCAGTTGAGGAGGATGTCCTCCTCGGAGAGCAGTTCGCCGTCCACCTCGCCGTTGACGAGGGCGCTCACCAGGTCGTCGGCGGGCTCGTCCATGCGCCGGTACATGAGCTCGACGAAGTAGCCCATGATCTCCTGGTGGGCGATGCTCCGGGTCTCCGGGTCGCCCGCGCCGAAGGCCCGGCTGGTGAGGGCGAAGAGCATCTCCTGCTCGTGCGCCGGCACGCCCATCAGGCGGCAGATGACGTACAGCGGGAGCCGGGCGGCCACGTCCGTGACGAAGTCGCACTCCCCGAGGCCGGCCGCCCGCGCCACCACGTCGCGCACCGCGCCCCGCATGGCGTCCTCCAGCGCGCGCACCGAGCGGGTGGTGAACCAGTTCGCCACCAGTGAGCGCAGCGCCTTGTGCCGCGGCGGGTCGGTGAGCGCCAGGGTGCGGCCGCCGCCCGGGTCGTTGCCGTGGGCCAGCGGGCGCAGCAGGATTCCCTGGGCCGAGCTGAAGACACGGGCGTTGTTGTAGACCGTACGGATGTCGTCGTACCGGGTCACCGACCAGAAGGCCGGGTACTCCGTGGCCTCGTGCCGGCGTACGGGATCGTGGTCCCGCATCCAGCGCCAGACGGGGTACGGGTCGCCCGTGGCGTACAGCTCGGGGTCCACCAGGCTTACGGCGGTCTCGGGAGCCGGGGCGGTCATGGTCATGGTCATCTGACTGTTCGTCCTTACTGGTGCGTGGCCGGGAGCGGCAGGATGTGTACGGCGTCGGCCAGGCGTTTCGCCAGTTCTCGGGCCGTGTGCGGCGGCACCGCGTCCGGGCGGTGGTTGACCGTGAGGCGCAGCCCGCCGTCGGGCAGCGGCCACAGCTCCGTCTGCACCTCCAGCGGGATGTCCAGGTAGGGCGGGCGGATCAGTTCCGTGGCCAGGGCGTCCAACGGGAGGGCCGGTGTGGTGTTGTCCTGGAGGACCAGCAGCGTCTGGAAGAACGGGGGGCGGCCCGAGCGCGGCGGGTTCAGCGCGCGTATCAGGTCGTGGAAGGAGACGTCCTGCGCGGCGAACGCCTGGCTCAGGATCCGGCCCGCCGCCTCGAAGGCCGCCTGACCGCCGTCGCCGTCGCCGTCACCGTCGCCGTCCTCATCGACGTCGACGTCGAGGACCTCGCCGCGCAAGCGGAGGCAGGCCATGTCGATGTGGCAGCCGACCGCGTCCTCCAGGGCCAGGTCGTGGCGCTGAGCCACCGGCACGCCCACCGCGAAGTCCCGCTGCCCGGTCAGCGCGGCCAGCGCCTGGCCGTACAGGGCGAGGAGCACCGCGTAGCGCGTGGTGCCGGCCCGCCGGGCCGCCGCGTCCAGGCGGGCGGCCGCGTCCGGGGCGAGGAGGGTTTCGATGCGTTGGGCGGGCCCCACCGCGGGGTCGTGAAGGGGTGGCGTCGGCCAGCTGAGGTCGGGTAGGTCCCGCAGGTCCTCCGTCCGGTCGGCCAGTTGGCGTGCCACGTCCGCTCCCGCGAGTCGTGCCGCGCGTGACCGGGCGGTCTCGGCCATGGTCGGCGCCGGGGGCAGCAGAGGGCGGGCGCCGCGGCGGGCGGTGCCGTAGGCGGCGGCCAGGTCGGTCGTCAGGACCGACTCCGACCAGCCGTCGAAGGCGATGTGGTGGACGACGCAGGCGAACACCCAGGCGGGCGCGGCGTCCGTGCGGCCTTCGGCCACCAGAGGGACCAGCGCGGTGCGCCAGGTCTCGCCCTCGGCGAGTTCGAGCGGGGCGCCCAGGGTCTCGCGCAGGACATCGACCGCCGTCTCGGCGTCCGGCACCGGGTCCAGGATCTCCAGGACGGGCGCCGGGTGGTCCCCGGGCCGGGCGACCGGGTCCGGCGCCAGTAGGTACGCCGAACGCAGCACCTCGTGCCGCTCGTGGACCGCCTCGACGGCGGTGTCGAGCGCGTCCAGGTCCAGGTCGCCCTCGATCCGGAAGAGGAGCAGGCAGTGGGCCGAGAGGTTGTCCGGGTCGAGGAGATGGTTCGTCAGATAGCCCGTCTGCATGGGGGTCAGAGGGATGTTTCCCTCGTCCGCCATGACGGCCATCGGCTCGGTCGGCTCCTGAGCCGTCGTGGCCAGCCACTCGCCCAGGGCGCGCGCCGTCCGGTGCGTGTAGAGGGCGGAGATCGGGACCGGGCGGCCGAGCTCGGACGAAAGCCGGGCGCAGACCCGGCCGGCGTCCAGCGAGCTGCCGCCGAGTTCCGTGAACGGTACGTCGCGGGGCGCCGGGCCGGTGTCGCCGAGGACACCGCCGAAGACGGCGGCCGCGAGGGCCACCTGGGGTGGGGCCTCGTCGTCCGTGGCGGCGGACACGGCGGACACGGCGGGCCGGGGCGTCACCGGCCCGGTGTTCGAGGCCAGGGCCAGCAAGGCCCGTTCGTCCAGCTTTCCGTTGGCTGTGACAGGAAAGGCCGTCACCGTGACCAGTGCCTCGGGGCGGTGGTACGACACGAGGGCCTCGTGGAGGACTTCCTCCGCGCCGGTCAGCGGGTCGTCCGGCGTCACCGGGACGCAGAAGGCCAGCAGGCCGCGCACCGTGCCGGATTCGTCCCGGCGTGCCACCACCCGGCAGCCGCGCACGGCGGGCAGGAGCGCTTCGATCTGCCGCTCCACCTCGGCCGGTTCGACCCGGTGCCCGCGGATCTTCACCTGCCGGTCGGCCCTGCCCCGGTAATGCAGGACGCCGTCCTCGTCCAGATGGCCGAGGTCACCGGTGCGGTAGACCCGTACCGCCCGGCCGTCGATCGGCAGCGTCGGGAACTTCTCCGCGGTGAGTTCCGGCTCCCCGAGGTAGCCGAGCGCCAGGCCGTCGCCGGACACGCAGATCTCGCCGTCGACCAGGTGGATCCCGGTGCCCGGGACGGGGCGGCCGACCGGGATGCCTCCGGGGATGTCGCAGTCGGCCTCGGTGACGCGGTGGGTGGTGGCGAACACGGTGCTCTCCACCGGCCCGTAGCCGTTGATCAGCGCGATGCCGGGGTGGCGGCGCAGGAACCGGCGTACGTGCGGTACGGAGAGCCGCTCGCCGCCCGCCATCACCTGGCCGAGACCGGTGAAGGCGTCGAGGTCCTCGTCGACGATCATGTTGAAGAGGGCCGCGGTCAGCCAGACGGTGTCGGCGCCGGCCCGGTGGACCGCCTCTCGGAGCCCCGGGCCGGTCAGATACGGCTCGTCGACGACGACCGAGGTGCCGCCGCTGAGGAGCGCGGTCCACAGTTCGAGCGAGAACGCGTCCCAGGGGAGCGCCGCGGCCAGCGGGACCACCGTGCCCGGCCCGAAGGAGGCGAAGGTGCCGCGGCGGACGAGGCGGGCCGTGGCGCGGTGCGGGCTGAGTACGCCCTTGGGGCGGCCCGTGGTCCCGGAGGTGAAGAAGACGCAGGCGGCGGCAGTGCCGGTGACCTCGGCGGGTACGTGCCTCGCCGTCAGGCCCTCGTCCGTCGTCGGCGGGGACCAGACCTCCGCGTCGGCGATCCGTCCGCTCTGCGGTGCTGCCGCGACGACCAGGGTGGCGTCGAGGCGGCCGATCACCTCCGCGAGGCGCCGGTCGGGCCAGGCGGCGTCCATCAGGGCGTAGGCCGCGCCGAGTTTGAGCACCGCCAGGATCGCCGTGACCAGCTCGACGCCGCGGGGGAGCAGCACCGGGACGAGGTCGCCCGGTCCGACTCCGCTCTCGCGCAGGGCGGCGGCCCAGGTGTCGGCGGTCCGGTCGAGCTCCGCGTACCCGATCCGCCGCTCGCCGTGGACGACGGCGGTGGCGTCGGGGGTGACCGCCGCCCAGTGGGCCACCCTCGCGTGCAGGACCTCGTCCGGGTCCCGGTCGGCGGTCACGCGGCGGCTCCGACGACCTCGCGCAGCGCGCGCCCGAACCGCTCCATCTCCTCGGCGGTGTTGTAGTAGTGCACGGAGGCGCGTACGGCGCTCTCCACGCCCCGCTCGGCCATGTACAGGGGGGTGTGGTGGCCGACGATGCGCCAGACGTTGATCCGGTGCGCGGCGAGGCCGTCCCGGATCGCCTCGGCGGAGATCCGCTCGTGCCGGAAGGAGACGATGCCCGACTGCTCGGTGCCGGGGGTGATCGGCTCGATGCCCGGGATCCCGGCCACGGTGGCGCGCAGGGCTTCGAAGACCTCCTTGTGGTCGAAGGGCGTGCCCTCCTCGAAGAGGCTGAGCGCGGTGTCGAAGCCGGCGAAGGCGGCCGTGGAGCGTTCGGCGAGCTCCAGGGTGCGGGCGCCGGTGTCGTCGACGCGGTAGCCGGTCGCCGAGTCGACGTGGGCGACGTGCAGGTCGTGGAAGTCGGGGACGAGCGCGGCGCGCAGCTCGGGGGCGACATACGCGAAGGCGGTGCCGCGGGGGCCGCGCAGGAACTTGCGGCCGGCGCCGGTCAGGAGCTGGCAGCCGATCCGTTCCACGCCGACCGGGACCTGTCCGATGGACTGGCAGGCGTCGACCGCGTAGAAGCAGCGGTACGGGGCGAGGATGCGGCCGATCTCCTCGACCGGGTTGACGATGCCGCAGCCGGACGGGATGTGGGTGACGGAGACCAGGGCCACGTCGTCGGCGATGTTGCGGGCCATCCACTCCAGGTCGAGGTCACCGCCGGGCAGGGTGGGGACGACCTCGATGCGGCAGCCGGTGCGGTCGCGCAGCCGGAACAGGGAGATGAGGTTGCCCGCGTACTCGTACGGGGTGACCCAGACCCGGTCGGCCGGGCCGAGCGGCAGCCGCGGTACGACGGAGCACCAGGCGCGGGTGGCGCTGTCGAACAGGGCCAGGTCCGCGACCGGGGCGGACAGGATCCGGGCGAGCCGCCGGTACACCTCGCCGTTGACGATGCCGTCGTAGTGGAGCTCCGTCTCGTAACAGCCGTACGCGGCCTCGCGGTCGAGGACCTCGGCCATGGTCCGGCGCACCTCGGCGGGGACGAGGCCGGCGCCGGCGGTGTTCAGGTGGAGGAGCCGGTCGGTGACGGCGTTGTCGGTGACGGGGTTCGCCATGGTTTCTCTCTCTTCCGTGCTTCCTTGAGGCCCGGCCGGGCCGTCGGAGCGGTCAGTAATGGGCGCCGACGGCGTTGCGGCCGTCCAGGTGGCGTTCGGCGATGTCCGCGAGCGCGGTGAGCACCATCGGCGGGTGCTCGGCGAGCCGGTGCAGCAGGTGCAGCCACCAGTTCTCGCCGTAGGTGGCGTAGATCCGGCAGGCGTGGCCCAGCTCCCGGTACTGGCGCAGCAGGGCCGGCCGGACGCCGTGCAGCATCTCGATCTCGTCCACGCGGTCGAGGAGTCCGCGGTCCCGGGCGGCGGCGAGCACGGTGGCGTCCTGGGTGGCGAGGCTCAACCGCGCGCCCCGGTCCACGAGTTCGGCGGCGAGGCCGAGATAGCGCTCGTCCAGGGCCGGGCCGCGGCCGAGCGCGATGTCGGCCGGGGCGCTGAAGGCGCCCTTGACGAGGCGGATCTTCCGTCCCTCCAGCGGGATGCCGTCGAGGTCGGACGGGGTGCGGTGGAGGTAGGCCTGGAGCGTGACGCCGAGGTTGGGGTGGTCGGCGGCGAGGTCGCGGTAGGCGCCGAGGACGGCGTCGACGGCGGGGGCCCGCTCCATGCTGAGCACGACCTCGGCGCCGCGGCCGGCGGCGGCCCGGGTGATGCGGGCGGTGTTCCGCTCGGCGAGCTCGCGCGAGACGGCCAGGCCCAGGTTGGACAGGTCGAAGCCGAGCTGCCCGGGCAGCGGCTCCTCGGCGAGCACGGCGAGGTACTCGTCCACGACCCGCTCGACGTCGGCCGGGTCGTCGTTCTCCTCGCCGACGAACTCGACGGTGATGCGGTACGCCTTGTCCCGCAGGACCTTGAGCTGGACGAGGAACTCGTCGCGTCCGGCGGCCAGGACGTAGCGGCGGGCGGCCGGCGAGGCGAGGTCCTGGAGCAGGGAGCCGGGGACGGTGAAGGCCTCGCGGCAGCGCGGGTCGGCGGCGAGCATGCGGAGCCCCTGGGAGGCCGCCTCGTACAGGGCGCGCTGGGACTTCTCCTGGGTCTGGGCGGTCTTCATGACAGGACCTCGGCCTTCTTGGCGGTAGGTGCGGGGAGCGGGGTGCCCGCGCGCTGGGCGAGCATCATGAGCTGGGCGAAGCTGGGGCCGGCCGCGGCCGGGTCGCCGCCGGACTGCCGCCAGGCGCGGTACTTGGCCGCGTAGCTGAGCACGGTCTCCTTGTCGCGGCGGGACCTGGGCCGGGTGAAGGCGCCCGCCCACAGGCCGTCCCAGGCGGCGTAGCCGGGGTCGCCGAGCAGCACCCGGTGGGCGCGGCCGAGGTTCCAGAACGGGATGCCCGCGTTCATGTGGTGCACCAGGTGGTAGCGGTCGTTGTGACGGCTGATCAGGAACCGCTCCAGGAAGACGCCGTGACGGTTGCGGGTGAGCAGCACCTGTTTGTGCTCGGCCTCCGGCATCGGGTAGTGCTCGGACAGTTCGGCCAGCCAGCCGATGGCGACGTTGGTGGTGAACAGCGGGACGAACCAGAACAGCAGCAGCTCGGGCAGGACGCCGAACCAGGCGCAGACGCCGAAGATCGCGGTCCACTGGGCGACGAAGACGGCCTGCTCGGTGCGGAGCGGGACGGGTACGGACACGGTGATCCGGGAGCTGTCGCAGAACACCCGCTCCCTGGCGATGTAGCCGAGGTAGCCGAAGGTGCGCAGGCCGAGCGCGGAGGCGATGACCTCCTTGAGGAAGAAGTGCCGGTCGGAGCGCTCGGTGTCGTACAGACCGCACTCGATGTGGAAGGCGTAGTCGGGGTCGTTGCCCTCGTCGCCGAGGTTGCGGTGGTGGTTGCCGACGTGGGAGGAGCGGTAGGGCCCGTACAGGTGGCAGACGAGGTAGCCGGAGAGGATGGATCCGCCGACCAGGTTCAGGGTCTTGTTCCGGGCGAGCACCTTGTGGCTGGACTCGTGCAGGAAGTGGGCGAGGAACCGCTGGACGGATCCGAGGACGACGAGCGCGAGCGGATAGAACCACCAGGAGACCGCGACGCACAGCGTCACGCAGGCGGCGATCAGGGCGTACTCGAAGAGGATCGCGAGCGGGCCGTGGTGGTTGTCGAGCGTGCGCAGGGCGCGGAGTTCCTTGCGCACATGGGGGGCGAGCCGGTCGAAGTTCAGTTGCTCGAAGGGGTCGGCCGGGGTGGTCGGGGCGGTCGGGGTGGTCTTCTCCAGCGTGTGAAGCATGGCCATGGGCATGGGTCTCTCTTTGCGTTCGGATGACTCTGATGCGGTACGGCGGGGTCAGCCGGCGGGCGTGAAGCCCAGCGCCTCCGCGTACAGCCGCAGTTCGGCCCGGAGTGAGTCGGCGATGGTGGTCGCGCCCCGGAAGCCGTGGCCCTCTCCCGCGAAGGTGAGGTAGGTGTGCCTGGCCCGGGGGTCGGTGACGCGGTGCAGCAGTCGTTCGGCCTGGGCCGGCGGGCACACGGTGTCGTCCAGGCCCTGGAGCAGGACGAACGGGGTGCGGATCCGGTCGGCGGCGGCCAGCGGCGACTGCGCCGCGTACCGGTCGGCGGCGGCCGGCCAGGGGCCGATCAGGCCGTCCAGGTAGCGGGACTCGAAGTCGTGGGTCTCGTCGCGCCAGCTCTCCGGGTCGAGGACCGGGAAGTAGACGCCGGCCGCCCGGTAGAGCTCCGGGTCCGCGGCGATGGCGGCCACGGCGGTCCAGCCGCCGGCGCTGCCGCCGCGGATGGCGACGCGCTCGGGGTCGGCGAGGCCGTCGGCGATCAGGCCGCGGACGACGGTGGCGCAGTCGGCCACGTCGGTCAGGCCCCAGCGGTGCCGCAGCCGTTCCCGGTAGGCGCGGCCGTAGCCGGTGGAGCCGCCGTACTGGACGTCGACCACGCCGAGGCCGCGGCTGGTGAAGTAGGCGATCTCCTGGTTGAGCGCCAGGTGGGTACGGCTGGTGGGGCCGCCGTGCACGAAGACCAGCCACGGCGCCGCCTCGCCCTCGGGGCCGGCGTACTCCGGGTGGTGCGGCGGGTGGACGTATGCGTGCACGGGCTCGCCGTCGGCGCCGGTGTAGGTCCGCCGGTGCGGGGTGGCCGCGTACCGGTCGGCGGCGGCCCGGCCGCTGGGGGCCCGGACGGTCTCGACCGTGCCGGTGGCCGGGTCGGCGAGGACGACGGCGCGGCGCCGGCCGGGCGAGGAGGAGACCGCGGCGACGCGGCGGCCGTCGGTGGCCGGGAAGTGCCATTCGGTGGCGTCGTCGGCGAAGTCGGTGAGCTTCCCGTCGGGGGCGAGGATCCCCAGGCGGCGTTCGCCGACCCCGTGGATCACGGCCAGGGTGCCGTCGAGCAGCGGCAGGCACCAGCGCAGCCCGATCCGCCACAGGGCCTCGCCGAACTCCTCGCGGCGCGGGCACATGCCGCGGGGCAGACCGTCGCGCCCGACGGCGTACACGTTCCACCAGCCGTCCGGGTCGCTGACCGCGTAGAGGGTGCCCGAGCCGTCGGTGGCCCAGTCGGCCTGGGTGACGGCCTCGTGCGCGCCGCCCATGAGCGGCACGGCCTGGCCGAGGCGCCCGTCCGGCCGGATGTCGGCGACCATCAGGTGCGTGGCGTCCCAGGGCATCGACGGGTGGTCCCAGCCGAGCCAGGCCACCCGGTCGCCGCCGGGTTCGATCCGCGGCCCGGTCATGAAGTGGTGGGTCGCGGCCAGTTCGCGGACCCGCGAGGGGTCGTCGGCCGCCGAGCCGTCGAGGGGCAGCGCCACCAGATGGCGGCGGGCGGTGCGGGCGGTGGCGTCGGTGACGGTCTCGCGCAGGCACCAGACCTCGTCGCCGCGGACCGCGAAGTCCGCGTACCGCAACTGCCCGGGCCAGTCGCCGGCCGGGCTGAGCGGGACCGGCTCGCCGCCGCCGGGCTGCCAGCGGTGGACGCGCTGGTCGGGGCCGTGGGTGAAGACGACACCGTCCTCGGCGCGGTCGCCGAGCGGGAGCCAGGGCCGCCCGCCGTACTCGATGACCCGGGTCCGCACGTCCCAGCCGGGCGGCAGCACCTCGCGGATGCTGCCGTCGGCGTGACGGCGCATCAGCCCGCCGCGGCCGCCGTCCTCCGGCAGGACCTCGGTCCAGCACACGTCCTCGCCGAGAAACCCGGTCCACTCCAGGAGGGCGTCGCCGCGGGCGGCGTCCTCCGCGGCGATGGGCGAGGGCCAGCTGCCGTACGGCATGCGGGCACGGGTGTCGCTCATGCCGGACCGCCGTCGTTCGCCGCCGCGTAACGGATGCGGGGGATGCCCGGCTCGCCGCTGTCCAGGGTGTAGCCGGGGACGGCCGGGTCGCCGCTCACCCAGAAGTGGCCGTCGAGGTCGGACCAGTCGGCGAGGCCGGCGAGCTGCGCGGCGTACGCGATGGCCCGCGGCGGTTCGAGGAAGCAGCCGAGCATGCGGGTGGCGCCCCGCTCGGTGGCGGAGGTCAGCGCGGACAGGGCGGGCAGGATGCCGCCGAAGCGCATGAGTTTGACGTTCAGGCCCCCGGCCGTGCGGACGGCGCACTCGGCGCCGGCCGGGGTCGCCACGCCCTCGTCGAGGAGGACGGAGGTACGGGGGAGGGCGGCGCGGACGGCGGGCAGCAGCGCCGGATCGCGTACGGGGTCTTCGAGGACGGCCGGCGCGAGCGCGACGACCAGCGGGCGCAGCCGCTCCCAGTCGGCGGCGTCCCAGCCCCGGTTGGCGTCGAGGATCAGCGGGGCATCGACGCCGAGGAGGCCGCGCAGCACCCGCTCGTCGTCCGGGCCGCCCAGCTTGATCTTCAACGGCCGCCCGTCCAGCGGGATGTCCTCCCCGATGGGCACGGTGTGCAGGAGGCGTACGGGGCCGGGTTCCGGCAGTCCGAGCAGCCGCCACAGCGGGAGGCCTGCCGTGCGGGCGGCGCGGTCGAGGAAGGCCATCTCGGTGAGCATCCGGGCCGGTGCGCAGACCTCGTCGGCGGCGGCCTTCTCCAGGGCGGTGCGGATCGGGGCGACAGGGTCGGTGCCGTCGGCGGGGCAGTGGGCGGCCATGCTCGTGGCGAGGGCGCGTGCCTCGTCGGCGATGGCGGGGCCGTCCTGGCCGTAGCCGCGGTCGGCGGCGATCTCGCCCTCACCGAGCACGCGTTCGCCGTCGAGGAGCTGGAGCCGCAGGATGTCGACCGTCTCGATGGTCATGTGGGAGATCTGGAACGAACTGGTCAGCGGCCGGCTCTCCAGCGTGACCCGCACGTCGGGGACGGCGGCAGCGGTTTCGTCGGGTTCCGCGGGTTCTGCGGGTTCCACGGTGATGCGTACGGAGTCGACGAGGCGCCGGGCGAGCGTGCGGGCCTGCGCCGGGGTGTCGGCGCCGACGACCACGGCGCCGACCCGGTCCGCGCCGCTGCGGTACGCGGGGACGGTGTCGCCCGGTGCGACGCGCAGTTCGGCGTGGAGGACGGCCGGGTGGCCGCGGACCTCCTCCCAGCCCTCGACGGCGATGACGCGGCCCGGCGGCGGGGCGAAGTAGCGGGTGGCGGCGGCGCGGGTGGCGGCCGGCAGGGTCACCGGGCGGCCGAGGGCGTCGTCGTACACCGTTCCGTACAGCTCAAGGCCGGGCAGGGCGTAGGGGAGCATCCGGTGGATCCAGCCGCCGCCGACGCGGGCGTGCACCTCGCCGAGGACGATGCCTTCGGCGGTCCGCCACAGTTCCACGTGGAAGAGGCCGGAGCACAGGTTGAGGGCGGTGAGCGCCGAGGTGACGGCGGTCTCGATCGCGGCCCGTTCGGCGGCGGGGAGTTCGGCGGGCAGGGTGTGCCCGATCTCCACGAAGTGCGGCGGGTCCAGCTTCTCCTTGGCGGTGACGGCGAGCACGCGCGGGCTGCCGCCGACGAAGACGCCTTCGACGCTGTACTCGGTGCCGTCGACGAACTCCTCGACTAGGAAGGGGGCTTCGGGGTCGGGCAGTCCGGCCAGGGCGGCGGGCAGCTCGTCGGGGCCGGTCACCTTGCGGACTCCGGCGCTGTCCGCGCCGTCGCGCGGCTTGACCACCCACGGGCCGGTGGAGGCGGCGAGGACGGAACGCGCCTCGGTCTCGTCGGCGCACAGCCGGACGGCGGGCTGCCGGAAGCCGGCCGCGGCGAGCGCGGCGCGGCAGGCGTCCTTGGTACGGACGCGGCGTACGGCCTCCGGCGGGTTGCCGGGTAGTCCGAGGGCGGCGGCGGTGGCGGCGACGGCCTCCTGCGCCATCTCGCGCACCCCGAAGGCGAGCGCGGGGGCGGGGCGGGCGGCGGCCCAGGCGGCGGTGCCGGCCGGGTCGGTGAAGTCGACGGCGTGGGCGGCGTCGGCGGCGGCGGTGACCTCGGGAGTGGCGGTGAGCGTGCCGGCCTGGTTGGTGACGGTCGTGCGCAGTCCGCGCGCGCGGGCCTGCTCCAGGGCCTGGACGGCGACGTCGACGCTGAGCGTCATCGCGCCGCCGCCGCCGATCAGCAGCAGCTCGGGGGCGGGGCCGGGGCCGGCCGGTGTACGGGGCGGGGTGGCGGCGGTCATGCGGCGGTCTCCTGCTCGGCGGTCTCCGGCTCGGCGGCGTGGAGCCGGTAGACACGGTCCTTGAGTTCCTGGACGCGGTCGTAGTCGCGGCGCAGGGCCTCGGCGGAGTCGTGGACGAGGTGGACGGCGGCGGTGGCCGTGTACAGGTCGACGGTCGGGCGGATCCGGCGGCCGGGCGCCACCTTGGGAACGAAGGTGTGGACCGACTCCAGCGCCTGGATCTCGGCGACGACGGCGTGGTCGAGGTCCTCGACGACGCCGTCGAGGGTGGTGGAGGTCAGCACCATGCTCGCCTCGGCCAGCTTGTGGTAGGTGCGGCCGGCGTGGCGGTCGCGGAACTCCTCGGGCCGGGCGTAGGCGAGGGCGGTGAGGTCGGCCTGGTTGCCGCCGAGGCAGCGGTCGTGGAAGTCGGGGACGACGCCGCCGCTGAGACGGGCGCCGATCTCGACCAGCACGGGGCCCTCGGGCGTGACGATGACCTCGGCGTGGGTGGGGCCGTACTGGATGCCGAGGGCGTCGAGGACCTCGTACAGGTAGGCGATGATCGCGGGCGCGGGTCCGGCGTCCGGCAGGAGGATCGAGTCCCGGTCGTAGATACGGTGGGTGCCGATCAGCCGCTTGTGGTACTGCCAGACGCAGCAGGCGTAGCGGTCGCCGTCGTACGAGACGAAGTCGACCATGTACTCCTCGCCCTGGAGGAAGGACTGGATCAGCATCTCGTCGTTGCGCTCGCCGAAGATGTTGACGGTGCCGAGCACGGCCTCCGCCGCCTCGCGGACCTCGCGGGCGTCGGAGCAGATGGCCACGCCGTCGGTGGCGGCGGACGACAGGGGCTTGACGACGACCGGGTAGTCGCCGTGGCGCTCGGCCCAGGCGACCAGGTCGTCGGCGCTGCCGCTCTTGTACTGGTCGGCGCAGCGCACCCCGGCCCGGCGCAGGGCCTCGATCATCTCGTACTTGTCGCGGCGGGCGGCCGAGAGCGCGGTGCCGTTGCCGGGCAGGCCGAGGAGCTCGGAGAGTTCGTCGGCGAGCAGGACGCCGGGCTCCTGGCCGGCGACGACGCAGATCGGTGCGAACTCCGCGAGCCGGGCCGCGGTATCGGCCGGGGTGCCGTACGGGATCGCCGCCCGGTACTGGGAGAGGTCGGGGAGTCGCATCGACGTCATCAGCTCGGGCGTGCTCTGGACATGGACCACGTCGACACCCAGCTTGGCAAACGCTGGCGGCAAGTGATTGCCCGTGGTGTAGGCGTCCACCAATACTGCAACTGGGCGCAGTTCTGCACCGCTCATGTTCTCCACCTTGCTCTCGCGGAACGTCCACAGCCCGTCCGATGAGGCCCCGTTCCAAGGAATTGGCAAGAGATTGCCATGGGTGTTGCCTAGATGGCAATATTGATCGGGAACATTCGTGGATCAGACGGCGAACCGGCCGGTCCGCGAGCCGCCACGAAGAGGGGACCGGACCATGACCGTCGACGCTCCGCCCATGACCACCGCTCCTGGGCTACGAAGGCGCACCGCACTGCTGTTCGCGACGGCCGGGGCCCTTACGGTCGCCAACATCTACTTCCCCCAGCCGCTGCTCGACGCGATCGCGGCCGGCCTGGGCATCTCGGACACCGCCGCCGGCCTGGTCGCCACCGCGTCCCAGGTCGGCTACGCGCTCGGCATCGCCCTGGTCGTCCCGCTCGCGGACACCGCCCGGCTGCGACGGCTGACGACCGTGCTCCTCGTGCTCACCACCGCGGGACTGCTGGTCGCCGCGACCGCCCCGGGCCCGGTCACGCTGACCCTCGCCACGGTCGCCCTGTCCACGACCACGGTGTTGCCCCAGGTGCTCATGCCCGTCGCCGCGTCGATGGCCGGGCCGGACAACGGCGGCCGGGCCGTCGGTCTGATCGGTATCGGGCTCACCCTCGGCTCCACGCTCTCCCGCACGCTGTCCGGCGCCGTGACCGGACTCAGCGGCGACTGGCGCACCGCCTACCTGGTGGCGGCCGTACTCACCGGCGGCCTGGCCCTTTTCGTCCCCCGACTGCTGCCCGAACGCTCCCCGGGCGGCGCCCGCCTGCCGTACCGCCGACTGATCGGCTCACTGCCGGGGCTGGTGCGCGCCCACCCCGAACTGCGGCTCTCCGCCTTCCTGGGGGCGACCGTCTTCGCCGCCTTCAGCGCCTTCTGGACGACGCTCGCGTTCCACCTGGCGGCACCGCCCTTCTCCCTCGGAGCGGCCGGGGCCGGCCTCTTCGGCCTGCTGAGCCTGCCGGCCGCCCTGCTGTCCTACCCGGCGGGCCGGCTCAGCGACCGGCGCGGGCCCCGGTACGTCAACGCCATGTCGCTCGGGTGCACCGCCGTGGCGTTCCTGGTCATGGGGGTGTTCGGCGACGACTCGCTGGCCGTCCTGATCCTGGGGACCAACCTGCTGGTGTACGGCGGCAGCTGCTCACAGGTCGCCAATCAGGTGCGTATCTTCCGGCTGCCGGGGGAGATCCGGGCCCGGCTCAACACCCTCTTCATGCTGGCCAGCTTCGGCGGCGGCGCGCTGGGCTCACTCGGCGGCGCCGTGCTCCACGGCCGCTACGGCTGGACCGGCCTGGTCCTCGGCTGCCTCGCCCTGCTCGCCGTGGCCGCGGCCGGGCTTGCCCGCGCCCGCCACCTCGACTGAACGGCCGGTCCGCGCGGACGGCGCCCGGGGTCAGGAAGTCGTGCCCCGGGCGCCGCTCAGTGTCTCGGCGAGCAGGCGCCAGATGTCGGCGGCCAGGTCGATGTTGGCGGACGCCTGTGCCTCCTCGGCGAGCGCTCGCATGCGGTCGAGCCCCGCCTGCTCCTCGCCCTCGACGATCAGCAGTCGGCCGTCCAGGATGTCGAGGCGTACCCGGTTGCGGTACGTCATCTGCGGGGCCGCCGCGAGCACGCGGTCGAGCAGCGTCCGGGCGTCGGCGAACTGGCCGGATTCATAGGCGAGTTCGGCCTTGAGGCAAGTGACCTCCTGCTCCAGGGCCTCGATGCCCAGGAACGCCAGGCCGCTCTCCGCCTGCTCCACGTACTGCTCGGCGGCGTCCAGCTCCGGCGTCGGCTTCTGCATGTGCAGGCGGGCCGCGGCGACCCGCAGCCGGGTCCACAGGGCGAGGTTCCCGCTGCTGGGGAAGCCCTCCAGGGCCTGGTCGAGAAGCTTCTGGGCGGCCTCGGGGTCGCCTTGGCGCACCCGTACCGCCGCCCCGGTCCACAGCGCTTCCGCCCACAGGGAGTCCCGGCGGTCCGCGGTCAGCGCGGTCAGCTCGTCCGCGTGGGCGAGCGCGTCGGCGAGGCGCCCGGCCTCGGCCTCCACGGACACGAGCGCCAGCAGGCTCGCGGCGACGTCCGGCACGGCGAGCGCGTGCTCCCGGGCCAGGCGGTGGGCCGCGGCCGCCGTGTCGGCGGCGCGGCCGATCTCCCCGCAGGCGCGC
>JABFVM010000008.1 GCA_013362785.1 Streptomyces sp. | reverse complement strand
CGAGGACGGCACCCGCGAACTGCACCGCGCCTCCGACATGGCCAAGGACCAGTCGTACGTCCTCGGCGTCCTGGACGAGAAGCAGCTCGCCCACGCGATGTTCCCGCTCGGCGACACCCTGACGACCAAGGACGAGATCCGCGCGGAGGCCGAGCGCAGGGGCCTCGCCGTCGCCAAGAAGCCCGACTCGCACGACATCTGCTTCATCGCCGACGGCGACACCCAGGGCTTCCTCGCGAACCGCCTCGGCAAGGCGGAGGGCGACATCGTCGACGAGTCGGGAGCCAAGCTCGGCACGCACGAGGGCGCGTACGGCTTCACCATCGGCCAGCGCAAGGGCCTGCGCATCGGCACCCCGGCCGCCGACGGCAAGCCGCGCTACGTCCTCGACATCTCGCCGGTGAACAACACGGTGACGGTCGGCCCGGCGGGCTCCCTGGACGTGACCGCCCTGACCGCCATCAAGCCCCGCTGGTGCGGCACCGCCCCGACCGGCCCCGGCACCTACACCGCCCAGCTGCGCGCCCACGGCGGCGAGACCGAGGTGACCGCCGAACTGATCGACGGCTCCCTGGAGGTCACCTTCACCGAGCCGGTCCGCGGCGTCGCCCCCGGCCAGGCGATCGTCCTGTACGACGACACGCGCGTGGTGGGCTCGGCGACGATCGCGTCGACGGTGCGGGCGACTCCGACGGCGGTCTGAGACCCGGCCCCCGGGTCCGGGTCACCCTCCGAAGAACTCCACGAGCACCGGCGCGAGCACCCCCGGCTCCACCATGTGGGTCTGCCCCGCCAGGCTCCGGTACGACCCCTCGGGCACCGTCTCCGCGACCGCCCGCGCCGCCTCGTGCATCCACGCGGGGCTCGCGCTGCCCGCCACGGCCAGCACCGGGGCGCCGACCGAGGCCAGCCGGTCCCGGGGCACCAGGCCGTCGCCCATCACGGCGTTGTCGTAGGCCAGGCTCGGCGCGATGGTCTCCATACCGGCCCACATGGGGGACTGCCGCGCCCCCTGGATCATCTGCTCGGCCATCCCGGTCAGCCGCAGGAACAGCTCGACGGCGTCCCCACGACGCCCCTGGGCGAGCGCCTCCGTGAGCCGCGCGGTGTACTCCGCACGCTCCTTCGCGCCGCCCTCGTAGACGGCGAACGGCACCTCGTACACCGCGACCTGACGCACCGGCATGCCGCTCGCCGCCGCGTGCAGCACCAGCGCGCCGCCCGACGAGACGCCGTACAGCGCCGCCTCCCCGCCCACCGCCTCGATCAGCGCGGCAAGGTCCTCGACCTCGCGCTCCACCGCGTACGGCGGCGTGTCACGGCTCTGACCGCGCCCGCGCCTGTCGTAGACGACGACCCTGAAACGGTCCGCCAGCGCCACGGCCAGCGGGGCCACGGTGCCCCCGGTGGACATCGCGCCGCTGACGAGGATCACCACCGGACCCTCGCCGCGGATCTCGTACGCGATGGAGGTGCCGTCGGCCGAAATGGTCTTCTTGTCCATGCCTGTGGAGACTGCCCTACGGCACGGAACTAAACGTTCACGACACTTCGACTTCGTAGAAGCAGAGATGGTCCTTGATCTCGGCCACGTCCGGCTTCGGGTCCGGGTACGCCCAGACCAGGTCCGCCGCGTCCGGCAGTGACCAGTAGGAGGCCGTTCCCTTGAACGGGCAGTAGGTGTGCGTGTCGGAGGGGGTCAGCAGGTCGAGTCGTACGTCCTCGGCCGGGAGGTAGTAGCGCACGGGACAGCCGGTCTCCCGCAGGACGAGGGGGCGGTCGCTCTCCGCCAGGACCCGGTCGCCGTGAACGACCCGTACGCGTCGCGTGCCCTGCTCGATGGTGATCGTGTGTCCTTTGGTCATACCCGAAAAGCGTTCGCGGGCCGCCGGTTCTTCCCGCGTACGGTGGCCCCATGCGAATCTGCGTCTTCCTCTCCGCCGCCGACCTCGACGACCGTTACACGCGCCCCGCGCGCGAGTTCGCGAAACTGCTGGGCAAGGGCGGACACACGCTCGTGTGGGGCGGCTCCGACGTCGGGCTGATGAAGGTGGTCGCCGACGGTGTGCAGGAGGCCGGCGGCCGGCTCGTGGGGGTCTCCGTGCAGTTCCTGGCCGCCAAGGTCCGCCCGGGCGTCGACGAGATGGTGATCGCCAAGGACCTCGCCGAACGCAAGAGGCTGCTGCTGGAGAAGGCCGACGCCGTGGTCATCATGGTCGGCGGCACGGGCACGCTCGACGAGGCCACCGAGATCCTGGAACTGAAGAAGCACGGCCACACGGACAAGCCGGTGGTGCTGCTCAACACCGCGGGCTTCTACGACGGCCTGAAGGAGCAGTTCCGCCGCATGGAGGACGAGGGCTTCCTGCCCCGTCCGCTGACCGACCTGGTGTTCTTCGCGGAGGAGCCGGTGGGCGCGCTGGCGTACCTGGAGGAGAGCCGGGGCGTGGAGTGAACCGCGACTGATGCGAGCATGGCGGGCATGGCTACACATGTGATCACCGGAGCGGGCTCCGGCATCGGCGCGGCCGTCGCCCGCCGCCTGCACGCGCGCGGGGACGAAGTCGTCCTCCACGCGCGCGACGCGGGTCGTGCGAAGGAGCTGGCGTCGGCGTTCCCCGGCGCGAAGACGCTGGTCGGCGACCTGGCCGACCCGGACAAGCTGTCCTGGGCCTTCTCCCACCAGTCGCTGCCGGACCGAGTGGACTCCCTGCTCCACATCGCCGGCGTCGTGGACCTGGGCCCGGTGGGCGACCTGACCCCGAAGGCCTGGCGCCACCAGCTCAACGTCAACCTGATCTCCCCGGCCGAACTGACCCGCCACTTCCTCCCCCAACTGCGCGCCACCGGCGGCCATGTGCTCTTCGTGAACTCCGGCGCCGGCCTCAACGCGCACGCCGACTGGTCCGCGTACGCCGCGTCGAAGCACGGCCTGAAGGCCCTCGCCGACTCCCTGCGCCACGAGGAGCACGCCAACGGCGTCCGGGTCACCTCGGTCTACCCCGGCCGCACCGCCAGCCCCATGCAGGCCAAGGTCCACCAGCAGGAGGGCAAGGAGTACGACGCCTCGAAGTGGATCGACCCCGAGTCGGTGGCCACGACGATCCTGATGGCGCTGGACCTGCCGAGGGACGCGGAAGTGAACGATCTGACGGTGCGGCCGGGTCGCTGACCTTTTCTCTCGCCCCCGCCACCGGTATCGGCTCCATGCCGCGCGGCGACGCCCGCGAGGCCGCCAAGACCGTCACCGGCTCCTTCGAGGACTTCCCGTTTCTCGCCGAACTGCCCGCCCGCGGCCCCGGCGCGGACATGATCGGCCGGACCGCCGGGATGCTCGTCGAGCTGTACGCGCGCGTGGAGCCCAGCGGCTGGCGGATCGGGGATCGGCCGGGGCGGGACACCAAGCGGGCGAGGTCCTGGCTGGGGGAGGACCTCGATGCCCTGGAGGAGTTCACCCAGGGGTACGAGGGGATGCTGAAGGTCCAGGCCGTGGGCCCGTGGACGCTGGCCGCCGCACTGGAGCTGAGGAACGGCGAGGCAGCCCTCTCCGACGCCGGCGCCTGCCGGGACCTCGCCGCCTCCCTCGCCGAAGGCCTGCGCCAGCACCTCGCGGAGGTCCACCGCCGGATCCCCGGCGCCCAGCTCGTCCTCCAGCTCGACGAGCCCTCCCTCATCGCCGTACTGCGCGGCCAGGTCAGGTCCGCCAGCGGCTACCGCACCCACCGCGCCGTCGACCGGCAGATCGTCGAGGCCACCCTCCGCGACGTCGTCGGGGTTCACGGCGACGGCCCCGTCGTGGTCCACTCGTGCGCACCGGACGTCCCGTTCGCCCTGCTGCGCCGGGCGGGCGCGACGGCGATCTCCTTCGACTTCTCCCTCCTCACCGAGCGTGACGACGACGCGATCGGCGAGGCGGTGGAGGGCGGCACCCGGCTCTTCGCCGGTGTCGTCCCGGGCACGGACGGCCCATTGTCAGACCCTGCCGGTAGCGTCATGGGTGTCAGGACGTTGTGGCGCAGGCTGGGGCTGTCACCGGGGCTTCTCACGGAGGCGGTCACGGTCACACCGTCGTGCGGACTCGCGGGGGCCTCCCCGGAGTACGCGCGGAAGGCCCTCGCTCACTGCGTCCGGGCGGCGAGATCCCTCGCGGACAACCCAGAGTAACGGGAGGACAACACGGTGGCCGGCGACAAGCAAGCGGAGACGACGGCGGTGCCCGCCGAGGCCCGCGAAAAGCACGCGCAGCTGGCGGAGCAGGTCGAGGAGCACCGCTTCCGGTACTACGTGAAGGACGCTCCGGTCGTCAGCGACGCGGATTTCGACAAGCTGCTGAAGACTCTGGAGGCGCTGGAGGAGCAGCACCCGGAGCTGCGCACACCGGACTCGCCCACCCAGAAGGTCGCGGGGTCGTACGAGACGGAGTTCACGGCGGTCGAGCACCGCCAGCGGATGCTCTCGCTCGACAACACCTTCAACGACGACGAACTCGCCGCCTGGGCCGACCGGATCGCGCGGGAACTGGGCGAGCAGGAGTACCACTTCCTGTGCGAGCTGAAGGTCGACGGCCTCGCCGTCAACCTGACCTACGAGCACGGCCGGCTCACGCGCGCGGCCACCCGCGGCGACGGCCGCACCGGCGAGGACATCACTCCGAACGTCCGGACGATCACCGAGATCCCGGACCGCCTCAAGGGCGACGAGGTCCCCGCCCTGGTGGAGATCCGTGGCGAGGTCTACTTCCCGATGGAGAAGTTCCTCGAACTCAACGAGCGCCTGGTCGCCGCGGGGGACAAGCCCTTCGCCAACCCCCGCAACGCGGCCGCCGGTTCGCTGCGCCAGAAGGACCCGCGCGTCACCGCGACCCGCCCGCTGCACATGGTCGTCCACGGCATCGGCGCCCTGGAGGGCTTCACGGGCATGACCCGTCTCTCCGAGGCGTACGACCTGCTCAAGACCTGGGGCCTGCCCACCTCGCGGCACAACCGGGTCGTGGACGACCTCGGCGGCGTGCGGGAGTTCATCGCCCATTACGACGGCGAGAACCGCCACTCCGTGGAGCACGAGATCGACGGAGCCGTCGTCAAGCTGGACGAGATCCGGCTCCAGGGCCGCCTCGGCTCCACCGCCCGGGCGCCCCGCTGGGCGATCGCCTACAAGTACGCGCCGGAAGAGGTCAACACCAAGCTCATCGACATCAAGGTGGGCGTCGGCCGCACCGGCCGTGTCACGCCGTACGCCCAGGTGGAGCCGGTCACGGTCGCGGGCAGCGAGGTCGAGTTCGCCACCCTGCACAACCAGGAGGTCGTCAAGGCCAAGGGCGTGCTGATCGGTGACACCGTGGTGATCCGCAAGGCCGGGGACGTCATCCCGGAGATCCTCGGCCCGGTGGTGGACCTGCGCGACGGCAGCGAGCGGGAGTTCGTCATGCCGGGCGAGTGCCCCGAGTGCGGTACGGCGCTCAGGCCCATGAAGGAGGGCGACATCGACCTCCGATGCCCCAACGCCCGTACCTGCCCTGCCCAGTTGAGGGAGCGCGTCTCCTATCTCGCGGGCCGCGAGTGCCTGGACATCGAGCACTTCGGTGGCGTGGCCGCCGCCGCGCTCACCCGCCCGCTGGAACCGGCCGATCCTCCCCTGGTCGACGAGGGCGACCTGTTCGATCTCACGGTGGAGAAGCTGCTGCCCATCAAGGCCTACGTCCTCGATCAGGACAGCGGCCTGCCCAAGCGGGACCCCAAGACGGGCGAGGAGAAGGTCGTCACGGTCTTCGCGAACCAGAAGGGCGAGCCGAAGAAGAACACCCTCGCGCTGCTGGAGCACATCGAGGCGGCCAAGCAGCGCCCGTTGGCCCGGTTCCTCAACGGGCTGTCCATCCGGCACGTCGGGCCGGTGGCGGCGCAGGCCCTCGCGCGTGAGTTCCGCTCGGTCGACCGCATCGAGCAGGCCACCGAGGAGGAGCTGGCGGCGACCGACGGCGTCGGTCCCATCATCGCCGCCGCGCTCAAGGAGTGGTTCGCCGAGGACTGGCACCGGGAGATCGTCCGCAAGTGGAAGGCCGCCGGGGTTCCGCTGGAGGAGCAGTCGACCGGTGAGGACGAGGGACCGCGTCCGCTGGAAGGGCTTACCGTCGTCGTCACGGGCACGCTGGAGCACTTCACCCGCGATGGCGCCAAGGAGGCGCTGCAAAGTCGCGGAGCGAAGGTGACCGGTTCCGTTTCGAAGAAGACATCTTTTGTGGTCGTCGGTGACAGTCCAGGGTCCAAGTACGACAAGGCCATGCAGCTGAAGGTGCCTGTCCTGAACGAGGACGGCTTCAAAGTGCTCCTTGACGAGGGGGCGGAAGCGGCGGCCGAAGTTGCCCTCCCCACAGAGGAGTAGCGGTTGAAGGCCCCCCGATCGGCGCATACCAGATGCATACGGGTGGCTGGGGCGCATTCGGGCAACCGTCGGCGACCGCTGCCCGGGGAGGCCTTCTGCGGCCTACTGTTGAGGGGTGCGCCTGCCGTGCCCAGCTGCGGTTGGGGCATCCCCTTGCTCCGAGAGGGCTTTGAAGGGCGAGGGGAAGGGTTTTCCAACGCGGTGCCGTTGAGGGTTGTTGTCGGGCATCGGGCCGCGTGGCGTGGGCACCGCCGGCTGTGAGAGGGACGGGAATGGAACCGACCGAGAGCGCCGCCCCCCACTCACGGCTGCGCCGGATCACCGGCGCATGGCGGGGGTGGGTGGCGCGCACCGCGGAGCGTTCGCGGGCGGAAAGAGGCGCGGGGAGCGCCGCCGGGCAGCACACCGTGACGGACGGCCGCGCCGGCGTGCAGCTCGGCGCCGAGCCCACCGCCGGGCTGCCGGACTCCGACCATGAACGGCACCTGTCCTGGCCCGCGCTGCCCGCGTCGATCGTCGCGGCGGCCGGGTTCGTCCTCGGAGCCGGCTTCTACCGGGCGTTCACCGGCAGCCACGCCCTCTTCCCGTCCGGCACGGTCGGCTGGTCGCTGGCCGTGCTGACCGGCGTCATCGTCGGCCACCTGGTCGCGCTCGGCCGCGCCCGCTGGTGGGGCGGCACCGGCTCCGGCGCCGCCCTCACCCTCGCCGTACTGATGCTGTACGGCTGGGTGCCCGCCGGGATGGTCAGCCTCACCGTCGTCGTGCTGGTCGGCATCGCCCGCCGCAACCGCTGGCGGCAGGGCGTACTGCACGGCGCGGTGGACATCCTCGGCATCGCCGCCGGGGCCCTCGTGCTGGCCGCGTTCGGCCGCGTACCGACCGTCGAGCACCCCTGGAACCCCGACAGCTGGACGCTCTACACCGCCCCCGGCGTGGTGCTCGTCGCCGCCGCCTATCTCGTGGTCACCCGCGTCCTGCTCTGGTATCTGCACGCCCCGCGCGGCGGCCTGCCCACCGTCGCCCGCACCGCCCTGGTCCGGCAGGGCCTGGTCGCGGTCGCGCTGCTCGGTATCGCGCCGCTGGTGTGTGTGGTCGCCGTCGCCAAGCCGCTGCTGCTGCCGCTGTTCTCCATCCCGCTCATCGCCCTCGACTCCACTTTGTGGATCGCCCGGGCCCGCGCGGAGGAGCAGCTGCGCGACCCGCTGACCGGGCTGCCCAACCGGCAGTGGCTGCTGGAGCGCATCTGGACCGCGCTCGACGACGCCGAGCGCATCGGCGCCCGGTCCGCCCTGATGCTGATCGACCTGGACCGGTTCCGTTCGGTCAATGACACGCTCGGTCATCTGGCCGGTGACCGGTTGCTGTTGCAGATAGCCGACCGGCTGCGGCTCGCCCTGCCGCGCGGAGCGGAGGCCGCGCGGCTCGGCGGCGACGAGTTCGCCGTCTTACTGCCGGTCGCCGACTCCACGACGTCCGCGACCCGGGTCGCCCGCAACCTCGTCGCCGCCCTGAGCTCCCCGCTCGACCTCGACGGGCTCACCCTGGTCCTGGAGGCCAGCGCCGGCGTCGCCGTCTTCCCCGACCACGCCCTCGACGCCGAGGGGCTGCTGCGGCGCGCGGACGTGGCGATGTACCAGGCGAAGCGGGACCGTACGGGCGTAGAGGTCTACGAGTCGAAGCGGGACTCCAACACCCCCGACCGGCTGGGCCTGCTGGGGGATCTGCGCCGGGCGCTCGACGCGCAGGAGGTGGAGCTGCACTACCAGCCCAAGGTCCGCTTCGACGGACAGGTCGCCGGGCTGGAGGCGCTGGTCCGCTGGGTGCATCCCGAGCGCGGGAAGGTGCCGCCGGACGAGTTCATAGCGATCGCCGAGTCGTCGGGGCTGATGCCGCATCTGACGGAGTACGTGCTGGAGACGGCGCTCGGACAGGTCGCGCAGTGGCGCTCGCAAGGGCTGTACGTGCCCGTCGCCGTCAATGTCTCCCCGCGCGACGTTCACACTCCCGGGTTCGCCGGTTCCGTCGCCGCACGGCTCGCCCGGCACGGCGTTCCGGCGGGAGCGCTCCAGCTGGAGATAACGGAACACGTCCTCCTGGAGGACCCGCAGCGGGCCGCCGACACACTCGCCGGGCTCACCGGGCACGGCGTGAAGATGTCGCTGGACGACTTCGGGACGGGGTACTCCTCGCTGGTCCACCTCAGACGGCTGCCGGTGAGCGAGCTGAAGATCGACCGGTCGTTCGTGGCGCGGCTCGCGGTGGACAACGAGGACGCGGAGATCGTGCGGTGCACGGTGGATCTGGCGCACTCGCTGGGGCTGCTGGTGGTCGCCGAAGGCGTCGAGGACGACGAGACGTGGGAACGGCTGCGGGATCTGGGCTGTGACGCCGTTCAGGGGTGGCTGGTCGCCGCGGCGATGCCGGCGGAGGAGACCACGGCGTGGCTGCGGGCGCGCGGGTCGCGGGGCTGGCAGCGACCGCGGGCCGCGCTGCCTGCCGCCGAGTAGTTTTTCCGAAGGCGGGTGCCGCTTTTCCAAAGGCGGGTGCCGCGCTGTGACGTAGGGAGCGTGCGGTTCACCGCGGCTGGTCGCGCCCCGGCGGCGCCGCACATCGATACAGCCCCGCGCCCCCTCAAGGCGCTGCCGTGAAGTGTCCGATCAGCAGCGCCAGCCTCTGCTCATGCGCTCCCTCCGGCAGTCGGCCGCTGCGCATCAGCGTGACCAGACCGTGCAGCCCCGCCCAGTACGTCTCCGTCAGCACCCCCAGGTCCTCGCCCTCCCGGGCGATCGGCTCCACCGCCGCCGCCAGCTCGCCGAAGGCCCGCTTCAGTGGTTCCGGGGCCTCGTCCGTGGCGAACGGCAGGTCCACCCGGTACGTGAACATGGCGTCGTAGAGCGCCGGTCGCCGTCTGCCGAACGCCGTGTACGTCTCGCCCACCGCGACCAGCGCCGCGCGCGTGCTCTTCGCCGCCGTACGGGCCGTGCGCAGTTCCTCGGCCAGATCGGCGCAGCCCTGCACCGCCACCGCCGCCATGATCGCGTCCTTGCCCTTGAAGTGGCTGTAGAGGACGGGCTGGCTGTACTCGATCTCCGCCGCCAGGCGGCGTGTGGTGACCGCCTCCCAGCCCTCGGCCTCCGCCAGTTCACGGGCCGCCGTGACGATGAGCCGCTCGCGTTCCGCTCGTTCGCGCTCCTTGCGCGTCTGGATCGACATGCCAGAAATTCTAGCAGTGCTAGCCATCTTGTCGGCGCTCTGCTAGCTTCGCTCCTGTCCCTAGCACTGCTAGCGAGGAGTCAAGACATGACCGTGACCGCCTACACCCTGGCCGTCGTGCTCAATCTGTTCTGCCTGTTCCTCGGGTACCGGTTCCTGTTCCAGCCAGCCTCCGCCGCCACCGGGTACGGCGTCCCGGCGCGGCCGGACGGGGACGCCGGCGCCTATCTCTCGATCAAGGGCATGAGGGACGGCACCTTCGGCGTGGTGGGCCTGGCGCTGCTGTTCTTCGTCGGCACCCGCGCCGAGGCGTGGTTCATGCTCGCCGTGGCGATCGTGCCGCTCGCCGACACACTGATAGTGCTGCGGCACGGCGGTGCGAAGGCGGTCGCCTTCGGGATCCACTTCGCCACGGCGGTCGTCGTCCTCATCGGTGCGGTCCTGCTCTTCCTCGTCTGAGACCGAGCGCCGACCGGGCCTGACCGGGGCGCGGCGGGGAAACCGTTGCGCGGCCACGCTCCGCCGCCCCATAGGATTGGCCCCAAACCACAAACTCTCACCCCAGAGGATCGCTGCATGCCTGGCATCACGCGCGAGGAGGTCGCCCACCTCGCCCGGCTGGCGCGTCTGGAGCTGAAGCCCGAAGAGCTCGAGCACTTCGCGGGACAGCTGGACGACATCATCGGCGCGGTCGCACGCGTCAGTGAGGTCGCCGACCAAGACGTACCGCCGACCTCGCACCCGCTCCCGCTGACGAACGTCATGCGGGCGGACGAGGTCCGTCCGTCGCTCACCCCCGAGCAGGCGCTCTCCGGCGCCCCGGCCCAGGAGCAGCAGCGTTTCAAGGTGCCGCAGATCCTGGGGGAGGACTAAGAAGTCATGACGGACATCATCAAGCTCACCGCCGCCGAGACCGCCGAGAAGATCGCCTCCGGCGAGCTCACGGCCGTGCAGGTCACCGAGGCCCACCTCGCCCGCATCGAGGCCGTCGACGAGAAGGTGCACGCCTTCCTGCACGTCGACCGCGAGGGCGCGCTCGCCCAGGCCCGTGCCGTGGACGACAAGCGCGCCAAGGGCGAGAAGCTCGGCCCGCTGGCCGGCGTCCCGCTCGCGCTGAAGGACATCTTCACCACCGAGGGCATTCCGACGACCGTCGGCTCGAAGATCCTCGAGGGCTGGATCCCGCCGTACGACGCCACCCTCACCAAGCGCCTCAAGGCCGCCGACGTCGTCATCCTCGGCAAGACCAACATGGACGAGTTCGCCATGGGGTCGTCGACGGAGAACAGCGCCTACGGCCCGACCGGCAACCCCTGGGACCTCACCAAGATCCCCGGCGGTTCGGGTGGCGGTTCGTCCGCCGCGCTCGCCTCCTTCCAGGCGCCCCTCGCCATCGGCACCGACACCGGCGGCTCCATCCGCCAGCCGGCCGCCGTCACCGGCACGGTCGGTGTGAAGCCGACGTACGGCGCGGTCTCCCGCTTCGGCATGGTCGCCTTCTCGTCCTCCCTCGACCAGGGCGGGCCCTGTGCCCGTACGGTCCTGGACGCGGCCCTGCTGCACGAGGTCATCGCCGGACACGACCCGCTGGACTCGACGTCGATCGACGCGCCCGTCCCGCCGGTCGTCGAGGCCGCCCGCAACGGCAGCGTGCAGGGCATGCGCGTCGGCGTCGTCAAGCAGTTCCGCGGCGAGGGCTACCAGGCCGGTGTCATCCAGCGCTTCGACGAGTCCGTGGCCCTCCTCAAGGAGCTGGGCGCCGAGATCGTCGAGCTGGACTGCCCGTCCTTCGACCTCGCGCTGTCCGCGTACTACCTGATCGCGCCCTCCGAGTGCTCCTCGAACCTCGCCCGCTTCGACGGCCTGCGCTATGGCCTGCGGACCGGCGACGACGGCTCGAACTCCGCCGAGGCGGTCACCTCGCTCACCCGTGAGGCGGGCTTCGGCCCCGAGGTGAAGCGCCGCATCATGCTCGGCACGTACGCGCTGAGCTCGGGCTACTACGACGCCTACTACGGCTCCGCCCAGAAGGTGCGCACGCTCATCACGCGCGACTTCGAGAAGGCCTTCGAGCAGGTCGACGTCATCGTCTCCCCGACGACGCCGACCACCGCCTTCGCGATCGGCGAGCGTGCCGACGACCCGATGGCGATGTACCTCGCCGACCTCTGCACGATCCCGACGAACCTCGCGGGCAACTCGGCCATGTCGCTGCCTTGCGGTCTGGCCCCGGAGGACAACCTTCCGGTCGGCCTGCAGATCATCGCCCCGGCGATGAAGGACGACCGGCTGTACAAGGTCGGGGCGGCCGTCGAGGCGGCCTTCGTGGAAAAGTGGGGGCACCCGCTTCTGGAGGAGGCACCGTCGCTGTGAGCAAGCTGTCGAAGGCCAAGGACTTCAAGAAGTCCAAGTCCGGTCTGTACCTGTCCATGGCCACCACCGCGTTCGGTGCGGTCAGTGTCGCCAAGCAGGCCAAGAAGGCCCGCCTGGAGAGCGACACGCTGCGGCTCGTCGACGCCGCCGTGTCCGCCGCCGCCATCGTCACCGGCCTCGCCATCCTCTACCGCGAGCTGAAGCGGCTGGGCGACGACGACGTCCTGCTGGGCTGAGAGGGAAGTTTCACCGTGACCACCACGACCGACCTGGTGTCGTACGAGGACGCTCTCGCGTCGTACGACCCCGTCATGGGCCTCGAGGTCCATGTCGAACTCGGCACCAAGACCAAGATGTTCTGCGGCTGCTCGACCGCCCTCGGTCAGGACGCCAACACGCAGACCTGCCCCACCTGCCTCGGCCTGCCCGGCGCGCTCCCGGTCGTCAACGCGACCGGCGTCGAGTCGGCGATCAAGATCGGTCTCGCGCTGAACTGCGAGATCGCCGAGTGGTGCCGCTTCGCCCGGAAGAACTACTTCTATCCGGACATGCCGAAGAACTTCCAGACCTCCCAGTACGACGAGCCGATCGCCTTCAACGGCTACCTCGACGTGCAGCTGGAGGACGGCGAGACCTTCCGCGTGGAGATCGAGCGCGCCCACATGGAGGAGGACACCGGCAAGTCGACGCACGTCGGCGGCGCGACGGGCCGTATCCACGGCGCCTCGCACTCGCTGCTCGACTACAACCGCGCCGGCATCCCCCTCATCGAGATCGTCACCAAGCCGATCGAGGGCGCCGGCGAGCGCGCTCCCGAGGTCGCGAAGGCGTACGTCCGTGAGCTGCGCGAGCTCATCCGGGCGCTCGGTGTCTCCGAGGCCCGGATGGAGATGGGCCAGATGCGCTGCGACGTGAACCTGTCGCTGCGCCCGAACGGCACCGAGAAGTTCGGCACCCGCTCGGAGACGAAGAACGTCAACTCGCTGCGGTCCGTGGAGCGCGCGGCCCGCTTCGAGATCCAGCGGCACGCGGCCGTGCTGAGCAGCGGCGGGACGATCATCCAGGAGACCCGGCACTTCCACGAGGACACGGGGTCCACGACCTCGGGCCGAGTGAAGGAAGAGGCCGAGGACTACCGGTACTTCCCCGAGCCGGACCTCGTCCCGGTCGCCCCGTCCCGCGAGTGGGTCGAGGAGATCCGGGCGGCCCTGCCCGAGATGCCGCTGGCCCGTCGTACCCGGCTCCTCGCGGAGTGGGGCATCACGGCCCTCGACATGCAGGCGATCCTCAACGCCGGTGCCCTGGACCCGATCGTCGCCACGATCGACGCCGGTGCCGACGCCGCCTCCGCCCGCAAGTGGTGGATGGGCGAACTCGCCCGCAGCGCCAACGAGTCGGGCAAGTCGCTGGACGAGCTGGCGATCACCCCGGCGCAGGTCGCGCGCGTCACCGAGCTGGTCTCGAAGGGCGACCTCAACGACAAGCTGGCCCGCCAGGTCATCGAGGGCGTCCTCGCGGGCGAGGGCACCCCGGACGAGGTCGTCGACAAGCGCGGTCTGAAGGTCGTCTCCGACGAGGGCGCCCTGGGCACCGCCGTCGACGAGGCCATCGCCGGCAACCCGGGCATCGCCGACAAGATCCGCTCCGGCAAGGTCGCCGCGGCCGGCGCCCTGGTCGGCGCGGTCATGAAGGCCACCCGGGGCCAGGCCGACGCGGCCCGCGTCAAGGAGCTGATCCTGGAGAAGCTGGGCGTCAGCGAGGGCTGAGCGCCGAGAACCGTACGGCCCCGGAGGCAGTGCCTCCGGGGCCGTGGTCGTGCTCACGGGGTCACTTGCGGCGCCCTACGAGTCGTACGAAGCCCAGCGTGCGGCCCTCGTCATGGCGCACCATCTCGCCGACCCGGCGGGCCATCGTGCGATGGAACTCCTCCGGGCTCTCCTCGGCGATCACGTCGCACCACAGCAGCCAGTCCCGCCAGCCGTCCGGCTGCCAGTCGGCGGCCTCGACCTCGACGGCCCCGCCGCGGGTCCACCGGTGTCGCCACCAGTCGGCGGTGTGGAAGCACCAGAAGTCGGGCTCCCAGTAGGGCTTCAGATGCTCCGGAGGCTCGCTTCCCTGCGGCTCCTCCCGCAGCGCGGGCATGACGACCCCGATCCGCCCGCCGGGCTTCAACAGGCGGGTGAGCGTGGGCAGATAGAGATCGTTCGTGCCGAAGTACTGGTACGCGTCGATGCTCACGATCGCATCGAAGCTGCCCTCGGCGAACGGCAGGTCGTGCGCCTCGGCGTGCACGGGCAGCACGCGGTCGGCGAAACCGGCCTCGGCGATGCGCCGGGCGTTCTCGTCGGGCTTGACCCAGAGGTCGGCGGCGGTGACCTGGGAGTCGTACTCCCTGGCCAGGAAGACGGAGGTCATCGCCCGGCCGCAGCCCAGGTCGAGGACGCGCGCGCAGGGGCGCAGGGCGTCCAGGCCGAGGGCGGGGGCCAGCCACTCCAGCAGCCACAGTGCGTTCGGGCCCATCTGGTTCTCGATGACCCAGCGGGCGTCGTAGCTGTTGCTGCGCGGGTAGCGGGCGTGGGTCAGCCGCTGGGTGAGGTCCTCATTCGAGGTCCCCGGGGTGATGTCCGGCATCGGTGAACGGGCTCCTTGAGTCCTTGAAGGCGGAAGGGGATACGGAGGAGCTCGGTCGGACGCTCAAACAATGCACCTGCCCAGGTCGGCGGCGATGTGCCGCACAGTGGCTGACCTTCGGAAGCTACCAGCGGGCCGCACGGCCCCGCATCGGGTTTCTCACCGCGACGCGCTACGCTCGCCCGCCATGAGTGGACGTGGTGATTCCGAGATATCCGAGACGGGGGAGGACCGGACCGAGACGCCCGACGAAGAGCTCGTCGAGGAGCACGTCGAGGAGCTGGAGGACGATGAGGACCCGGCGCAGGTGGCGCGGCGGGCCCGCTGGACGGCCGCTGCCGCCGGGGTACTGCTGACTCTGGCCGGGCTGTCCGCGTCGGTCATGCGGGCCACCGGATCCGCCCCGGCCCTGGTCCCGGCCGCCTACGCCTGCGGCGCCGCCGTCTGCGCGCTCGCCGCGTTCCTCGGCTCGCGGGGGCGTACGCGCCGGGCGCTGTGGCTGCTCGTCACCGGAGTGATGGTGATGGCGCTGGGGGACCAGTTCGACTGATGTGAAAGACGTCACCCGGGAACGACAGAGTGACCGTTACTGTCCTGTGATCTGCCTCCCACTCCTGTGAATAACCCCACGAACGGGGCAAACGATCTCCTCGGCCTGCGAGAGTTTGCTTCACATCGCTCATGCGTTCTTTGCGGGCTGTTCACTTCATGAACGACTGATCCCGGCCAAAGATCCATAAATCGTCCCCCGGGAGCACGTTCGTGGCAGCTCTAGCACGCTGGTGTGTCCAACGCCGCCTCGTCGCCGTACTCCTCTGGCTGCTGGCCTTCGGCGGGGTGAGCGCGGCCGCCGCCGTCACGGGCACCGCGTACTCGAACGACTACCAGGTCCCCGGCACCGAGTCCGGCCGCGCCACCCAGCTCCTTGCGGAGGGCTTCCCCGGCCTCGGCGGCGACAGTGACACCGTCGTCTGGCACACCACGTCCGGCACCGTCCGCGCCGCCGACGTCGAACAGACGATGACGCACACCCTGGACGAGATCGCCGAACTGCCCGGCGTCGCCGCCGTCGGCAGCCCCTACGACAAGCAGGGCGCCGCCCAGATCAGCGAGGACGGGCACACGGCCTACGCCACCGTCACCTTCGACGACAGCGCCGAGAACCTCGACAAGAGCGAGGCGCAGGCCGTCGTGAGCGCGGCCAAGGACGCCGAGGCCGACGGGCTCCAGGTGGAGCTGGGCGGCAGTGCCGTCGGGCTCACCGAGTCACCCGGCGGGCACATCGCCGAGATCGTCGGAGTGGCCGTCGCCGCGGTCGTGCTGTTCCTCGCCTTCGGCTCGCTCGCCGCCTCGCTGCTGCCCATCGCCACCGCGCTCGTCGGCGTCGGCACCGCGTACGCCGGGATCGCGCTGCTCGGGCACGCCATGACCGTCGCCGACTTCGCGCCCATGCTCGGCATGCTCATCGGCCTCGGCGTCGGCATCGACTACGCGCTGTTCATCGTCACCCGGCACCGGCGCGGGCTGAAACGCGGGCTGCCCGTCACCGAGTCGATCACGAACGCCGTGGCGACCACCGGACGAGCGGTGGTGTTCGCGGGCGCGACCGTGTGCATCGCCCTGCTCGGGATGCTGATCCTGCAGCTCAGCTTCCTCAACGGCGTCGCGATCGCCGCCTCGCTCACCGTGGTCCTCACGGTCGCCGCCTCCGTGACGCTGCTGCCCGCCCTGCTGTCCTTCATCGGCATGCGCGCCCTCAGCCGCCGTGAGCGGCGCCGGCTGGCCGAGCACGGGCCCGAGCCGGAGCTGCCGACCGGGTTCGCCGCCCGCTGGTCGGCGTTCGTGGAGCGCCACCCCAAGGCGCTCGGCGCGATCGCCCTGGCCGTCATCACGGTCCTCGCGCTGCCCACCCTCGGCCTGCGTCTGGGCACCTCCGACCAGGGCAACAACCCGCAGACCTCCACCACCCGCCAGGCCTACGACCTCCTCGCCGACGGCTTCGGGCCCGGCGTGAACGGCCCGCTCACCCTGGTCACCGAGGTCGACGGCGGCGACGACAAGCTCGCCCTCGACAACCTCGACGCCACCCTGCGGGGCACCGAGGGCGTCGCGTCGGTGACGCCCGTGACGTACAGCTCCGGCGGCGACACCGCGTACCTCACCGTCGTACCGGAGTCCTCCCCGCAGTCGCAGCAGACCAGCGATCTCGTCGACCGGCTGCGCTCCGAGGTGCTGCCGCGCGCCGAGACCGGCACCTCGCTCGACGTGCAGGTCGGCGGTATGACGGCCGGCTACGACGACTTCGCCGACGTGATCGTCGGCAAGCTGCCCCTGTTCGTCGGCGTCGTCATCGGCCTGGGCTGTCTGCTGCTCCTGCTCGCCTTCCGGTCCGTCGGCATCCCCCTGAAGGCCGCCGCGATGAACGTGGCCGCCGTCGCCGCCGCCTTCGGAGTCGTCGTCGCGATCTTCCAGTGGGGCTGGGGCAGCGAGCTGCTCGGCCTGGGCCGCGCGGGCCCGATCGAGCCCTTCCTTCCGGTGATCATGGTGTCCGTCCTCTTCGGCCTCTCCATGGACTACCAGGTCTTCCTGGTCAGCCGGATGTACGAGGAGTGGCTGGAGACCGGCGACAACCGGCGGGCCGTCCGGGTCGGGCTCGCCGAGACCAGCCGGGTGATCAACTCCGCCGCGGTCATCATGATCTCCGTGTTCCTCGCCTTCGTCCTCAGCGGCGACCGCGTGATCGCCATGTTCGGCATCGCGCTGGCCGCCGCCGTCGCCCTGGACGCCTTCGTGCTCCGCACCCTCCTCGTCCCCGCCCTCATGCACATGCTGGGCGGCGCCAACTGGTGGCTGCCCCGCTGGCTCGACCGGCGCATGCCCCGCATCAGCATCGAGCCGCCCGAGTCCCGCGCCGCCCATGAGAGGCTGGCCGCCGCGACGGACGCCGAGGTGGCGGACGTGCTGGCGGAGGAGGAGCGGCACCGGGATGTACGCGATATCGCTGGGTGACGACGGAGCCGAACTGCGTCCCCTGGAGCCCTGGCACGCCGAGGAGTTCCTGGCCCATCTGGAGCGGGGGAGGGAGTTCATCAACCAGTACGTCCCCTTCGGCTCCAAGGCCGTCGACGTGGACTCCGCGCGCGAGACGCTCCAGCGGTACGCCGACATGCGCGCCGCCGACACCGCGTCCCTGCACGGCCTGTGGCTGGCGGGAAAGCTGGTGGGCGGGGTGCTCTTCCTCAACTTCGACGCCGAGAACGCCAACTGCGAGGTCGGCTGCTGGCTGGAACCCGCGGCCACCGGGCGCGGCCTCGTCACACGCGCGATGCGTGTCCTCATCGACTTCGCGGTCGAGCGGCGCGGCATGCACCGGGTGGAGTGGATCGCCGCCGCCGGGAACACACCCAGCCTGAACGTGGCACGCCGCCTCGGCATGACCCGCGAGGGCGTCCGGCGGGAGAGCTACCCCTATGGTGGGGTGCGGCACGACCTGGAGGTGTGGTCGATCCTGGCCCCCGAATGGCGTGAGGCACGCGCGCGTGCCGCTCACAGCGATCATTAAGAGACTTCTCAGACAGCGTCCGTACGGTGCGAGACATGGGAACGAAGACAGTGGACGAGACCGGGGCCGAGACGGGCACCGAAGCGAAGACCGACGAGGAGAAGGCGGACGTCACCAAGAAGGCCGACGCCGCCGACTCCACCGACACCGACGAGGTGGCGGAGCACGACGACGCCGAGGACGAGGTGACCGCCGAGGCCACGGAAGCGGGATCCTCCGGCGTCGGCCAGGGCGCCGGCGCGGTCGTCTCCGCGGCGCTCGGCCTGGTCTCCCTGACCGGTGGCTGGATCGGTACGGTCGCCGCCGCGCGCGAGACCCTCATCGGCCAGCTGGAGACCGCGTCCAACGCGGGCGTCTCCACGCAGATCAAGGAGGTCTACGGCGATGCCTGGCAGACCTCCGCGCTGTGGGCCGGCGTGTTCGCGCTGGCCGCGCTGATCGTCGGCGTCGTGGTGCTCGCCCGTCCCGCGTTCGGGACGCCCGGCAAGCCGCAGGCCGTCTGGATCAAGTCGGTCGCCTGGGGCGGTGTCGCGCTCGGCGTCATCGGCCTGCTGCTGGCCGTGCTCAAGTACACCGACGCGCTGCTGGGCCTGCCCTCAGCGGGCTGAACCGCCGGATTCATCGCAGGTCCCGAGGGGCCTCAGAGCCGCCGTAAGCACCTTAGACGGCGCCCTGAGGCCCCTCACGCATGTCTAAGGCCCCTCCCACCGGCGAAGATGCGGAACTCTCCCGATGTGGCGGACCCCCCTGGGAGACGAAGGTTGAGGCATCGCAGCAAGCGATACCGAAATCCGACTCTCACCGGACAGAACGAGGGGCCAGCCATGTACGAGTACGAGATCCACCACTTCCGTTCCACCGAACTGATCCGCAAGGCCGAGCACGAGCGCCTGGCCCGCGAGGCCCTCCGCCTCCGCCGCGCCGCCCGCCGCGAGGCCGCGGAACACGCCACTGAGGGTGCGGCGACGGAGGAACATACCTCCCGCTTCCGCAGGCACCGACACCCACGCGCCGCGTGACGGCGGGGGGCACGGGGGCCGGGGGAGGTTCGTCCCTGGCCCCCGTCCTGCATCTTTCAGCCCGTCCGGCGTTTCAGGACGAGGCCCCTTCAGGGCCGAAGCGGGGGTCTGGGGGCGGCAGCCCCCAGAAACTCGGTGCCGGACCGTCGGCGGTGCATGCGATGCTCGGCCCCGTGGAGACCAGGTCCGTCAGCCCCGTGTTCGTAGGCCGTGCAACAGAGTTGGAGACGCTGTACGACACCCTCGCCCAAGCCGCCGCAGGCAACCCGCAGGCGTTGGTGATCGGCGGCGAGGCCGGGGTCGGCAAGACGCGTCTCGTCGAGGAGTTCGCCACCGCCGCCGCCCGCGAGGGCGCCGTCGTCGCGCTCGGCGGCTGCGTCGAGATAGGCGCCGACGGGCTGCCGTTCGCCCCCTTCTCCACCGCCCTGCGCGCCCTGCGCCGCGAACTGCCCGAGGAACTCGCCGCCGCGGCCGCCGGCCAGGAGGAGGAACTGGCCCGGCTGCTCCCCGAGTTGGCCGACACGGCTCCGCCTCAACGCCCGGACCGGTCCGACGAGGAGGGCATGGCCCGCCTCTTCGAACTCACCGCCCGCCTCCTGGAGCGCGTCGCCGCGCACCGCACGGTCGTCGTCGCCCTGGAGGACCTGCACTGGGCCGACGCCTCCACCCGCCACCTCCTCACCTACCTCTTCCGCACCCTGCGCACCGGCCGCCTCGTCGTCCTGGCCACCTACCGCTCCGACGACATCCACCGCCGCCACCCGCTGCGCCCCCTCCTCGCCGAACTCGACCGACTCCGCACGGTCCGCCGTATCGAACTCGGCCGCTTCAACCGCGCCGAGGTCGGCCGTCAGATCGCCGGCATCCTCGCCGCCGAACCCGACCCGGCCCAGGTCGACGAGATCTTCGAACGCTCCGACGGCAACGCCTTCTTCGTCGAGGAACTCGCCGTCGCCGCCCACGAAGGCTCCTGCGCCGGCCTCACCGACTCCCTGCGCGACCTGCTCCTGGTCCGCGTCGAGCGGCTGCCAGAGAGCGCCCAGCGGGTCGCCCGGATCGTCGCCGAGGGCGGCTCCACCGTCGAGTACCGGCTGCTCGCCGCCGTCACCCGGCTCGCCGAGGACGATCTCATCGAGGCGCTGCGGGCCGCCGTGAACGCCAACATCCTCATCGCCACGCCCACCGGCGACGGCTACCGCTTCCGGCACTCCCTGGTCCGCGAGGCCGTCGGCGACGACCTGCTGCCCGGCGAACGCTCCCGCCTCAACCGCCACTACGCCGAAGCCCTGGAGGCCGACCCGACGCTCGTCCCGGCCGACCAGCGCGTCATGCGGCTGGCCAGCTACTGGTACCACGCCCACGACCCCGCCAAGGCCCTGCCCGCCGTCCTGGACGCCTCCGTCACCGCCCGCCGCCGGCACGCCCACGCCGAGCAACTGCGGCTGCTGGAACGCGCGATGGAGCTGTGGGACACCGCCCCCGAGGACATCCGCGCCGCCCTGCGCCCCGTCGACTACACCGAGGTCTACCCGCCCTGCGGCTGCGACCCCGCGACCACACCCCTGCGCTACCTCGACCTGATGGCCGAGGCCGCCGTCGCCGGACGCCTGTGCGGGGAGCGCGAACGCGCCCTGAAGATCACCAAGCGGGCCCTGCACCTGCTGGAGGACGAGGGCGACCCGCTGCGCACCGCCTGGTTCTGGGTCCAGCGCTCCCGGCTGGTCCAGGCCCTGGCCCGCGGCGACGGCTGGAAGGAACTCGGCACCGCCCAGCAGCTGGTGCGCGGTCTGCCACCGTCCGAGGTGCACGCCGAGGTACTGGCCACCGCGGCCGGCTGGTCCATGCTGCGCGAACCCGGACCCGAGGCCGTCTCCGCCGCCGAACGGGCCGTCGAGTACGCACGCATGGTGGGCGCCGAGGACATCGAACTGAACGCCCGCCTCACCCTCGGCGGACTCATGGTCGACGCCGGACAGATCGAGCCCGGACTGGCCCAGATGTACGAGGTCAGGGACGAGGTACTGGCCCGCGGCCTCACCGCCGTCGTCGGCCGCAGCCATGTGAACCTCCCCTCCGTCCTGGAAGGCATCGGCCGCTCCGAGGACTCCGCCGGTCTCCTGCGGGAAGGTCTGCGGCTGACCCAGAAGATGGGCCTGCGCGACTCCGAGGCCTGGGTCTGGGCCAACCTCGCCGAGTCCCTCATCTCCCTCGGCCGCTGGGACGAGGCCGCCGAGGCCGCGGTCAACGCCCAGCGCACGGGACAGTCCGCCAAGCCGCGCGGCGGGGGCTCCAACTCCCTCGCCCGTCTCGCGCTCGCCCGCGGCGAGGTCGCCGAGGCCGTCCGCCACCTCGCCGCCGCCCGCGCCTCCTACGGCACCCACGACCCCATGCCGCAGAACAACCTCCCGATGTCCTGCCTCACCATCGGCACAGCCGCCGCCGAGGGCCGCCTCCTCGACGCCCGAGCGGAAGCCGACCGGGCCCTGAGCGCCGGCTTCCCGCCCGGCACCCAGCGCTACGCCTGGCCGGTGGTGCTGGCCGCCGCCGTCGCCGAGGCCGATGCCCGCGCACTGCCCGCCGCCCGGGACGGCCGCGCCGCCTTCCTGGAACGGCTCTCCGAGGCCGTCCGCAAGCTCACCACGGGCGCACCCCTGTGGCTGGCCTACGAGAAGTGGACCCGAGCCGAACTCGACCGCGCCGAGAGCCGGGCCACCCCCGACACCTGGTCGGACGTGGTCACCGCCTTCGAGGCGATGGCACGCCCCTACGACCTCGCCCAGGTCCGCCACCGACTGGCCGAGGCGCTGCTCGCGATCGGCGGCGACGACGAGCGCGCCCGCGCCACGGAACTGCTCCGCCTGACCCGCGCCACCGCCACCCACCTGGGTGCCCACCCCCTCGCCGATGCCACGGCCCACCTGGCCCAGCGAGCCCGCCTCACCCTCACGGCAGCCCCGCCGTCGCCTTCCGCGGACCCAGCCGAATCCCTCGGCCTCACCACCCGGGAACGGGACGTCCTGCGCCTGGTCTCCGTCGGCCGCACCAACCGCCAGATCGCCGAGGAACTCTTCATCTCCCCGAAGACGGCCAGCGTCCATGTCTCGAACATCCTGGGGAAGCTCGGTGTCTCGGGGAGGGGCGAGGCGGCCGCGGTGGCGCATCGACTGGGGTTGTTTCCGGCCGAAACGCTCACCTACGGGACCTGATGCTGAGATATACGCTGTAAGGGACGTCGGTCCTGTGGAGGTCCAGTGTTCAACGCGTTCGAGGAACTCTTCTCCCCTGGCCGCAAGCACACCAGGGACGAACAGAAGCGCCTGGAACTGACCCGCGAGGACGTCGGGGACACCGACCCCGGACGCGGGCCGATAGATCTCACGTCCGGGAAGGTGGTCGTACGGCCGCCCGAGCCGTCGGCCGAGGAGGACGACGAGGGTGACGAGGTCGAGGAGGGCGAGGAGGTCGAGGAGGCCGAGGAGGGCGAGGACGACGGCAGGGAGTAAGGGGCGCTCAGCTCACCCGCACCTCCAGAATCCGGTCGTCGCCGTCCTTGGGGTCGCCCCGCCCGTCCGTATTGCTCGTCGTCAGCCACAGCTTGTCGCCGCCCGCCGCGACCACCGTCCGCAGCCGGCCGTACTTGCCCTCCAGGAACGCCTGCGGGTCCGCCGATGCCTCCGTGCCGTTCAGCGGGATGCGCCACAGGCGCTGGCCCTTCAGACCGGCCATCCATATGGAGCCCTCGGCGTAGGCGATGCCGCTGGGGGAGGCGTCGTCGGTGGCCCACTGGGCCAGCGGATTGCGGTACTTGGGGTCGTCCGACTTGCCCTCGACCTCGGGCCAGCCGTAGTTGTCGCCCGGCTTGATCGCGTTCAGCTCGTCCCAGGTGTCCTGGCCGAACTCCGCGGCGAACAGCCGCTGTTTGGAATCCCAGGCAAGGCCCTGCACATTCCGGTGGCCGTACGAGTACACGGGGGAGTCGGTGAAGGGATTGCCGGGGGCCGGTTCTCCCTCCGGTGTCATGCGCAGGATCTTGCCGCCCAGGGACTTCCTGTCCTGCGACAGCCCCGTGTTCCCGCTTTCGCCCGTGCCCGCGTACAGCATCCTGTCCGGGCCGAAGGCGATCCGGCCGCCGTTGTGGATATAGCCCTTGGGGATGCCCCTGAATATCGTGTCGGGCGCGCCCAGCTGCTCGCCGGACGGCTTCTGCTCGTCGTACAGCATGCGGACGATGCGGTTGTCCGAGGCCGAGGTGAAGTAGGCATAGACCATGTGGTCCGAGGCGTAGTCCGGCGACAGCGCCAGGCCCATGAGGCCGCCCTCGCCCGCGGGGGACACCCCCGGTACCTCGCCCAGCTCGGTCTTCTTGCCGGTCTTCCCGTCGACCCGCGTGATCGTGCCCTCGTCGCGGGAGGAGACGAGCAGGTCGCCGTCGGGGAGGGGCGCCAGCCCCCAGGGCGTCTTCAGGCCCTCGGTGACCGTACGCACGACCTTGACCGAGCCCTGCGCCGGTGGGGTCTCGGCCGCCCGGCCGGTGGGCGACGAACCTCCAGCCGTGGCGGTACTGGATGCCGCGCTCTCGCCCCCGCCCGGTGATCCCCCGTCGTCGGAGGAGCAGCCGGCCGTCAGCAGGAGTGCGGCCGCGGCCCATACGGCCGTCACAGCTCGACGATGCACGATCACGGTCCCTTCGACGCGGCCGGTTCTACTCTTCATACACCGCTCGCGCCTCAGAGGTTCCCGATCCACGAACCCCGAATCAGCTCCACCCGCCCCACAGCCGGATCGGATCCGTTCGCCGGTCTCCGCTCGCTCTCCGCGGGGCTCTCGGCAGGCTTCAACCGGCTGGCCGGATGCCGCCCGCCCCACAGCCGGATCGGATCCGCTGGCCGGTCTCTGCCCGCTCTCTGCGGGGCTCTCGGCAGGCTCCAACCGGCTGGCCGGATGCCGCCCGCCCCACAGCCGGATCGGATCCGCTGGCCGGTCTCCGCTCGCTCTCCGCGAGGCTCTCAGCCGGCTCCGGCCGCCTGGCGGGACACCGCCCGCCCCTCAGCTGGATCGAGCCCTGGCCGGTCTTCGCCAAGCTGTGCGCCGGATCGGGCCCCGGCCGGTCGTCGCCAAGCCGTCCGTTGGCTACGACCGCGTGGCCGGATCCCTGATCGGATGTCTGGCCTGATTCCGCCCGGCTTCCCGTGGACGTTCAGTCCCAGGACCCCAGTGCCCCCGGCAGCTCCGCCACCTCGGCCAGATCCTGCTCGGTCAGTCGTACCGTCTCGGCGCCCGCGTTCTGCGTCACCCAGCGCTCCTGCTTGGTTCCGGGCAGCACGACGACATGCCGGCCCTGGGTCAGCACCCACGCCAGCGCCACCTGGGCCGGTGTGACGCCGTCCCCGTGGCGGGCCGCTATCCGGCGCAGGCCGGCCACGATCGGCTGGTTCGCCGCCATCATCTCCGCGGTGAAGCGCGGGTGCCGGGCGCGGACGTCGTCCGGTTCGAAGCCCTCGCCGGGGGTGAGCGTGCCGGTCAGGAAGCCGTTGCCCAGGGGCATGGCCGCAAGGAAGCCGATGCCGCGCGCCTCGCACCACGGCAGCAGCGTCTCCAGCGCCTCCGGTGACCACACCGACAGCTCCGCCTGCACGGCGCTCACCGGGAAGACCTGCTGCACCCGCTGCAACTGCCGGATCGTGGCGTCGTGCAGGCGGGTCCCGGAGCGACGGCCACCCCGCGCGCCCACCGCGCACAGCCCCAACGCCCGTACTTTTCCGGCCTGGACGAGCTCCGCCATCGCGCCCCACGTCTCCTCCACGGGGACTTCGGGGTCGGCCCGGTGCAACTGGTAGAGGTCTATGACGTCCGTCTGCAGTCGGCGCAGGGAGGCGTCGCAGGCCCGTTTCACATAGCCGGGGCGGCCGTTGGCCACGATGTGCTGTTCGCCGACCAGCAGCCCGACCTTCGTCGACACGAACGCGTCCTGGCGGCGCTCCTTCAACACCCGCCCCAACAAGAGCTCGTTGGTGAACGGGCCGTACATGTCGGCCGTGTCCAGCAGCGTCGAGCCCAGATCGAGTGCCCGGTGCACCGCCCTGAGCGACTCCTCGCCCCGCTGCCGCGACGAGCTGTACGCCCAGTTCATCGGCATGCACCCGAGCCCGACGGCCCCCACCGCGAGTGCCGCCGCGCCGATCGTCCTGCGCTCCACCTGGCCGTAACCCTCCCTCTTCCGGCACCCCAACCTAACCTCTGCACTCCTGTTCGCCTGACATAGCCTCCTGACATGACCGCTGACGTGTGGCTCCCCATCCCGCCGGAAGACATCGAGGGCCTCCCGGAAGGCCCCAACTACCGTTATTGGGACGGCGCCGAGGACTTCCCCGCCGACCCGGCCGAGTGCGTCTTCTACGTCGTCCCGTACATGAAGCCGCCCGGGCTCGGGCAGCGTCCCCTGCCGCGGATGAGCTCCGTCGAGGTCGTGCAGACGCTCTCCGCCGGCGTCGACCACGTGGAGCCGGGCCTCAGGCACCTGCGCCCGGGCGTGCGGCTGTGCAACGCGCGCGGGGTGCACGAAGCGAGCACGGGTGAGCTCACCCTCACGCTGATCCTCGCCTCGCTGCGCGGGGTACCCGACTTCGTGCGGGCGCAGGACAAGGGGGAGTGGCTCGGCGGATTCCGGCCCGCCCTGGCGGACAAGAACGTCCTCATCGTGGGATACGGCTCGATCGGCGCCGCCATCGAGGACCGGCTCGCACCCTTTGAACTCGCGCGGGTGGCGCGCGTCGCGCGCTCTGAGCGCACCACGGCGCGCGGACCCGTGCATCCGCTCACCGAACTGCCCGCCCTGCTGCCGGAAGCGGACGTCGTCATCCTGTCCACCCCCCTCACGGACACCACCCGTCACCTGGCCGACGCCGACTTCCTGGCCCGGATGAAGGACGGTGCGCTGCTGGTCAACGTCGCCCGTGGACCCGTGGTCGACACCAAGGCGCTGCTCGCCGAGCTGGAGACCGGGCGCATCACCGCCGCCCTGGACGTCACCGACCCCGAACCGCTGCCCCGGGAGCACCCCCTGTGGCGTGCGCCGGGCGTGCTGATCAGCCCTCATGTGGGCGGGCCGACGTCCGCGTTCCTGCCGCGCGCCAAGCGGCTTCTGGTGGACCAGTTGCGTCGTTATGTGAACCGGGAGCCGTTGCTCAACGTGATCCTTACGACGGGCGCGAAGCGCGCGTGACGGTCATGGGCTGAGCGTCGCGCGGGTGCCGCGTACGCCGCGCGCAACAAGCTCTTCATCCGATTCGAGTACCCTCCGCAACCTCATGGAAGCGGTCCGTACTCGCATATGCGCTGGTCGTCACGGAGCGTAGAGGCACTATGTCCCTGAGTGACGAGACTGGTGTATCGTCCGGACAGGGGTAGCGCCGCGCACGTTCGGCGCCGGGGATGGACATTTCAGATTTGTGAGGGGGGCGACGGGCGATGCACGGCCTATGGACGAGCGATCCGACGCGACGGGGCCGCCGTCGGCGACCCTGGGTCACGGCCGCGCGCAGACGCGGCCACCACGGCACTCACGGCTGCCATCACAACCATCACCACCGCAGGCACAGCAGCCGCAGGCGGCATGCGCAGCCGGCGCACCGGGACCCCCGGGACCCCGGAGCGGCGCGGACCGGGAGGGCCCGGTGAGTTCGCCGCCGCCCCCCACGACGACCCTCGACCCGGCGCTGCCGGCACAGCGCTCGTCGGCGGCGATGCTGCCCCGGCTGTCGTCCTCCGGCGGCGGCTCGGGCCTGGTTCCGCAACTTGTTCTGGCCCTGTTGTGCGCGAGCTACGCCGTCGGCTCCGCGCTCGGCTGGGGATCGGACCAAGTCGCGCTGATCATGGGCGACTTCGGACTGGCCGCCGCGGCCGGCGCCGCCGCCGTGTCCTGCTTCCGCTACGCCCGTAGCCGCCGTATCCGCTTTCGACCCGCATGGCTGCTCTTCGCCCTCTCCTCGGCGATGGCGGCCCTCGGCAACCTGGTCTGGGGGTGGTACGAGGTCGTCCTGGAGCTGCCCGTGCCCAGCCCCTCCTACGCCGACGGGTTCTTCCTGTGCTTCGCACCGCCCGCCATCGTGGGACTCCTGGTGCTCGCCAAGCGACCGGTGACCAAGGCCGGCTGGGTCTGCCTCGGGCTGGACGCCTGGCTGATCGGCGGCTCGCTGCTGACGCTGGCCTGGAGCCTCGCCCTGGCCCAGGCGGCCAAGCTCGACTCCGGCGGCGGCACCAGCGTGGCGCACACCGCGCTCTCGCTCGCCTACCCGCTGCTCGACATCGCCCTGGTCAGCATGGTGCTCGCGCTGCACTTCCGCCGCTCCTCGGCCAACCGCACCGCGGTCAACACCGCGATCGGCGCGCTCGCCCTGACCGTCATGTGCGACGCCCTGTTCACCTCGCCGCTGCTGCACAACAACTACCGCTCGGGCCAGCTGCTCGACGCGGGCTGGTTCGCCGGCTCGCTGCTCCTGGCGTACGCGCCGTGGGCCGCGCCCCGGCGTGGGCAGGAGGAGGCCGACCGGCTCCCCTCGGCGGGGCACACACGCGTGGTGCACGAGCACGTGCCGGGACAGCGCGGCGGCAGCCACCACCACGCCCCCGCGCAGGGAGGTGATCACAGCCGGTACCCGGCCACCCGGCCGATCTCCGGCTCCCTGGCCGCCCTCACGCCGTACCTCGCCGCCGCCGTCTGCACCCTGGGGATCCTCTACAACGTCCTCAACGGCCGCAGCGTCGACCGCGTGGTGCTCATCACCGGCGGCACCGTCGTGCTCGCCCTCGTGGTGCGCCAGGGCATCATGCTGCTCGACAACATCACCCTCACCCAGGAACTGGCGCAGAAGGAGAACCACTTCCGCTCCCTGGTGCAGGGCTCCAGCGACGTCATCATGATCGCCGCACCCAACGGCATCCTCCGGTACGTCTCCCCGGCCGCCGCCGGGGTCTACGGCCGCTCCGCCGAGGATCTGGTGGGTACGGAACTGGCCAATCTCATCCACCCGGAGGACCTGGGCTGCGTGGTGCACGAAGTGCGCCGCTTCCTCGCCGCCAGCCCACTTGAGGAACCCACTACGCGCATCGAGTGCCGCTTCCGGTCCGGCGAGGACAGCTGGCTCAACGTCGAGTCAACGGTCAACCGGCACCACGGCGGACTCATCTTCAACAGCCGGGACGTGACCGAAAGAGTGCGCCTGCAGGCGCAGCTCCAGCACAACGCCGAGCACGACCCGCTCACCGACCTGCCCAACCGCGCCCTGTTCACCCGGCGCGTGCAGCAGGCGCTCTCCGGCCGCCGCGCCTCCGACCGGGGCCTCGCCCTGCGCAACACGGCCGTGCTCTTCATCGACCTCGACGGCTTCAAGGGCGTCAACGACACGATCGGACACCAGGCCGGGGACGAACTGCTCGTCCAGGCCGCCCGCAGACTCCAGGACACCGTCCGGCGCGGGGACACCGCGTCCCGGCTGGGCGGCGACGAGTTCGCGGCCCTGATCGTCGGGGACCACACCCGGGACCGCACCGCCCGTGAACGGCACATCGTGGAGCTCGCCGACCGGCTCAGACTGACCCTGTCGCAGCCGTACGTCATCGACGGCAACGATGTCCGTGTCAACGCCTCCATCGGCGTCGCCTTCGCCGAGCCCGGCCTCGGCGCGGGGGAGCTGCTGCGCAACGCCGACCTGGCCATGTACCGCGCCAAGGCGGGTGGCAAGGGCCGTGTCGAGCTGTACAAGCCGCAGATGCAGCAGGACGTCGTACGCAAGGCGGAGCTGGCCACGCGTCTGCGGGCCGCGCTGCACGACGGCGAGTTCGCGCTGCTGCACCAGCCGGTGGTGTGTCTGGCGGACGGAGGGATCACGTCGGTCGCCGCCCAGGCGCGCTGGCGGTCCTCGCAAGGGGTGCTGTTCACGCCCGCCGAGTTCCTGCGGGTGGCCGAGGACAGCGACAAGACCGCCGAGCTGGGCCGCTGGATGCTGGAGGAGGCCGTCGAGCAGGCCGCCGAACGCACCGCGACCGGGCTCGCCGTACCCGTCGTCGTGCGGATGGGTGCGCGCCGGCTGCTGGACCGGTCGATGCCGCTCGGCTCGATCGAGGCGCTGCTGACCCGGCACGGGCTGCCGTCCGGGTCGCTGATCATCGAGCTGTCCGACCTCGACCCCCGCACCTCGCTGGACGAACTGGAGCGCCGCCTCAGCGGCCTGCGCAGAATCGGTGTCCGGATCGCCCTGGACGGCTTCGGCAGCGGGTTCGCGGCGATCACGGCCCTGCGCCGGCTCCCCGTCGACGTCCTCAAGCTCGACCGCGGTCTGGTCGAGGGAATCGTCGAGTCCGCCCGGCTGCACAAGATCACGGGTGGGCTGCTGCGGATCGCCGGGGACCTCGGGCTGCAGTCCGTGGCCGACGGCGTGGACCTGCCGGAGCAGGTCGTCGCGCTGCGCGCGATGGGGTGCACGCACGGGCAGGGCATGGCGTTCTCCGGGCCGCTCGACGAGTACCGGCTGCGCCGGGCGCTCAGTTCCGGCCACTATCCGGTGCCGCACGGACCGGTGGAGCCCGCCTTCGCGGGTGGTGTGAGAGAGCCGAACGGACGTGTTGGAGGTGAACGCGCCCTGGACAGGGGTGCGGGGGTGTACACCGGTGGTGTGGCCGCTGTTCTCGGAGGCGGAAGCGCCCTCCGCTCACATAATGAGACTCCCGTCCCACCCACTTGACAGTGAGTGTGTGCCGGGGGGAGGGTCAGTGCCATGCGCACCCGAATTCTCGTACTTGGAAAGCGCGTCGGCTGAAGCTGGTGACGTCCGGACAGATCCGGAACTCCCAGCGACCACACCCGGCGCGCTCCCCTCGCTTGCCTTTTGGCACGAGGGGTTTTTTGTTGCACAGGCGCCATTCGTGCAACGCCCGAACTCCGCTCAAACCTCGCAAAAACCCTCAGCATCGAGAAGAGAATGCCGATGACCGAGCAGGCCTCCGGGGCCCATAATCCGCAGCCACGGCCCCGATCCGGAGGACAGCAGCCCGTGCCCGAGCACGTCACGGGTGCGCAGTCCCTCATCCGTTCCCTTGAGGAAGTCGGCGCCGACACGGTATTCGGTATCCCCGGCGGTGCGATCCTTCCGGCGTACGACCCGCTGATGGACTCCACCAAGGTCCGCCACGTCCTGGTCCGGCACGAGCAGGGCGCCGGCCACGCGGCCACCGGCTATGCGCAGGCCACCGGCAAGGTCGGCGTCTGCATGGCGACCTCAGGACCCGGTGCCACCAACCTGGTCACGCCGATCGCCGACGCGCACATGGACTCGGTGCCGCTCGTGGCGATCACCGGGCAGGTCGCGTCCAAGGCGATCGGTACGGACGCCTTCCAGGAGGCGGACATCGTCGGCATCACCATGCCGATCACCAAGCACAACTTCCTGGTCACCAAGGCCGAGGACATCCCGCAGGTGATCGCCCAGGCGTTCCACATCGCCTCGACCGGCCGCCCCGGCCCGGTCCTGGTCGACATCTCCAAGGACGCCCTCCAGGCGAAGACCACCTTCTCCTGGCCGCCCGCCATGGACCTGCCCGGCTACCGGCCCGTCACCAAGCCGCACGCCAAGCAGATCCGCGAGGGCGCCAAGCTGATCACCGCCGCCAAGCGGCCGGTCCTCTACGTCGGCGGCGGTGTCATCAAGTCCGGCGCCACCGCCGAGCTGAAGGTCCTCGCGGAACTCACCGGAGCGCCCGTCACCACCACCCTGATGGCGCTCGGCGCATTCCCCGACAGCCACCCGCTGCACGTGGGAATGCCGGGCATGCACGGTGCGGTCACCGCCGTCACCGCGCTGCAGAAGGCCGACCTGATCGTCGCCCTCGGAGCCCGCTTCGACGACCGCGTCACCGGCAAGCTGGACAGCTTCGCCCCGTACGCCAAGATCGTCCACGCCGACATCGACCCGGCCGAGATCGGCAAGAACCGCGCCGCCGACGTGCCGATCGTCGGTGACGCCCGCGAGGTCATCGCCGACCTGGTCCAGGCCGTCCAGAAGGAGCACGCCGAGGGCCACCAGGGCGATTACACCGCCTGGTGGAACGACCTCAACCGCTGGCGCGAGACCTACCCGCTCGGCTACGACCAGCCCGAGGACGGCTCGCTGTCCCCGCAGCAGGTCATCGAGCGCATCGGGCAGCTCGCCCCCGAGGGCACGATCTTCGCGGCGGGCGTCGGCCAGCACCAGATGTGGGCCGCCCACTTCGTCCAGTACGAGAAGCCCGCCACCTGGCTGAACTCCGGCGGTGCCGGGACCATGGGCTACGCGGTCCCGGCCGCGATGGGCGCCAAGGCCGGAGCCCCGGCGCAGACCGTCTGGGCGATCGACGGCGACGGCTGCTTCCAGATGACCAACCAGGAGCTCACCACCTGCGCCCTGAACAACATCCCGATCAAGGTCGCCATCATCAACAACGGCGCCCTCGGGATGGTCCGCCAGTGGCAGACCCTCTTCTACAACCAGCGCTACTCCAACACCGTGCTGCACTCCGGCCCCGAGGCCGACGGCAAGCAGCCGAGCGCCGGCACCCGCGTCCCCGACTTCGTGAAGCTGTCGGAGGCCATGGGCTGCTACGCGATCCGCTGTGAGCGGCCGGAGGACCTGGACAAGGTCATCGAGGAGGCGAACTCGATCAACGACCGACCGGTCGTCGTCGACTTCATCGTCCACGAGGACGCGATGGTGTGGCCGATGGTCGCCGCCGGCACCTCCAACGACGAGATCATGGCCGCCCGGGACGTCCGCCCCGACTTCGGCGACAACGAAGACGACTGAGCGAGAGAGACGTAAAAAGACCATGTCCAAGCACACGCTCTCCGTCCTGGTGGAGAACACCCCGGGCATCCTCGCCCGGATCGCCGCCCTGTTCTCCCGCCGCGGCTTCAACATCGACTCGCTCGCGGTCGGCGTCACCGAGCACCCCGACATCTCCCGCATCACCATCGTGGTGAACGTCGAGGACCTGCCGCTGGAGCAGGTGACCAAGCAGCTCAACAAGCTGGTCAACGTGCTGAAGATCGTCGAGCTGGAGCCGGGTTCGGCCGTTCAGCGCGAACTCGTTCTGGTGAAGGTCCGCGCCGACAACGAGACCCGCTCCCAGATCGTCGAGATCGTCCAGCTGTTCCGTGCCAAGACCGTGGACGTCTCCCCGGAGGCCGTCACCATCGAGGCCACCGGCTCCAGCGACAAGCTGGAGGCCATGCTGAAGATGCTGGAGCCGTTCGGCATCAAGGAGCTCGTCCAGTCCGGCACGATCGCGATCGGACGCGGCGCGCGTTCGATCACGGACCGCTCGCTGCGGGCGCTGGACCGGTCGGCGTAAGGGCGTATCGGACGGTCGGGTGACACCGGCCGTCCGGATTCCGCCCGTATGGCGAGACCCCGAAACTTCCCTTCCCCCCGCCGTCATACGGTGGGACGCAACACCTGCACACAAGGAGAGAACCCAAAGTGGCCGAGCTGTTCTACGACGCCGACGCCGACCTGTCCATCATCCAGGGCCGCAAGGTCGCGGTCATCGGTTACGGCAGCCAGGGCCACGCCCACGCGCTGTCGCTCCGTGACTCGGGTGTCGACGTGCGTGTCGGTCTGCACGAGGGCTCCAAGTCCAAGGCGAAGGCCGAGGAGCAGGGCCTGCGCGTGGTGACGCCGTCCGAGGCCGCCGCCGAGGCCGACGTCATCATGATCCTGGTGCCGGACCCGATCCAGGCCCAGGTCTACGAGGAGCACATCGCGCCGAACCTGAACGACGGCGACGCCCTGTTCTTCGGTCACGGCCTGAACATCCGCTACGGCTTCATCAAGCCCCCGGCCGGCGTGGACGTCTGCATGGTCGCCCCCAAGGGCCCGGGCCACCTGGTGCGCCGTCAGTACGAGGAGGGCCGCGGCGTTCCGTGTATCGCCGCCGTCGAGCAGGACGCCACCGGCAACGCCTTCGCGCTCGCCCTGTCGTACGCCAAGGGCATCGGCGGCACCCGCGCCGGCGTCATCAAGACGACCTTCACCGAGGAGACCGAGACCGACCTGTTCGGTGAGCAGGCCGTCCTCTGCGGTGGTACGGCCGCGCTGGTCAAGGCCGGTTTCGAGACGCTGACCGAGGCCGGCTACCAGCCGGAGATCGCGTACTTCGAGTGCCTGCACGAGCTGAAGCTGATCGTGGACCTCATGTACGAGGGCGGCCTGGAGAAGATGCGCTGGTCGATCTCCGAGACCGCCGAGTGGGGCGACTACGTCACCGGCCCGCGGATCATCACCGACGCCACCAAGGCCGAGATGAAGAAGGTCCTCGCCGAGATCCAGGACGGCACCTTCGCCCAGGCCTGGATGGACGAGTACCACGGCGGTCTGAAGAAGTACAACGAGTACAAGAAGCAGGACTCCGAGCACCTGCTGGAGACCACCGGCAAGGAGCTGCGCAAGCTCATGAGCTGGGTGAACGAGGAGGCGTAAGCCTCGGCCGACGGGACCGGAGCATGCCGCTCCGGTCCCGTTGTCCATCCCGTCGCGTCACGGACGGGTGATCCTTCCACAGAGGCAGAGGACCGCCTCTGTCACGGCACTACACTGCCGTACTACATACGCGTCAGGCCCACAGCGTCGTGCGTCTTCCGCGGCCACCTTCCCTCCACCGCCTGCGGCCGTCGGGACGGCCGTCCGCATTGGACATGTGAGGACTCACGTGAGCTCGAAACCCGTCGTACTCATCGCCGAAGAGCTGTCGCCCGCCACCGTGGACGCCCTGGGCCCGGACTTCGAGATCCGGCACTGCAGCGGCGCCGACCGGAGCGAGCTGCTGCCGGCCATCGCCGACGTGGACGCGATCCTGATCCGCTCCGCCACCAAGGTCGACGCCGAGGCGATCGCCGCCGCCAAGAAGCTCAAGGTCGTCGCGCGAGCCGGCGTCGGCCTGGACAACGTCGACGTCTCCGCCGCCACCAAGGCCGGCGTGATGGTCGTCAACGCCCCCACCTCGAACATCGTGACCGCCGCCGAGCTGGCCTGCGGTCTGCTCGTCGCCACCGCGCGCCACATCCCGCAGGCCAACGCCGCGCTGAAGAACGGCGAGTGGAAGCGCAGCAAGTACACGGGCGTCGAGCTCGCCGAGAAGACCCTCGGTGTCGTCGGGCTCGGCCGCATCGGCGCGCTGGTCGCCCAGCGCATGTCCGGCTTCGGCATGAAGGTCGTCGCCTACGACCCCTACATCCAGCCCGCGCGGGCCGCGCAGATGGGCGTCAAGGTGCTGTCCCTTGACGAGCTGCTCGAGGTCTCCGACTTCATCACCGTCCACCTGCCCAAGACCCCCGAGACCGTCGGCCTCATCGGCGACGAGGCGCTGCGCAAGGTCAAGCCGAGCGTGCGCATCGTCAACGCCGCGCGCGGCGGGATCGTCGACGAGGAGGCGCTGTACTCCGCCCTCAAGGAGGGCCGGGTCGCCGGTGCCGGACTCGACGTGTACGCGAAGGAGCCCTGCACGGACTCCCCGCTGTTCGAGTTCGACCAGGTCGTCTCCACCCCGCACCTCGGCGCCTCCACCGACGAGGCGCAGGAGAAGGCCGGTATCGCCGTCGCCAAGTCGGTGCGCCTCGCGCTCGCCGGTGAGCTGGTCCCGGACGCGGTCAACGTCCAGGGCGGCGTCATCGCCGAGGACGTCAAGCCGGGTCTGCCGCTCGCCGAGCGCCTCGGCCGTATCTTCACGGCGCTCGCCGGTGAGGTCGCGGTCCGCCTCGACGTCGAGGTGTACGGCGAGATCACCCAGCACGATGTGAAGGTGCTGGAGCTCAGCGCCCTCAAGGGTGTCTTCGAGGACGTCGTCGACGAGACGGTGTCGTATGTCAACGCCCCGCTGTTCGCCCAGGAGCGCGGTGTCGAGGTGCGGCTGACCACCAGCTCGGAGGCGACCGACCACCGCAACGTCGTCACCGTGCGCGGCACGCTCGGCAACGGCGAGGAGGTGTCGGTCTCCGGCACGCTGGCCGGCCCCAAGCACCTGCAGAAGATCGTCGCGGTCGGCGACTACGACGTGGACCTCGCGCTGGCCGAGCACATGGTCGTCCTGAAGTACGAGGACCGTCCGGGTGTCGTCGGCACCGTCGGCCGCATCTTCGGTGAGGCCGGCATCAACATCGCCGGTATGCAGGTCTCGCGTGCGGTCGCCGGTGGCGAGGCGCTGGCCGTCCTCACGGTCGATGACACGGTGACGCAGACGGTGCTGACGGAGGTGGCCGAGGAGATCGGCGCGACGTCGGCTCGTTCGGTGAACCTGGTCTGACGCATCACGACAGACGCCGGGCGGCCCGAGGATTCTCGGGCCGCCCGGCGTTTTTTCATGCCAGGACCTTGTCCGGTTCCGCGGCCTCGGTCGAGTCGGGCAGGTGCACCCGCCGCAGCGTCATCGCCGCCAGTACCGCCGCTCCCATCAGCAGCGCGGCCCCCGCGATCGCCGCCCCCTGCATCCCACTGGTGAACGCCTCCCGCGCGACCGCGGCCAGTCCCGGCACCCGATCGGCGACCGCCAGCGCACCCCCCAGCGTCTCGCGAGCCGTCTCCGGCGCCGACGCCGGGATCTCGTTGCGGTAGATCGCCGTGCCGATCGAGCCGAGGACGGCCATGCCCAGCGCGCCGCCGAACTCGGCGCCGGTCTCCATCAGGGAGGACGCGGTGCCCGCCCGCTCCACCGGGGCGCTGCTCAGCGCGAGGTCCGTGATCTGGGACATCACCACGACGCACCCGACGGCGAGAACCGCGGACGAGACCAGGACCAGCGCCATCGAGTCGGTACCGGCGAGCGCCAGCAGCCCGAAGCCCGAGGCGGCGATGACGAAGCCCGCGGCGACGACGTAGGCGCGGTTGACGCCCTTCTGGACCAGCTGGGTCGCGATCGGTGCCGCCATCCCGATCGGCACCGACGGCAGCAGCGCCCACAGGGCCGCCTCCAGCGCGCTCTTGTCGAGCACCGACTGCAGGTACTGCGTGGTGAAGTAGGCCGAACCCATCACGCCGAACGCCGAGACGAGATTCAGGGCGACCGAGGGTGCGAAGCCGCGGCCGCGGAAGAGGGCCGGGTCGATCATCGGGGCCGCGGTCGTGCGCTGACGGTGGACGAAGAGCGCCGCGAACAGCAGGCCGACTGTGATCGAGACGACGTAGCGGACGTTCCAGCCCTCGGACGGGATCTCCTTCAGACCGTAGATCACGGGGAGCACCGCGGCCATGGACAGTGGCACGCTCAGCCAGTCGAAGCGGCCGGGGGCGGAGCCCTTGGACTCGGGCAGCAGGACCGGGCCGAGGAGCAGCAGTAGAGCCATCGCGGGCAGGTTGACCAGGAAGACCGAGCCCCACCAGAAGTACTCGACCAGCAGCCCGCTCATCACCGAGCCGAGCGCGATCCCGGCCGTCATCACGCCGGACCACAGGCCGATCGCCTTCGCGCGTTGCGCGGGGTCCGTGAACATCGTGCGGGTCATGGCCATCGTCGACGGCATCAGCGTGGCGCCGCCGATGCCGAGGAGCGCGCGGGCCGCGATCAGCATCTCGGCGGTGGTGGCGTAGGCCGCCGCCAGTGAGGCCGTGCCGAAGGCGGCGGCGCCGATCAGCAGCAGGCGGCGGTGGCCGATGCGGTCGCCGAGCGAGCCCATCGTCATCAGCAGGCCGGCCAGGACGAAGGCGTAGATGTCGAAGATCCACAGCTGCTGGGTGCCGCTCGGCGCCAGGTCCGCGCTGATCGCCGGGATCGCGAAGTAGAGGACGGAGACGTCCATCGAGACCAGGAGCAGCGGAAGCATCAGGACGGCGAGGGCGGTCCATTCACGGCGGCCGGCCAGGGAACCGGCAGGGGTCGGGTTCGTCATGCCGGTGACTATACGAGCGTCTTAAACGCTTGTCTATGACGCTTGTATAAATCGCTTGTCTAGATAGGCTGGGCGCATGGGACACCGCGAGGATCTGCTCGAAGGCGCCAAACGCTGCCTGCTGGAGAAGGGGTTCGTGCGCACCACCGCGCGCGACATCGTCAAGGAGTCGGGGACCAACCTGGCCTCGATCGGCTACCACTACGGCTCGAAGGACGCGCTGCTCGCGCAGGCGTATGTGGCGCTGGTCGAGGGGATGGGCGACGCGTTCGAGGGGGACGGCGACGGGGGGATCACCGCCGAGCCCGGCTCGGTCGAACGGTTCCGGCAGGTGTGGTCGAACATCATCGGCACCATGCGCGAACCCGGCTCGATGTGGCGGCTCAGCATGGAGATCGTCGTCATGGGTGATCAGCTGCCCGAGGTCCGCGACCATCTCGCCGTGGCCCAGCGAGAAGCCGGGCGCGGACTGATTCCGCTGCTCATGGGTGGGCGGGAAGAGGACGTGCCGGACGAGTCCGCGGACACCCTCGGCATGTTCTACGTGACCCTGATGACCGGGATCATCGCGCAGTGGACCTTCGACCCGAAGACCGCGCCCACCGCGGAACAGCTCACCGAGGGGCTGCGTCAGGTGATCGAGGCCGCCACTCGGACTTGACCCGCCCGTCCCGCATCTCCAGCACCCGGTCCGCGACATGCCGTACGACGGCCCGGTCGTGGCAGATGAACAGGTAGCCGAGCCCGAGGTCGTCCTGGAGGTCGGCGAGCAGGTTCAGTACGCCGGCCCGGACCGAGGGGTCGAGGGACGAGACGGGCTCGTCGAGGATCAGCAGGCGGGGGTCCGAGGCCAGCGCGCGGGCGATCCCGACGCGTTGGCACTGCCCGCCGGAGAGTTCGTGCGGACGCCGGTCGCCGTACGACGGGTCCAGGCCGACCCGGTCGAGGAGCTCGGCGACCCGGGCGGGACCGTCGGTGCCGTTCCAGCGGCCCCGCACCTTCAGCGGCTCGGCCACCGCGTCGCGGATGCGGTGGCGGGGGCTCAGTGAGCCGTACGGGTCCTGGAAGACGGGTTGCATACGCGGGCGGAGCGGGCGCAGTTCGCGTTCGGTGAGGGCCGTCAACTCCCTTCCCTCGAACCGGACTTCGCCGGAATCCGGGCGGCGCAGCTGAAGGACGGCCAGGGCTGTGGAGGACTTGCCGCAGCCGGACGGGCCGTTGAGGGCGAGGGTCTCGCCGGGGGCCAGGGTGAAGGAGACGCGGTCCACGGCGGTCATGTCGCCGTAGCGGACGACGAGGTCGCGGACGTCGAGCAGGGCATCAGTCATACCGGTTGCCGCTCCTCTTCCTGGAACAACTCTGTTGCCGGGTACGGGAGTTCGGGCCAGCGATGGCAGGCCACCAGCCGTCCCGCCACCTCCTGCGGCTCCGGCTCCGCCGTATGGCAGGGGTCCGCCGCGAGCGGGCAGCGCGGGGTGAAGGCGCAGCCCGGAGGGAGTGCGGCCGGGGCGGGCGGGGTGCCGCGCAGGGCGGGGAGGCGGCGGCCCGGCGGTGCGTGCTGGGGGAGGGAGGCCAGCAGGCCCGCCGTGTAGGGGGCGCGGGGGCGGTCCAGGACCTCGCCCGCCCGGCCGAGTTCGGTGAGGCGCCCGGCGTACATGACCAGCACGCGGTCCGCGTGGTCCCGTACGACGTCCATGTCGTGGGTGACGAGGAGGAGCGCGGCGCCCACGGCCTCCCGCTGCTCGGCGAGCACCCGCAGCACCTGGTCGCGGCGCTCCTCGTCCAGGGCGGTGGTGGGCTCGTCGGCGACCACGATGTCGGGTTCGTTGATCGTCGCCATGGCGATGACCGCGCGCTGGCGCATGCCGCCGGAGTACTCGTGCGGATACGCCCGTGCCTTGCGGGCGGCGTCCGGGATGCCGACCCGGTCGAGCGCGGCGACCGCCCGGGCGCGGGCCTCCTTGCGGGAGACGCGGGCCACCGACCGTACGGCGGCGGCGAGTTGGTCGCCCACCGGGTGCACGGGGGAGAGGGCGGACAGGGCGTCCTGCGGGACGAGGGAGATACGGCGGCCGCGGTGCGCCGCGAGGTCCGGCTCGATCGTCCCGCTCCGCGTCGCGCCCCGGGGCAGCATGCCCAGCAGCGCCCGGGCGGTGAGGGACTTGCCCGCGCCCGACTCGCCGACGATCGCGAGGGCCTCGCGCGGACGGACGTCGAAGGACAGCCCGCGCACCACCTCGACGCCGTCGAAGGCGATCCGCAGCTCGCGCACCGAGAGGAGCACATCAGACGGCAACGGAGGCTCCCTTCTTCTTCGCTGAGGACTTCTTCGCTGAGTGCCTCTTCACCGACGGCTTCTTCACTGAAGGCTTCTTCACCCACGGCTTCTTCGCAGTCGGCGCGGCTCGCCGTGCGCTCCGGCCCTGCACGGCCGCCGCCCCCGACACCGCCAGCCCCGCGAGGAGGGCCAGGGCGACGGCCGGGGCGAGGGCGGCCCAGGGGGCGCGTTCGACGTAGGCGCGGGACTCGTCGAGCAGCAGGCCCCACTCGGGGGCGGGCGGCTGGGCGCCGAGGCCCAGGAAGCCGAGGGAGGCCAGGGCGAGGGCGATGCCGGGCAGCCGGAGCAGTGCGTGGCGGGCGACCGGGGTGGCGACGGACGGCAGGACGTGCCGGGTGAGGATCCAGAGCGGGCTTGCGCCCATGGCCCGTTGGGCGGTCAGGAACGCCGACGCCCGCACCTCCTGCACCAGCGCCGCCGCGTGCGCGGACAGGGCGGGCCAGGAGATCAGGGCCACGGCGAGGGCCGCGCCGCCGGTGCCGGGGCCGGTCGCCGCGGCGACCAGGATGCCGACGATCACCGGGGGCAGGGCGTTGGCGATGTCCGCCGCGCCCGCCGCGACGCCGGGCAGGAAGCCGAGGGCGAGCGCGACCAGCAGGCTCAGTACGCAGATGGCGGCCGCCGTGCCGACCGTCGAGGCGGCGCCGTGGCCGAGCCGCGCGAGGACGTCACGGCCGAGGGCGTCGGTGCCGAGCGGGTGCGCCCAGGTGGGGGCGGCGAGACGGGCGGCCGTGTGCACGGTGTACGGGTCGCGCAGCAGACCCCAGCCGATGGTCGCGGCGAGGACCGTGAACAGGGTCAGCGGGATCGCCGGGTGGCTACGGACCGGGCGGGCCGGGGGCAGCGTCAGACCGGCGTCACGCAGCGCGGGGCCCAGCAGCCACCGCCGCGCGAGCGCCGCCGCCACACCCGCGACCAGGCCGAGCAGCAGCAACGCCAGCACCGAACCCTGGAGCAGCGGAAGATCCTGCGACTTGGCCGCGCCGAGCGCCGTACGGCCGATGCCGGGCACCGCGAACACCGTCTCGACCGCGACCGCCCCGCCGGTCAGGCCGACGGCGGCCATCCCGAACTGCGGTACCAGCGGCGGCAGTACGCGCTTGAGGGCGGCCGCCGCGATCGCCGTACGGCTCACTCCCGCGCCCCGCCACAGCTCCACCCACCGCTCGTCGAGGACGGCGGGCAGCGCGTCCGCGACCAGCCGGCCGAGCAGACCGCCCGCCGGGACGCCGAGGGCGATCGCGGGGAGCACCAGATACTCGGGGCCCGCCCAGCCGGCCGTCGGCAGCCGGCCCAGCCACACCCCGCACACCAGCAGCGCGACGGTGGCCAGCAGGAACTCGGGAACCGCGGCGAGCATGGCGGCGAAGGCACCGGCCGATCCGCGCCCCCGCACCAGCACCGGCGCCACCAGCAGGGCGCCCAGCACGACCGCGACGCCGAGTGCCGCGCCCATCAGGCCCAGCGACACCTGGAGCCCGGCGACGACGGACGGCAGCACGTCGGTGCCCGACACCCAGGAGGTGCCGAGGTCGCCGTGCAGCAGGTCGGAGGCCCAACTCCCCAGCAGGGAAAGGGGACCGGCGTCCAGTCCGAGGTCCTCGCGGATCGCGGACAGGGCCTCCTCGGTCGGCTCCCGCTCGGCCGACCGGGCACGCAGCACGGTGAGCGCCGGGTCCCGGTGCGAGAGCCAGGGGAGCAGGCCGACGGTGGCCAGGACGGCGACGAGACAGCCGAAGCGGGTCAGCCCGGCCGCGCCGACCGGCCTCCTTGCCTTAGGGGGCTTCTGATGGATCTCCGCGGCGTCGCGACGCCCGGCACGCACTCTCGCCACGCACCGAGCGCCGATCCTTCTCCCGCGGAGATCCATCAGAAGCCCCCTAAGCCTCACTTGACGTACGTGCGCACGGTGACGAGTTCACGCTCGCGCGGGTCGTGAGCGGCGTTCACCACGCCCTCGGCGTCGCCCTGGATCACCCGCTCATGGAGCATCGGGACGGCCGCGTCCCGGGCGAGCACGGCGGCCTCGGCCTCGATGACGGCCTTGCGGCGGGCGTCCCCGACCTTCGTGTCGGCGGCCTTGCGCAGAGCCTTGTCGACACCCTTGTCCGCGAACCGCGACAGGTTGAAGGTGCCGTCGGAGGCGAAGTCGCTGTAGAGGTACGCGGCCGGGTCACCGGAGTCGAGGACGGTGGCGCGGGAGAGGACGAACGCGTCGAACCTGCCGGCCAGGGCGTCGGCCTCGATGTTCGTGTACTCGCGGACGTCGAGCCGCACCTTGAACCCGGCCTTCTGGAGCTGTTGCTGCAGCGTGGCTGCCACCTCGGGCATCTCGGAGCGGTCGGTGTACGTACCGATCGTGATCGACGCGCCCCCCGGCTCACCGGCCCGGGCACGCTTCACCGGCGACCGCAGTTCGGCGGCCCACGGCAGCGCCGGTCCGAGCAGCCCCTCGGCGACATCGGCGCGACCCTCGTACACGCCCTTCACGAGGGCCTCGGCGTCGATGGCCTCGCGGGCCGCCGCCCGCAGCGAGGGATCCTTGAAGGCGCCCTTCGCGGTGTTCAGGTACAGGGTGTTGGTGCGCGGCATCGGGACCTCGGTGATCAGGTCCTGGTCGAGCACCGCGGCCTGCGACACCGGGATCGCCTCCACGATGTCCGCCTCGCCGCTGCGGAGCGCCGCCGCGCGGGCGGTGCCGTCGGGAACGAACGTCACGTCGATTCCCGGCGCCTTGGCCTTGCCGCCCCAGTAGGCGTCGTAGCGATCCAGGGTGGCGGAGGCGGTGCCGTCGGCCCTGACCAGCTCGAACGGGCCGGTGCCGGCGCCGACGGGGTTCACCGTCTTCCCCCGGTACGCCTTCGCCGCCAGGATCGACAGCTGCGGTGAGCTGAGCCGCTGCGGGACCAGGGGGTCCTCGGTGGCGGTCGTGACGGTGACCCTGTCCCCGGCGGCCTTCGCGGTCAGCTCGACGCCGTCGAGGATGCGCGGCTTGGGGGACGCGGTGGCCGCCTTGGTGAGGGAGCGTACGACGGCGTCGGCGTCCAGCTTCGTGTCGTCGTGGAAGGTGACGCCGTCGCGTATCTCGAAGCTCCAAGTGCGGCCGGACTGCTGCCACTTGGTGGCGAGCGCGGGTCGGGCGTCACCGTCGGGGTCGAGCTTCACCAGGGTCTCGGCGGTCGACCAGCGGGACAGCTTGAACGCGTCGTCCGAGAGCGGCGACAGCCCGGAGCGCGGGGGCTGCATCATCGCGACTCGGATGCGCTTGCCGTCCGCCGGGTCGGCGGCGGACTCCGCCCCGGCGAAGCAGCCGGTGAGCAGTGCGGAGGCCGCGGTGACGGCGGTGACGGGGAACAGACGGCGGGCGGGCAGGCGCAAGGGACCCTCCGGGTGAAAGGGCGGGTAAAAGGACGGTCAAGAGAGCGGTTGCTGTGACCGTAGCATGATGACAATCATTTCCAATACCCGGGTGGGGGCGTTGCGGCCGGCGGTCAGGTCCGGATGATGGTTCTCATGCGGCTCGACATGCCTGGACGCGACCTGCCCGGAGCGGGCGGCGAGGTGGAGGTCCTGATCGTCGGTGGCGGGCCCGTCGGGCTCACCGCCCGGGCCCTGCTCGAACGCTGGGGCGTACGGACGCTGCTGGTCGAGAAACACCGGGAGCTGTCGCCCTTCCCGCGGTCCCGGCTGGTCAACGTGCGCTCGATGGAGATCTTCCGGATGCTCGACATCGCCGAGCGGATCAGGGCCGCCGCGTTCCCGCCGGAATACGGCCGGATCCGCTTCCGCGACACGCTGCACGCCCCCGACTTCGCGTCGGCCGCGATGATCGGCGTGAACGGGCCGGTGCCGGAGAGCCCCGAGTTCGGGGTGGTCACCTCGCAGGACCGGCTGGAGCCCACGCTGCTCGGCGCGGCGGCCTCGCAGGTGCGGTTCGGCGCCGAACTCGTCGATGTGAGGGAGGAGGACGAGGCGGCCGAGGGCGTCGTGGCCCGGTTCGTCGACCACGGCAGCGGTGCCGAGACGCGCGTCCGCGCCCGTTACGTACTCGCCGCCGACGGCGCGAACTCCACCGTCCGCGCGCGTCTGGGCATCGGCACCACCGGCCCCGGTGCGGTCGGCCGCGTCACCACCGTCGTGTTCGACGCCGACCTCGACCACTGGTCCGCCCGGCAGCCCGCCGGGGTCTACCTCACCTCACAGGGCTCCTTCCTCCCGCTGTACCCCGAGGGAGGCTGGGCCTGGTTCACCCCCACACCGGAGGACACCGAGGGCGCCGACTGGTCCGGCCGCGTCTCGCGCTCCCTCGGCGCCGACGTGGCGGTCGACGTCCTGCGCGTCCAGCACTGGGTCGTGAACGCCTTCGTCGCGGAGCGCTTCCGGCACGGCCGGATCCTGCTGGCCGGGGACGCCGCACACGCGATCCCGCCCGCCGGGGGGCTGGGCATGAACGTCGGCGTCGCCGATGTGCACAACCTCTGCTGGAAACTGGCGGGCGTACTGCGCGGATGGGCTCGGCCGGGGCTGCTGGACACCTACGAGACGGAACGGCGGCCGGTCGCCCACCGGACGCTGGGCCAGGCGGTGGAGAACTCCAAGATGATGTTCCAGGTGCAGGAGGTGCGCCGCGAACAGCTCCAGGCGGGCGGGGCGCAGACACCGGACCGTGTCGAACCGCCCTGGTCGGAGCAGTACTTCGCGCAGCTCGGGCTCGTCCTCGGCGTCGCCTACCGCTCCGCGGCCGTACTGGCCGGTGACGGCATCCCACCGGAGACGGGCACCACCTACGTCCCCACGGCCGACCCCGGCCACCGCGCACCGCATCTCCGGCTCACGGACGGCCGCTCCACGCTCGACGGGTTCGGCGAGTGGTTCACCCTGCTGACGCTCGCCCCGTGGGAGCCGCCCGCCGCCCTGCCCTGGCCGCTGCGCGTCGAGGTCCTGCCCGCCGAGCAGGCCGACCAGTGGGGTCCGGATCCGCTGGGCGCCCTGCTCGTCCGCCCCGACGGTCATATCGCCGCCCGCTGGAGCTACGGCCCACCGGACGGCGACACGCTCCATGACGCCCTCACCGCGCTCACCGCCGGCTGACCCGACCGACCGGCGCGACTACAGCCGCGCCCCCTTCAGCGCCATGTGCAGCAGCAGCCGGTCCTCCCCGTCGTCCAGGTCCAGGCCCGTGAGCTGTTCGACGCGGGAGAGCCGGTAGTAGAGGGTCTGGCGGTGGATGCCCAGCTCGGCGGCGGTGCGGCCGGCCTGGCCCGCGCAGTCCAGGTAGACCTCGGCGGTGCGGGCGAGCTCCTGGTGGGCGGGGGAGAGGAGGGGGGTGACCGCGGGGTCGTGGACGGTGTCGGGGGAGAGGGCGGTCAGCAGACGGTACGGGCCGATGCGCGACCACTCGGCCACCGGGCCGAACCGCGGTTCCGCCAGGGCCGCGCGGGCCGCGGCCGACGCCTCCTGCCAGACGGTGCCCAGGTCGGCGAGGCCGGTGCGGGGTTCGCCGAGACCGGCCGCCATCCGTGCCGGGCCCCGCGTGGAGGGCCGCGGTGGCGCCGGGCTCTCCTTCAGCAGCCGGGACGCCGCGGCCAGCGCCGCCGTGCGCACCTCGGGCGAGCGCAGCCGGACCAGCACCGCGAGGCTCTGCCCCGTCGTCCCCCACGGGACCGTGCACAGCGCGGTGGCGTGCGGCACGGTCCGCACCGAGGGGGCGTCGTCGGGATCGGCCGAGGGCCAGGGGGCCACGCAGACCACCGTATGGACGCCGTCGGCGCGTGCGCCCAGGGCCGTGCGCAGCTCGGCGACCGCCATGTCGCCCTGCCAGCCGCGCTCGGCGGTCAGCACCGCCCGCAGCTCCCGGCTCAGATCCGCCCCGTGCTGCGCCTCGTCCGCGAGCAGCGCGCCGATCCGCGCCGTCACCTCCATCGCGGCCGAAAGCTGCCGGTCCGTGGGGCCCGGATCGTCGTCGAGGAGCCAGACGTAGCCCAGCACGACACTCCTATGGCGTACGGGCAGACAGATACGTCCGCGGTACACCCCCGCCTCCGGAGTCCGGGGGATCCGCACCGGTCCGGTCGCGCGGGTGATGCCGAAGCCCTCGAACCAGGTCCGTACGGCCGATGTCGAGCGGCGGGTCAGGATCGAGCGGGTGCGGACGGGGTCCAGGGCCGACGCGTCGAGCTCGTCCTCACTGTCGTAGGCGCCGAAGGCGATCAGCTCGAAGTCCCGGTTCTCCAGGGTCGCGGGGGCGCCGAGGAGCTCCGAGATCTCATCGACCAGCTCCTGGTAGTCACCCTTGAATTCGGACGTCACACGGGCATTCTCCCGCATTTCCCGAGGGGCTTCATACATCTGTCTGAGATCTGCGGCACGGATGCGTGACAGCTGTCGATGGCCGACGATCGGAGGGATCCTTAGGTTTCACGGTGGTTCTCCGTGCCGTACCCGGATGGTTGGGATTCGGCCGCCTTTCGCTGTTCTGTGGAGGTGCCCCGTGCTGGGTCCCGTGATTCTTGCCGCGTCGCGCAGCGACCGGATGCGACGCCTGATCTCGGCGGCTCCGGTGACCAAGCAGGTCGTCGACCGCTTCATTCCGGGCGAGACGGTCGACGAGATGGTGCCGATCATCCGGGACCTCAGCGACCGGGGTCTGGAACTGACGATGGACGTCGTCGGCGAGGACATCACCCGCCCGGAACAGGCCGCGGCCGCCCGGGACGCCTATCTGGCGCTCATCGACCGGCTCAAGGAGCTGGAGCTGGGTGAGCGGGCCGAGATGTCCGTGAAGCTGTCGATGTTCGGACAGGCACTGGACGGCGGGCACGAGCTCGCCCTCGCCAACGTCCGTCCGGTCGTCGAGGCCGCCGCCGCGATCGGCACCACCGTCACGCTCGACGCCGAGGACCACACCACCCTCGACTCGATGTTCGCCATCCACGAGGAGCTGCGCCGGGACTTCCCGCAGACCGGCTGCGTCATCCAGGCCTACCTCTTCCGCACCGAGGCCGACGCCCGCCGCCTCGCCGCGGCCGGGAGCCGGGTGCGGCTGGTCAAGGGGGCGTACAAGGAGCCCGCCGAGGTCGCCTACCAGCAGAAACACGAGATCGACAAGGCGTACGTCCGAGTCCTGAAGATTCTGATGGAGGGCGCCGGGTACCCGATGATCGGGTCCCACGACCCGCGCCTGATCTCCATCGCCCAGGAACTCGCCCGGCGCGCCGGGCGAAAGCTCGACGAGTACGAGTTCCAGATGCTGTACGGAATCAGGAGCGACGAGCACCTGCGACTGGCCGCCGAGGGCCACCGCATGCGCGTCTACACCGCCTACGGCACCGACTGGTACGGCTACTTCATGCGGCGGCTCGCTGAGAAGCCGGCGAACCTGCGCTTCTTCGCGCGCTCGATGATCAGCAAGGGCTGAGCCCCGACACACCCGCTCAAGCAAGGAGTTACGGAACCCATGGACGCTGTGACCCAGGTCCCCACCCCCGTCAACGAGCCGGTGCACGGCTACGCCCCCGGCTCGCCCGAGCGGGCCCGGCTGGAGGCCAAGCTCAAGGAGCTCGGCGAGAACCCGATCGACCTGCCGTGCACCATCGGCGGCGAGAAGCGGATGGGCGGCGGTGAGCCGTTCGACGTCGTGCAGCCGCACAACCACAAGGCCCGCCTCGGCACCTACGGCAACGCCACCCAGCAGGACGCGCAGGACGCCATCGACGCGGCCCTCGCCGCCGCGCCGGCCTGGCGTGCGATGTCCTTCGACGACCGCGCGGCGATCATCCTGCGCGCCGCCGAGCTGCTGTCCGGCCCGTGGCGCGAGACGCTGGCCGCCTCCACCATGCTGGGGCAGTCCAAGACCGCCCAGCAGGCCGAGATCGACACGCCCTGCGAGCTGATCGACTTCTGGCGCTTCAACGTCAAGTACGCCCGTGACCTGCTCGCCGAGCAGCCGGTCGCCAACTCCCCGGGTGTCTGGAACCGTCTCGACCACCGGCCGCTGGAGGGCTTCGTCTACGCGATCACGCCGTTCAACTTCACGGCGATCGCGGGCAACCTGCCCACCGCACCGGCCCTCATGGGCAACGTCGTCGTCTGGAAGCCGTCCCCGACCCAGACCCACGCCGCCGTACTGCTGATGCAGCTGCTGGAGGAGGCCGGTCTGCCCAAGGGCGTCATCAACCTCGTCACCGGCGACGGCATCGAGGTCTCCAAGGTCGCCCTGGAGCACCGCGACCTCGCCGGCATCCACTTCACCGGCTCGACCAAGACCTTCCAGTACCTGTGGAAGACGGTCGGCAACAACATCGAGAAGTACCGCTCCTACCCGCGCATCGTCGGCGAGACCGGCGGCAAGGACTTCGTCGTCGCCCACCCGAGCGCCGACAAGGCGGTCCTGAAGACGGCCCTGACCCGCGGTGCCTTCGAGTACCAGGGCCAGAAGTGCTCGGCGACCTCCCGGGCGTACATCCCGGCGTCGATCTGGAACTCCGGCTTCAAGGAGGAGTTCGCGGCCGAGGTCGACTACATCACCATGGGCGATGTCACCGACCTGTCGAACTTCATCGGCGCCGTCATCGACGAGCGTGCCTTCGCCAAGAACAAGGCCGCGATCGACCGCGCCAAGTCCGACCCGACCTGCACGATCGTCGCGGGCGGCTCCTACGACGACTCGGTCGGCTACTTCGTCCGCCCGACCGTCGTCGAGTGCTCCGACCCGCAGAACGAGGTCTTCACGACCGAGTACTTCGGCCCGTTCCTCGCCGTGCACGTCTACGAGGACGACAAGTACGACGAGATGCTGGAGCAGATGGAGTCGGTGTCCGCGTACGCGCTGACCGGCTCGGTCATCTCGGGCGACCGCGCGGCCGCGGCGCACACGATGGACAAGCTGCGCTACGCCGCCGGCAACTTCTACATCAACGACAAGTCGACCGGCGCCGTCGTCGGCCAGCAGCCCTTCGGCGGCGGCCGTGCCTCCGGCACCAACGACAAGGCCGGCGCCCCGCAGAACCTGATGCGCTGGACCCTGACCCGCGCCATCAAGGAGACGCTGGTCCCGCCGACCGACTACGCCTACCCGCACATGGGCTGACACCCCAACTCAGCGCAAAGGGCCGGGTCTTGACGGACCCGGCCCTTGCCGTGCGGGGAGAATACGGCCATGACGGTGACGACGGACGACGGCGTACGACTGTGGGCGAGCGCATCCGGCCGCGGCGAGCCGCTGGTGCTGTGCCACGGCGGGCCCGGGCTGTGGGACATGTTCGGGGACGTGGCGGGAATGCTCGGCGACCTGGCCACGGTGGTGCGCTGGGACCAGCGCGGGTGCGGGCGCTCCGAGCGGTGTGCCGGGCCATGGACGACCGCGCGCTTCGTGGCCGATCTCGACGCCGTACGACAGCACTTCGGGCTGGAGCGGACGGTGCTGCTCGGCCATTCCTGGGGCGCGCAGCTCGCGCTCGCCTACGCACTGGCCCACCCGGACCGGGTGAGCGCGCTGGTGTACGTGTCCGGAACGGGCATCGGCCCGGACGCCGAGTGGCACCCGGGCTACGAGGAGAACCTCCTCGCGAGGCTGGGCGAGGATCCCGAACGGCTCGCCCGCTGGCGGGAGTTGCCCAAGGGCGACCGGGAACGGGCGGTGCTGCAATGGTCCGCGGAGTTCGAGGACCGGTCACGGGCGCTGGAGCATGCCGGGCGGATGGCCGACCCGTGGTTCGGGATCAACACCGAGTGCGGTGCCGCCCTGAACGCCGAACGGCGACACACCTGGGGCACCCCCGAGCTGTACGCCGCCTGCCGGGTCCTCGACCTGCCCGTGCTGATCGTCGACGGCGCCCGGGACATCCGGCCGCGCTCGGCGGTGGACTCGCTTGAGCGGGCGCTGCCGAGGGCGGACCGGGTGATCCTGCCCGATGCCGGGCATCTGCCCTGGGTGGAGGACCCGAAGGGCTTCCGGGAGGCGGTGGCGACGGTCCTGGGGTGAGCCGCGGTGCTCCGTGACGTGGGCCGGGGCCCTGGCCCGCAGTCTCCGTCAGCCCGGCATCTCCGTGCGCTCCCACCACTCGTACACGGAGAGGCTGCCCTCGGGCGTGTTCGCCTTGCGTGCGGTCGGCCGGAAGTGTTCGTAGCCGTTGCGGAGCTCGATCTTCACGTCCGGGCCGGGGGAGGGGGTGGGGACGATCCGGTCGGGCAGGTCGTCCGGGCCGCCCTCAAGGAACACCTTCGCCGTGTCGTTCATGACCTCACCGTTCCCCTCGTCGTGTCCGTCTGTCCCGTGCCGCGCGGAGGATCAGCCAAGTGGGCGATCCACGACCCGGGCCGCCGGGCGGCATCCGTCCATCGTGACCCCGGTGGCCGGTCCTCGACACCCGTCCGGCGCGGGCGCCGATACTGGGCCGATGACCACAACCGCGCCCCCCTTCGCCGTGCGCACCGCCCACACCGCCGACCTCACCCCCACCGAACTGCACGCGATCCGCGCCCTGTTGGACGAAGCGTTCGACGGCGACTTCTCCGACGAGGACTTCGAGCACGGGCTCGGCGGGATGCACGCCCTGGTGCAGGACGACGCCGGGCGGCTCGTCGCGCACGGGTCCGTGATCATGCGGCGGGTGCGGCACCGGGAGCGGTGGCTGCGGGTCGGGTACGTCGAGGCGGTCGGCGTACTGCCGCAGGCGCGGCGTACCGGGCTGGGCGGGCGCGTGATGGCGGAGCTGGAGCGGGTGATCGACCGGGCCTATGACGCGGGGATGCTGTCCGCGAGCGACGAGGGGGCCGCGCTGTACGCCGCCCGGGGCTGGCAGGTGTGGGGCGGTCGGGTCTGCGGGCTGGGGCCCGAGGGCGTCGTGCGGCTGGCGGACGAGGAGGGGAGCACGTTTGTGAGGGCTGCCCTCACCTCTGCGCTCACGCCTGCCCTCGACCCTGCCTTCGAGCTGGTCTTCGACTGGCGGGACGGGGATGTGCTCTGACGGGGTGACGGCGAAAAGTGCAGGTCAGCGCTGTGTGACCTAGTCCACCGTCTCAGATAGTAGGAAGTCCGAGTAATTGTGGAGACAGATGCGCCGTCCTCCCTTAGCTTTGTAGGAGCCGAACGTCTCGCTCGATCAAGCGAATGGCGGTCGTGAGCCGGGCCCCGTGCAGGCAACCCCTGCGGCACCGCTCCCCGCCCCACCCGGCGTCTCGTAACCCCTTGTTGAACTCCAGGATGTCGAAGGAGTCGATTTCCCATGGCCGAGACGACCGCCCGCCGCCGAGTCCGTCACCTCTCCCGTACGAGCGAGTCCGACCGCAAGAACGCCGCAGCCGCCCTCCAGCGCGCCCTCGACCGCAGGGACAACGGCGGGGCGACGGGCCACCAGGCGGCGTAGCCGCCGCACCTCGGGTCGATCAGCTGCTGCGCCGCACCTCGAAGTGGTCGATGCGCTTGCCGTCCTGTGCCAGTGCCGACACCTTCAGCCGGGGCTTCGCGCCGCCCTCCGCCTCCACGCTGAGGAACGAGAAGCCCCGATAGCGCACCCGCGACCACTCCACGCTCTCCGCCTTGGTGTTCCGTGACTTGGTCCACTTGAACGTGTCGACGGACTCCCGTTCGGTGACATGCCCCTCGTAGCTCTCCTCGACGCCCGAGGGGAAGCCGTACAGCTCCTTGCCGCCCCCGCCCGCCGTGACGTACACGATGCCGTCCCGCGTCGGGTCCGTCGAGGCGCCGATGGGCACCTGCGCGCCGACCTCGCCGTTCTTGATGGCGTCCGTCCGCTCGTAGACGTGGTTGTGCCCGTTGATCACCAGGTCCACCTGGTGCCGGGCGAACAGCGGCACCCACTCGGCCCGGACACCCCCGTCGGACGCGTGCGAGGACGTCGAGTAGGCGCAGTGGTGGAAGAAGACGACGATGAAGTCGACGCCCTTCGCCGCCCGCAGTTCACCGAGCCGCTCGTCCAGCCACTTGGTCTGACGGCCGCCCGTGTGCCCCTGGTTGGCGGGGATCTCGTACGACACGTCGTTCGCGTCCAGCGCCACGAAGGCGACGTTGCCGTAGGTGAAGGAGTACACGCCCGGGGCCTTGCGGGCGTCGAAGCCGCTGTCCGGCAGGGACCAGCGGGCCAGCTGGCCGCCGTAGCCGTCCGGCGAGTACCAGGCCTCCATGTCGTGGTTGCCGGTCGTCACCATCCACGGCACCGACTTGGCCACCGACTCGGTCTGCTTGAGGTAACCGTCCCAGAAGCCGGGGTCGTAGCCGTCCGACTTCTCGCCCGAGCCCCTGACGTTGGCGTAGCAGATGTCGCCGGCGTGGAGGTGGAAGGCGGGGTTCTGGCCCAGCAGGAGTTTGTCGTTGGTGGCGGCCGCCTCGCTGACACCCTGGTCTCCGAAGGCTGTGAAGGTGAAGGTCTCCGGGCTCGCGGGAGCGGTGCGGAAGGAGGCGATCGTGGCGCGGTTGGCGGGGGCCGCCGGGTCGAAGCCGTCATGGCCCACGCCGTAGTAGTACGTCGTGCCGGGGCGCAGGGAGTCCAGTGCCGCGTGGACGTAGTACTGCTCCAGCGCCGCGCGGATGCCCTGCAGTCCGGGGGTGTACAGGTCGCGGATCTCGGCGTCGATCCTGCGGCTCAGGTCGTCGGGCCGCAGGCCGATCCGGACGAACGGCTTCTTCACCGCGGCCGGTACCTGCCAGGAGATCCGCATCTGCGACTTCGGGTCGGCGCCGAAGGCGAGATGGCGGCCGAAGGGGGCGACGGCGGAGCCCGGCACCTTGGTGGAGACGGACGGGGAGGGTCGCGCGCCGGCCGTGCCCGCCGACTTCTCCGGCCCCGAGCAGCCCGTCAGCAGCCCGCCCGCCACCGCGCCCGCGGTCACCAGCGTGCGGCGCCGGGTCAGCTTGGTGCGCAGGTACTCGTGCTGCTCCGCCATGCTCATCCGGCGGGCGAGCTGGGGCGGGATGCCGAAGTCGGGGACGGGGGGTCCGGGGGGTGTCCCCCTGGAAGACACAGTCATGGGGGAGAAGTTCCCAGCGGGGGCGCACCGGAGGCCAACACCCGCCCCTCATACGGGTGAACGGCGGTCGACGCGCAAGCGCCGCCCCCTGCCCACACGTCCGCATGGCGGACAGCGCATGTCATTCCATGGGACGAGGAGTAGGGTGCCGACATGTCTCGCAGCCTCAATCTCGCAGTGATTCCCGGTGACGGCATCGGGCAGGAAGTCGTGGCCGAAGGGCTCAAGGTCCTCTCCGCCGTCCTCCCGCAGGATGTGAAGCTGGAGACCAAGGAGTACGACTTCGGCGCCCGGCGCTACCACGCCACCGGTGAGACCCTCACCGACGCCGACGCCGACGCGCTGAGGAAGCACGACGCGATTCTGCTCGGCGCCATCGGCGACCCGTCGGTGCCGTCCGGTGTCCTGGAGCGCGGCTTCCTGCTGAAGCTCCGCTTCCTCTTCGACCACCACGTCAACCTGCGTCCGTCGAAGCTGCTCCCGGGTGTCGCCACCCCGCTCGCCGGCCAGCCCGAGATCGACTTCATCGTCGTCCGCGAGGGCACCGAGGGCCCGTACACCGGCAACGGCGGCACCATCCGCAAGGGCACCGAGCACGAGGTCGCCACCGAGGTCTCCGTGAACACGGCCTTCGGTGTCGAGCGCGTCGTCCGGGACGCCTTCACCCGTGCGCAGGCCCGCCCGCGCAAGAGGCTGGCGCTGATCCACAAGAACAACGTGCTGACTTTCGCCGGTCACCTGTGGACCAACATCTTCAACAAGGTGGCCGAGGAGTTCCCCGACGTCACCACCGAGTACATGCACGTCGACGCCGCGACCATCTACCTGGTCACCCAGCCCGAGCGCTTCGACGTCATCGTCACCGACAACCTCTTCGGCGACATCATCACCGACCTCGCCGCGGCCGTCTCCGGCGGCATCGGCGTCGCGGCGAGCGGAAACATCAACCCGAGCGGCGACTTCCCGTCGATGTTCGAGCCGGTCCACGGTTCCGCGCCCGACATCGCCGGCCAGGGCAAGGCCGACCCGACCGCCACGGTCCTGTCCGTCGCCCTGCTCCTGCGCCACCTCGGCTACGACGCCGAGGCCGCCCGGATCGACGAGGCCGTCTCGACCGACCTCGCGGAGCGCACCGGCAAGCCCGCCCGCTCGACGTCGGAGATCGGCGACGCGCTGGCCGTACGAGTAGCCGGCTGACCCGCCGCGCACGCTCGAAAACCTTCGAAGCCGTCGGGTCACTCCGTACCCGGCGGCTTCCCCATGTCCGCCGCCGGGTGACACCATCAGCCCTTGGGTCGCGATACACGCCGGATCACGCCGATCAGGCCGATTTCTTCCACGGCTTCCGCTTGCGATAATCGAACGCGGAGCCGCGGAATCAGGGAATGCTCGGACGTCCTAGCACTGGCCACTGGCAGTACTGGCGTGAGCGCGGCCCGCCACAATCAAAACCGGTGAAGGACATCTACTCATGACGACGCCCACGATCGAGCTCAAGCCCTCCGCCAGCCCGCTCTCCGCCGCCGAGCGCGAGGCGATACTGGCCAACCCGGGGTTCGGCCGCCACTTCACCGACCACATGGTGACGATCAAGTGGACCGAGGGCCGCGGCTGGCACGACGGCGAGCTCGTGCCGTACGCGCCGCTCTCCCTCGACCCGGCCACCATGGTCCTGCACTACGCGCAGGAGATCTTCGAGGGGCTGAAGGCCTACCGCCAGCCCGACGGGTCCGTCGCCTCCTTCCGTCCCGAGAAGAACGCCAAGCGCTTCCAGGCGTCGGCCCGCCGGCTCGGCATGCCGGAGCTGCCGGTCGAGACGTTCATCGAGGCGTGCGACGCGCTGGTCGGGCAGGACGCGGACTGGGTGCCGGCGCACGGCGGTGAGGAGTCCCTCTACCTGCGCCCCTTCATGATCGCCACCGAGGTCGGCCTGGGCGTGAAGCCCGCGAGCGAGTACCTGTTCATCGTCATCGCCTCCCCGGCCGGCGCCTACTTCCCGGGCGGCGTCAAGCCGGTCTCCATCTGGGTCTCCGAGGACCACGTCCGCGCCGTCCCCGGCGGCATGGGCGACGCCAAGACCGGTGGCAACTACGCCGCCTCCCTGCTGGCCCAGGCCGAGGCCGCCGCGAAGGGCTGCGCCCAGGTCTGCTACCTCGACGCGGTCGAGCGCAAGTGGGTCGAGGAGCTCGGCGGCATGAACCTGTACTTCGTGTACGGCGACAAGATCATCACCCCGTCCCTCACCGGCTCCATCCTGGAGGGCGTCACCCGTGACTCCCTCCTCTCGGTCGCCCGTGACCTCGGCTACGAGTCCGAGGAGGGCCGCGTCTCCGTCGACCAGTGGCAGCGCGACTCCGAGAACGGCACCCTCACCGAGGTCTTCGCCTGCGGTACGGCCGCGGTCATCACGCCGGTCGGCACGGTCAAGCGCACGGACGCCGAGTGGCAGCAGAGCGGCGGGCAGCCCGGCGAGGTCACGCTGAAGCTGCGGCAGGCGCTGCTGGACATCCAGCGGGGGACGGCCGAGGACAAGCACGGCTGGATGCACAAGCTGGGCTGACCACGGGGACCGAGGGCCCAGGGCCCAGCACACAAGTCCCAGCACCCAGGACCCAAGTCCCAGGACTTCAGGGCGAAGCCGCGCCGGACAGCACCGTCCGGGGCGGCTTCGCCCGTTCCACGATGCCCACGAACCGCCTACGAGATCACCGAGGCGGGCTGAGCATCGGCCCCCTCGGCCGGCTCGGACCCCTCGGTACCCGTGGCGACCGGCGTGCGAGTGCGAGCGGCCCGCCCGGTCAGGGCCAGGTAGCCGAGGCCGCCCACCACCCCCGACAGCAGGAAGCTGCAGTCCACGCCGCCGGTCAGTGACAGCAGCGGCCCCTCGTACGACGGCAGGGACACGGCCAGCACCCCCACCGCCGCGCCCAGCGCCCAGGACACGGTCGCCGGGATGTGCCAGCCGGCCCGGTACCAGTAGATCCCGCCCCGCGCCCGGCGGTTGAAGACCTGCAGGGCCTCCGCGTCGTACACGCCACGGCATCGTGCGAAGCCGATCAGGGTGATGACCGCCCAAGGGGTGCCGATGGCGGTCAGCAGGAGCACGAAGGACGTCATCGCGTCCTGGGCCGACGAGTAGTAGTGGCCGACGAACACACAGGCCGTCGCGACCACCGCGACCGCGTAGGTGGCCGTCGCCCGGGACGCGCGCGGCAGGATCGCGTCCAGGTCGAGGCCCATGGAGTAGAGCATCAGACCCGCGTTGCCGACCGAGCCCGTGGAGGCGGCCAGCAGGAGCGGGACCAGGTACCAGGTCGGGGACGCGGAGACGAGCGGTCCGGCGTAGTCGAGGGCGGCCCGCGCCGCGTACGCCGTGAAGGTGCCGAAGAGCTGGGGGACCAGCAGGCCCAGGATCAGGCCGAGCCAGGTCGCGTGCAGGACCCGGCGGGAGGAGTGGCGGGCCGGGGAGATGTAGCGGGTGTAGTCGCCGAGGAGGGTGATGAAGGCGATCGGGCCCGACAGACCCGCCGCCACCGTCGCCAGGAGCCACGTCGGCCAGAAGCCGCCCAGCAGATAGCCGCCCGCCTCGGGCAGCGCGGCCGTCGTGAAGTGCGGGGCGTAGGCGATCACGCCGAGGACCAGCAGGGCCGTCATGCCGATCGCGAGGACACGGGACATGGCGAGCAGCACCCGGTAGCCGTACACCGCGCCCGCGACGGTCGCCGCGGCCAGAAGCCCGTAGACCACGCCGTACGACAGGTCGTTCGCCGGGACGTCGAACAGGCGGCCCAGCACGCCCACCATCACATCGCCGCCGATCCACACGGTCAGCGCGGAGTAGCCCAGCGCCAGCAGCAGGCCGACGACCGAGCCGACCAGGCGGCCCCGGACACCGAACTGGGCGCCGGAGGACGTGGACAGGTTCGTCGCCGTGCGCAGGGAGATCAGGGCCAGCGGGGCGGTGAGGGCGGTGCCGACCAGGGTGCCGACCACGATCGAGCTCACCGAGGCCCACCAGTCCAGGCCGAAGGACGGGGGCAGCCAGCCGAAGACGATCACCCCCAGGCAGAGGTTCGACCCGAGCAGGATCGAGACGAGGTCCCGTGGGCCGCTCGTCCGTTCCCCCTCGGGGATGGTGTCGACTCCGCGCTGTTCCCTTGGCATGAGTGTCTCCCTCGGTTTGAGTGACGTTCAATCTGAGGTGCCGCAGGTTTGCTGTCAACCTTTCGGTCGGTGGGATTTCATGTTTAGAGTGATGCTCTAAAGTCGAGTCAGGCAAGGAGGTGTCGCGTAGTGAGACTGACCCCCACGGAACGTGACCGGCTGCTGCTCTTCGGAGCCGCAGAGCTGGCCCGGGCGCGCAGGGCCCGCGGGCTGAGGCTGAACGTGCCGGAGGCGACGGCGCTCGTCGCGGACACCGTGTGCGAGGCCGCCCGGGACGGGGCCAGGCTCGCCGAGGCCGTCGAACGCGCCCGCTCGGTGCTCGGCCCCGACGACGTGCTGCCGGGTGTCGCGGACGTCGTCACCGAGGTGCACGTCGAGGCCGTCTTCGACGACGGTTCCCGGCTCGCGGTGGTGAGCGACCCGATCGGCGGGGGACTGGGCGACCGGGCGCCGGGTGCGCTGCTGCCGGGGCCCGCGCACGCCGAGCCCGAGGCGGTCGTACGCCTGACGGTGACGAACACCGCGACCGTCCCCGTCTCCGTCACCTCCCACTTCCACTTCTTCGAGGCCAACCCGCGCCTCCACTTCGACCGGGGCGCGGCCTACGGCATGCGGCTCGCCGTCCCCGCCGGGTCCTCCGCGCGGTTCGGGCCGGGGGAGAGCGTCGAGGTCGGGCTCGCGCCCATCGGGGGCGACCGGATCGCCATCGGGTTCGCCGGTCTCGTCGACGGGGCGCTGGACGCGCCGGGGGCGAAGGAAGAGGCCCTGCGCAGGGCCGCAGCCTGCGGATACCTGGGAGCCGAACTGTGAACCCGTACGAATACGCCGCCACCCACGGCCCCCGCGCCGGTGACCGCGTCCGGCTCGGCGACTCCGGTCTCACCATCCGCGTCGAGTCCGACTCCCAGCGCTACGGCGACGAGTTCCTCGCCGGGTTCGGCAAGACCGCCCGCGACGGGCTGCATCTCAAGGCAGCGGCCGTCCGGGAGACCTGTGACGTCGTGATCAGCAACGTCGTCGTGATCGACGCGGCACTGGGCATCCGGAAGGTCTCGATCGGGATCAGGGAGGGGCGGATCTGCTCGATCGGGCGGGCCGGGAACCCCGACACCCTCGACGGGGTCGACGTCGTGGTCGGCACGGGCACGTCCATCGTGTCCGGCGAGGGGCTCATCGCCACCGCCGGAGCCGTCGACACGCATGTGCATCTGCTGTCGCCGCGCGTCATGGAGGCCTCGCTCGCGTCCGGGGTGACCACGATCATCGGCCAGGAGTTCGGGCCGGTCTGGGGCGTCGGGGTCAACTCGCCCTGGGCACTTCGGCACGCCTTCAACGCCTTCGACGCCTGGCCCGTCAACATCGGCTTCCTGGGCCGGGGTTCGTCCTCCCATGAGGCGCCCCTGGTCGAGGCGCTGGCCGAGGGCGGAGCGAGTGGCTTCAAGGTGCACGAGGACATGGGCGCCCACACCCGCGCCCTGGACACGGCGCTGCGGGTCGCCGAGGAGTACGACGTCCAGGTCGCCCTGCACAGCGACGGGCTGAACGAGTGCCTGTCCGTCGAGGACACACTGCGTGTCCTGGAGGGCCGCACCATCCACGCCTTCCACATAGAGGGCTGCGGCGGCGGACATGTACCGAACGTCCTGAAGATGGCCGGCGTCCCGAACGTCATCGGCTCCTCCACCAACCCCACCCTGCCGTTCGGCCGGGACGCCGTCGCCGAGCACTACGGCATGATCGTCTCCGTCCACGACCTGAAGACCGACCTGCCCGGCGACGCCGCCATGGCCCGCGACCGCATCCGCGCCGGGACCATGGGCGCCGAGGACGTGCTGCACGACCTGGGCGCGATCGGCATCACCTCGTCCGACGCGCAGGGCATGGGCCGGGCCGGCGAGACCGTGCGCCGTACCTTCGCGATGGCCGGGAAGATGAAGGCCGAGTTCGGCGCCCCGGACGCCGGCCACGACAACGAGCGCGTCCTGCGCTACATGGCCAAGCTGACCATCAACCCGGCCATCGCGCACGGCCTCGCCCACGAGGTGGGGTCGCTGGAGGTCGGCAAGCTCGCCGACGTCGTGCTGTGGCGGCCGGAGTACTTCGGCGCCAAGCCGCAGCTGGTGCTGAAGGCGGGCTTCCCCGCTTACGGCGTCGTCGGCGACCCCAACGCCGCGACCGACACCTGCGAACCCCTCGTCCTGGGGCCGCAGTTCGGGGCGTACGGCGCCACCCCCGCAGACCTCTCGGTCGCCTTCGTCGCCGGAGCCGCCGTCGACCAGGGCCACGACACCATGCCGACCCGGCGCCGCAGGGTCGCGGTGCGCGGCACGCGCGGTATCGGGCCGGCCGATCTGCGCCTCAACTCCCGTACCGGAGCGGTGGATGTGGACCAGCACACGGGCCTGGTGACGCTGGACGGAGAGCCACTGCGCTCCGAGCCCGCGGACTCGGTCTCCCTCAACCGCCTCTACTTCCTGTGAAGGACGACCGCATGAGCACGCCCGCCGCCGACGGCTTCCGTATGCCCGCCGAATGGGCCCCGCACGAGCGCACCTGGATGGCCTGGCCGGGGCCGAACGCGACCTTCGAGGATCCGGCCGACCTCGCCGCCTCCCGCAGGGCCTGGGCCTCGGTCGCCCGCGCGGTCCGCCGCTTCGAGCCGGTGACGGTGGTGTGCGGTCCTGGACAGTCGCAGGAGGCGCGGCGGCTGCTCGGCCCGGACGTCGACACCGTCGAACGCGACCTGGACGACGCCTGGATGCGGGACATCGGCCCGACCTTCCTGACCGGCGGCGCCGGTGGACTCGCCGCCGTCGACTGGACGTTCAACGGCTGGGGCGCCCAGGACTGGGCCCGCTGGGAGCACGACGCGAAGATCGCCGCGCATGTCTCCGACCTCGCGGGCTCGACCACGACGTATGCCTCGAAGCTCGTCAACGAAGGCGGAGCGATCCATGTGGACGGAGAGGGCACGGTCCTGCTCACGGAGACCGTCCAGCTCGGCCCGGAGCGCAACCCGCACTGGACGCGGGAGGAGGTGGAGGCCGAGATCCACGCCATGCTCGGCACCCGCAAGGCGATCTGGCTGCCGCGCGGCCTCACCGGTGACTATCCCCCGAACGGTTTCGGCACCCTCGGCCATGTCGACATCGTCGCCGCCTTCGCCCGCCCCGGCGTGGTCGTGGCCCATGTGCAGCCGGACCCGGCGCACCCCGACCACGAGGTGACCAAGGAGATCGTCGGCCTGCTGAGGTCGAGCACGGACGCGCGGGGCCGCAGCCTGGAGGTCGTCGAGATCCCGGCGCCCACCGTTCTGGAGGCGGACGGCCACTGGGCCGACTACTCCTACATCAACCACTACCTCTGCAACGGCGGCGTGGTGCTCTGCGCCTTCGACGACCCGCGCGACGAACTCGCGGCCGGCATCTTCCGCCGCCTCTTCCCCGAGCGGACGGTGACCCTCGTCGACGCCCGTACGATCTTCGCGGGTGGTGGAGGCATCCACTGCATCACACAGCAGCAGCCGAAGATCTAGGAGCCGCAGATGGCCGGTGGGCGCAGGCAGGCGCCGCCCCGTGACGAGGTCCTCGCCGCCGCCATGGAGATGATCGCCGAGCGCGGTCTGGAGAAGCTCACCATGGCGGCGCTCGGCCGTGCGGTCGGTATGAGCAGCGGCCATCTCCTCTACTACTTCCACTCCAAGGACGAGCTGCTGCTGCGCACCCTGGAGTGGAGCGAGGGCCGGCTCGGCGCCGAGCGCGGACGGCTGCTGACGCGCACCGCGTCCGCCCGCGAGCGGCTCGACGCATTCGTCGACCTGTACGTCCCCGACGGTCATCGCGACCCGCACTGGACCCTGTGGCTGGAGGTCTGGAACCGCTCGCAGAACGCCGACGACGACGCCAGGGAACGCCAGGCCGCGATCGAGGGCGCCTGGCACCGCGACCTGGTGGCACTGCTGGCGGAGGGAGTGTCACGCGGCGAGTTCCGGACGGTCGACCCCGACCGCTTCGCCGCCCGGCTGCGAGCGCTCCTCGACGGCTTCTCGATCCACGTGGCCATCGGCCTGCGCGGCACCGACCGAGCGCAAGTTCTGCGCCATGTACGGGAGTTCCTGGACGACAGCCTCCACGCGGACTCCTGAGCGCACGCCCTGGTTGTACGCAATTTTACGGATTGACCCTGTAGCGCATGGTGCGTTTGCCTCGGGGGAGGACCAAGAGGGGAACGACCGACCACCTCTGACACCGACCGGCATCAACGGGGGAACCACCATGCACAGCAACAGGCGCGTCCGCGCGCTCGCCATCGCCGTCGCGCTCGCCGCCGCCACGGCGACACTGACCACCGGGACGTCGGCGGGGGCCGCGCCCCGCGTCCCGTCGACCGAGCGGGTCACCGTGTCGGCGACGGGGGAGCAGGGCGACGGCAACTCGTTCGCGCCGCAGCTCAGCGCCGACGGCCGCTTCGCGGCGTTCACGGCCGACGCCTCCAACCTGGTGCCCGGCGACACCAACGGCCAGCGGGACGTCTTCGTGCGCGACCTGCGCACCGGGGGCGTCGAGCGGGTCAGCGTCAGCTCGGCCGGCGCACAGGCCGATCAAGGGTCGTCCGTGCAGGCCATCAGCGCCGACGGGCGGTACGTCCTGTTCAGCTCGACCGCACGCAACCTGGTCCCCTGGGACACCCCGCCCGCGGACGCGGGCGCCGCCGACATCTATCTGCACGACCGCCGCACCGGCACCACGAAGCGGATCAGCGTCGCCTTCGACGGCGGCTCCGCCTACGCGGCCGGTGCCGACATGTCCGCGAACGCCCGCTACATCACCTTCAACGCCAAGGCCACCCGGATGGAGGAGGGCGCCCGCGACCTCTTCGGAGCCGTGTACGTCTTCGACCGCAGCACCGGCAAGACGAAGCGGATCAGCAACACGAACCGCCCCGACAACCCGGCGCTCTTCCAGGACGTGAGCGCCGACGGCCGGTACGTGCTCTACACCCAGCTGGTGCCGCGCAGCTCCAACGGCATCACCTGGGTGCACGACCGCCGCACCGGAACGGAGGAGCGGGTCAACGTCAAGGCCGACGGCTCCCCGGCACCGCGCTACGCGATGCCCGCCACGCTCTCCGCGGACGGCCGCACCGTCGCCTTCCAGAACTGGGACGAGGACCTGCTCCCCGGCGGCGGCCCGGACGCGTCCGACATCTACGTCCGCGACCTGCGCAAGGACGTCACCCGACGGATCGACGCCGGCCCCGACGGCGAGAGCATGCCCGACCGGCCCGTACTCAGCGCCGACGGCCGCTACGTGGGCTACGAGGCCACCCCGAAGCTGCCCGACGGAACGCTCGGCCCGGCCAACATCTACCTGCGCGACCTGCGCACCGGCTCCACCCGCCTGGTCAGCGAGTCGGTCACCGGCGGCCCGGCGACGGACACCTACGTATGGCTGGAGTCGGTGAGCGAGGGGGCGAAGCGCATCGGCCTCGGCAGTTCCTCGTCCCAGCTCGTCGCCGGCGACACCAACGGCGTGAACGACGGCTTCGTCCGCCACATGCGCTGACGCCGATCACCACAGTGCTCGCATCCTGAGACGGACGGTGAGCGCGGGGGCGACTTGTGCCAGACTGCCCCCGTGCTCTCGTTCGCCATGATTATTGGCAGCAGGCGCGCCGGTCCGCAGTGACCACCACGTACGACCAGGTACGGGTGGACACCGTCGTCCTCGACCCGCGCGCAGACCTCTCGCACCCGCGAGAGGTTTTTCTGTTTCCCGGCCCACCCGCAGCCGGGCGGAGTGCGTGAGGGACCATAGGTGGGGGCGGTGGAGCCGGTCATTCCGGTAGACCGAGATCCAATACAGGAGCCTTACGACCATGACGCCAACCAGCGAGCTCGACGACTCGTTCCACGTCTTCGACACCACCCTGCGCGACGGAGCCCAGCGGGAGGGCATCAACCTCACCGTCGCCGACAAGCTGGCCATCGCCCGGCATCTGGACGAGTTCGGCGTGGGCTTCATCGAGGGCGGCTGGCCCGGTGCCAACCCGCGGGACACCGAGTTCTTCGCGCGCGCCCAGCAGGAGATCGACTTCAAGCACGCCCAGCTGGTCGCCTTCGGCGCGACCCGCCGCGCGGGCGGCAAGGCGAGCGAGGACCCGCAGGTCAACGCACTGCTGGCGTCCGGCGCCCCGGTGATCACCCTGGTCGCCAAGTCCCACGACCGCCACGTCGAGCTCGCCCTGCGCACCACCCTGGACGAGAACCTGGAAATGGTCCGCGACACGGTCTCTTACCTCCGTGAGCAGGGTCGCCGGGTCTTCGTCGACTGCGAGCACTTCTTCGACGGCTACCGCGCCAACCCCGAGTACGCGAAGTCCGTCGTCCGTACGGCGTCGGAGGCCGGCGCCGACGTGGTGATCCTCTGCGACACCAACGGCGGCATGCTCCCCGCCCAGGTCCAGGCCGTCGTCTCCACCGTCCTCGCCGACACCGGCGCCCGGCTCGGCATCCACGCCCAGGACGACACCGGCTGCGCGGTGGCCAACACCCTCGCCGCCGTCGACGCGGGCGCGACCCACGTCCAGTGCACGGCCAACGGCTACGGCGAGCGCGTCGGCAACGCCAACCTGTTCCCGGTGGTCGCCGCCCTGGAACTGAAGTACGGCAAGAAGGTCCTCCCCGAGGGCCACCTGCGCGAGATGACCCGCATCTCGCACGCCATCGCCGAGGTCGTCAACCTCACCCCCTCCACCCACCAGCCCTACGTCGGCGTCTCCGCCTTCGCCCACAAGGCCGGCCTGCACGCCTCCGCGATCAAGGTCGACCCGGACCTGTACCAGCACATCGACCCCGAGCAGGTCGGCAACACCATGCGGATGCTGGTCTCCGACATGGCCGGCCGCGCCTCCGTCGAGCTCAAGGGCAAGGAGCTCGGCATCGACCTCGGTGGCGACCGCGAGCTGGTCGGCCGGGTGGTGGAACGCGTCAAGGAACGCGAGCTCAAGGGCTACACCTACGAGGCGGCCGACGCGAGCTTCGAACTCCTCCTGCGCGCCGAGGTCGAGGGCAAGCCCCTCAGCTACTTCCAGGTCGAGTCCTGGCGCGCGATCGTCGAGGACCGCCCCGATGGCAGCCACGCCAACGAGGCCACGGTCAAGCTCTTCGCCAAGGGCGAGCGCATCGTGGCCACGGCCGAGGGCAACGGCCCCGTCAACGCCCTCGACCGTGCCCTCCGGGTCGCCCTGGAAAAGATCTACCCCCAGCTCGCCAAGCTGGACCTCGTCGACTACAAGGTCCGCATCCTGGAGGGCGTCCACGGCACCCAGTCCACGACCCGCGTCCTGATCTCCACGTCCGACGGTGCGGGCGAGTGGTCCACGGTGGGCGTCGCCGAGAACGTCATCGCCGCGTCCTGGCAGGCCCTGGAGGACGCCTACACGTACGGCCTGCTGCGGGCCGGGGTGACACCGGCGGAGTAGCCGCCCCACTGGCACGGCGTGCAGTCCCTCGCCCCCGCCGCCCCTACCCGTCCCATCCCCAGGGGCTCCGCCCCTTCGACCCCGCCAGGGGGCTCCGCCCCCTGGACCCCCATCGGCCTGAACGGCCTCGTCCTCAAACGCCGGACGGGCTGAAAAACATGGACCAGCGTTGAAAGGTGTCGGCGCGTACCCCCACCCGCCCGCACTCGCGTACGGCGGGAAGGGGACGTGCCGGGGGGTGTCCGCCCGCAGTGGTCGGCGTCAACACGCGGCAGCTCTTGGCCTAAGGTGACCGCCGATCCGAGGACGGACACCCCCCGGCGCGGCCCCGACCCACCCACAAACCGCAGGCGCTACGCACGCCCCCACCGCACAGCAACAGGCCGCCGCAGGCATCCGCATCCGCCCTACTGCAGACGCCACTTCTGATTGGCCCCGCCCGTGCAGCTCCAGATCTGCGCACGCGCCCCGT
>JABFVM010000525.1 GCA_013362785.1 Streptomyces sp. | reverse complement strand
GTCGTGGACCTTGGCCTTGGCGTGCTCGATGGAGTCCTTGGCGACCTTGACCGGGTCACCGACGCCGTTGCCCGGCTCGGGCGCGTAGACCGCGATACCGGCGCGCTCGGCGACCACGCTGAGCTGGTTGACGGCGTTGGGGCGCTGGAGGTCGGCGGCGACCAGCAGCGGCGAGTGGCCTTGCTCCTTCAGCCACCGGCCGAGCTTGCCCGCGAGGGTGGTCTTACCGGCACCCTGCAGACCGGCCAGCATGATCACGGTCGGCGGCTGCTTGGCGAACCGCAGGCGGCGGGTCTCGCCACCGAGGATCGTCACAAGCTCGTCGTTGACGATCTTCAGGACCTGCTGGGCCGGGTTCAGCGCCTTGGAGACATCGGATCCGAGGGCGCGCTCCTTGACGTTCTTGATGAACGTCCGGACGACCGGCAGGGCCACGTCCGCTTCGAGCAGCGCGATACGGATCTCGCGCGCTGTCGCGTCGATGTCCGCCTCGGAGAGCCGTCCCTTGCCGCGCAGGTTCTTGAAAGTGGCTGAGAGGCGATCGGAGAGAGTATCGAACACGGCGCTCGCGGTCCTCGGGGTCGGTGGCAGCTGGGAATCGCCCTCCAGGGTATCCCGGCGACACAGGTTGCCGGGATCCCCGGGTTCAGAGCCTTTGAACAGGGTCTCAGCCCCGCAATGTCTCCTCCAGCTTGCGGGCCACGGCGGCCGCCTCCTCGCCGGGCAGCGGCGCGCCCTCGGGGCCTGTGACATAGAACGCGTCGACCGCGTTGGCGCCCAGTGTGCTGACGTGGGCGCTGCGCACCCGCACGCTCGCGTCCTCCAGCGCCCTGCCGATCCGGAACAGCAGTCCCGGGGCGTCCTGGGCGCGGACCTCGATGACCGTGGCCAGCCGGGAGGCGGCCGGGTGGACCGACACCCGCGCCGCCGGGGCCACCACGCCCCGGCGCCTCGGGTACGCCGCGTCCCGCTCGGCGAGACGGCCCGCGATGTCCAGGGAGCCGTCCAGGGCGCGTACGAGGTCGGCGCGCAGCCGGGTGGCCTGCGGCAGGGAGCCGTACTCGGCGGCGACCCGCCAGTTCAGCAGCAGGACGGAGCCGTCGACGCCGTCCGGCAGATCCTGGGCGCTCAGCTCGGCGGTGCGCACGGTCAGGCGGTGCATCGCCAGCACGCCGGCCACCGCGGGCAGCACGCCCGGCTGGTCCGGTACGGCGATGACGAGCTCCACGCCGAGCGGTTCCGGATCGCCGGGGGGCCGCTCCTCCGTCGGCGGCTCGGTCTGCGCGCGCAGCGCGAGTACGGGGCTGCCGGTGACGACCGCCTCGATGGCGAGCCGCTCCTGCTCGGCGGTGAGCGCGGCGGCCTCGGGCTCGACCGGGTCGTCCCCGGCGAGCACGGCCGCGACCCGTTTCACCAGGTCGGCGACGAGTGAGCCACGCCAGGACGACCACGCAGCCGGGCCGGTCGCCAGGGCGTCCGCCTCGGTCAGGGCGTGCAGCAGCTCCAGGGTGCCCTGCGAGCCGACCGCCTCGGCGACCGAGTGCACGGTGGCCGGGTCCTCCAGGTCGCGCCGGGTGGCCGTCTCGACGAGCAGCAGGTGATGGCGTACGAGAGTGGAGAGCACGAGGACGTCGTCGCGGTCGAAGCCGATGCGGGCGGCCACGTCCTTGACGATGATCTCGCCGGCCACCGAGTGGTCGCCGGGCCAGCCCTTGCCGATGTCGTGCAGCAGCGCGGCCACCAGCAGCAGGTCGGGGCGGTGGACGCGGCGGGTGAACTCGGAGGCACGGACGGCCGTCTCGATCAGGTGCCGGTCGACGGTCCAGATGTGCACGGCGTTGCGCTGCGGACGGCAGCGCACCCGCTCCCAGTCGGGCAGGAAGTGCGTGATCAGCCCCTCGGCCTCCAGCGCCTCCCACACGTCGACGGTGGGCCGGCCGGAGCCCAGCAGGGTCACCAGTTGCTCGCGCGCCTCGGCGGGCCAGGGCGTGGGCAGCGGGCGCACGGTGGCCGCCAGGCGCCGTACGGCGTGCAGGGAGAGCGGGAGTCCGGCCTGTGCGGCGGCGGCAGCGGCGCGCAGGGGAAGCACGGGGTCGCGTTCGGGGCGCGCGGCGCGGGCGAGCACCACCTCGCCGTCCTGCTCCACCACGCCCTCGGCCAGCGGGGAGCGCTCGGCGGTCGGCTTCCCGCCACCGAGCATGGCGCGCAGCCTCGGCCGCACGGCGCGTGCCCGCAGTACGCGCCCCACTTCGCGCCACGTCACATCGCTGGCGTACGAGATGACCCGCGCCGCCTCGTACACCTGCCGCAGCAGCGTGTCCGCGTCGAGCAGCCCGAGCTCGGCGGCGACCTGGTCCTGCTCCTGCAGCGCGAGCCGGTCGGTGGCCCGCCCGGTGGTCAGGTGCAGGGCGTCGCGTACGTCGAGCAGCCGGCGCCGGGCGTCGGCGAGGCCCTCGCGCGGGGCGTCGGCCAGCCAGGAGGCGGCGACGGCGCGCAGGATGGTGGCGTCCCGCAGACCACCGCGCGCTTCCTTCAGATCGGGTTCCAGGAGGTACTGCAGCTCGCCCTGCCGCTCGGCGCGTTCGGCGGTGAGCTCCTGGAGTTCGGGCAGGCGCTTGGGGGCCTGGTTGCGCCAGTCGGCGAGGACCGCCGTGCGCAGTCCGGCCGTAAGGCCCAGGTCGCCGGCGATGTGCCGGGCGTCCAGCAGGCCCAGCTGGACCTTGAGGTCCTCGCCGGCCGTCTTGCGGGCCTCGGCGGGCGTACGCACGGAGTGGTCGAGGGCGAGGCCGAGGTCCCAGATCGGGTACCAGATGCGGTCGGCCAGCGCGGCCACCGCCTTGCTGTCACCGCCGTCGTGCAGCAGGACCAGGTCCAGGTCGCTGCGCGGGGACAGCTCGCCGCGGCCGTATCCGCCGACGGCGACCAGGGAGACGCCGCGCAGCCCTTCGGCACCGGCCGCGAACAGGCCGGTCAGCCACTCGTCGGTCAGCTCCGCGAGGGCGGCACGGCGCGGCGGCCCGGACTGCGCCCCCTCGGTGAGGAGACGCAGCCGGGCCGCCGCGTAGCCGCTGGGTCCCGAGTCCTCTGCATCCTTGCGAACGTCCGTACCCGTCACCCAGCGACTCCTGTCCTTCTTCTGTTCAGAGCGCCACTCGTGGAGCGCGTCTCTCCAGAGCACTTCTGGCGAAGCGCGTCCTCAGAGCGCGTCCGGCCCGCGCTCACCGGTCCGGACCCGTACGGCCGTGTCGACCGGCAGGGACCAGACCTTGCCGTCACCGATCTTGCCGGTGCGGGCGGCCTTGACGATGACGTCGATCAGCTGCTCGGCGTCCTCGTCCTCGGCCAGTACCTCGATGCGGATCTTCGGAACCAGGTCCACGGTGTACTCGGCACCGCGGTAGACCTCGGTGTGGCCCCGCTGACGACCGTAGCCGCTCGCCTCGGTGACCGTGAGGCCGTGCACGCCGAAGGCCTGGAGGGCTTCCTTGATCTCGTCGAGCCGGTGGGGCTTGACGACTGCGGTGATGAGCTTCATGCGTCCACCTTCTTGCTCGCGGCCGCGGCGGCGACCGGGGCCGTGGCGGAGGTCCGGGCGGCACCGCCACCGGCGCCGCTGAAGTCGTATGCGGTCTCGGCGTGCTCGGCCTGGTCGATACCGGCGACCTCCTCGTCCTCGGAGACCCGCATACCGATGGTCTTGTCGAGGAGGAAGGCGAGGATCGCGGAGACGATCAGGGAGTAGGCGAGGACACCGCCGACACCGGCGAGCTGCTTCCACAGCTGGTCGAAGCTGTGGTTGCCGTAGAAGACGCCCGTGGCCTCGGACTGGCCCTTGCCGCTGGCGAAGAAGCCGATCAGGAGCGAGCCGACGATTCCGCCGACCAGGTGGACACCGACGACGTCGAGCGAGTCGTCGTAGCCGAACTTGTACTTCAGACCGACGGCCATGGCGCACAGGACACCGGCGATGGCGCCGACTGCGATCGCGCCGAGCGGGGTGACCGCACCACCGGACGGGGTGATGGCGACGAGGCCCGCGACGGCACCGGAGGCGGCGCCCAGCGTGGTGAACGCGCCGTGGCGGATCTTCTCGTAGGCGAGCCAGGCCAGCATGGCGGCGGCGGTGGCGACCTGCGTGTTGACGAACATCAGCGTGCCGACGCCGTCGTCGTTGCCGAGCCACGAGCCGGCGTTGAAGCCGAACCAGCCGAACCACAGCAGACCGGCGCCGAGCATGACCAGCGGCAGGCTGTGCGGACGCATCGGGTCCTTCTTGAACCCCACCCGCTTGCCGATCACGAGGATCACACCGAGCGCCGCGGCACCGGCGTTGATGTGGACCGCCGTACCACCGGCGAAGTCGATCACGCCCATGTCGAAGGCCCAGCCGCCCTCACCCCAGACCCAGTGGGCCACGGGGAAGTACACGATCGTCGCCCACAGCGCGATGAACAGCGCCCAGGCCGAGAACTTCACGCGGTCCGCGAGAGCACCGCTGATCAGGGCGGGCGTGATGATCGCGAACATCAGCTGGAAGACCATGAAGGCGAGGAGCGGGATGTTGTAGGTACCCCAGAGCTCGCCCTTGTCGACCCCGGTGAGGCCGACCCAGTCGGAGTTCCAGCCGATAAGGCTGCCGGAGTCGGTGCCGAACGCCATGGAGAAGCCGTACAACACCCACAGGATGGTGACGATCCCGAGGCTGATGAAGCTCATCATCAGCATGTTCAGGGTGCTCTTGACGCGGACCATGCCTCCGTAGAAGAAGGCCAGTCCCGGGGTCATGAGCATCACCAGGGCGGAACAGATGAGCATGAAACCTGTGTTGGCGGGCGACAGCTCTACCTTGTCTGCCGCCATCATGATGGCTGGTGCCATCGGCGTCTCCTCGTCATTGGTACGGCCCCGTGCGGGCGAAGCCTGAGCGGAATGAGGGGCGGGCCGGTTATGCGCCATGAGATTGACGCAGCGCGGTTTCGGTGGAAGCCCCTCGTTGTTTCGCCGCCGTGACGAAGGCGCCGTGCGTGTTACGCGTTGATGAACTGCGAGATGTCGCGCCGCGCGATCGTTATCGTGGCGCAACCTTCATTGAAGGAAGAGAGCCGGCCGCGGCGGGCCTTCCGATGACCTGGCATGGGGGAGCCGAGTCGGGCAGTTCGGGAGGGCCGGCCGCGGCCGGGGTTCTGGGGGTTTCCGGGGATGGCCCCGGGCTCAGACCGCCTCGACGCTCTCCGGCAGCTCCACCGCGAGCCGGTCGGTGAGGTCCACGACCTCGGCGAGATCCCCGAAGTCGCGTACCGCTGTGTCGACGGTCTTTCGAATACGAGTGTTGACGCGCTCGGAGCGCACTTTCTTGGCGGTGCGCATGGCCTGCTCGGCGTAGACCGCGCTCTGCTCGGGCTCCCGGCGCAGCAGATGCACCGTGGCCATGCCGATCAGGTTCAGCGCGTACGACCGCTGGTGCTCGCCGTCCTTCTCGAACAGGTCCACGGCCCGCTGCATCACGGGTTCGGCCAGCGAGGCGTATGTCGGGCTGCGGCCGGCGACATAGGCGAGGTCGCGGTAGGAGTGGGAGTTCTCTCCGTAGAGCTCGGCCTCGGAGAAGAAGCGGATCCAGTCGGGGTCCGGCTCGTCCCAGTCCCCTGCCTCGGTGAAGGTGTCCTCGGCCATCCGGACCGCCCGCTTGCACTTGCCGGGCTGGCCCATGTTGGCGTAGGCGCGGGCCTCCATCGCATACAGCATCGACTGGGTGCGCGGGCCGGCGCAGTCCCGGCTGCCGTACTGCGCGAGGTGGATCAGCTCCAGGGCGTCGTCGGGCCGGCCGAGGTGGATCATCTGGCGGCTCATGCTGGAGAGGATGTACGAGCCGAGCGGCCGGTCGCCGGCCTCCTTGGCGGCGTGCAGCGCGAGGACGAAGTACTTCTGCGCGGTGGGCTGCAGTCCGACGTCGTAGGACATCCAGCCGGCCAGCTCGGCCAGCTCGGCGGCGACCTTGAACAGCTTGCGGGTGGTGGCCTCGGGCTGGGGTTCCTGGAGGAGGTCGGTCACCTCGTGCAGCTGGCCGACGACCGCCTTGCGGCGCAGACCGCCGCCGCACTGGGCGTCCCACTGCCGGAACATCACGGTGGTGGACTCCAGGAGGTCCAGCTCGGGCTTGGACAGGCGGCCACGCGCGCGTGTGGAGGGGACGGGCCGGGGCTCGTGGTGCGGGGCGGGCGGCGCGGGGACCAGCCAGCGCTGCATCGGCTCGATGAGCGCCGGGCCCGCGGACAGGGCCAGCGAGCTCCCGAGGAAGCCGCGCCGCGCCAGCATCAGGTCGCTGCGCGAGAACTCGCTCAGCAGGGCCACCGTCTGCGGACCCGTCCAGGGCAGGTCGACGCCGGACACGGAGGGTGACTGACGGGCGGCGCGCAGACCGAGGTCCTCGACGGAGACGACGCAGCCGAACCGCTCGGAGAACAGCTCGGACAGGATCCGCGGGATGGGCTCGCGGGGATTCTCGCCGTCCAGCCAGCGGCGTACGCGGGAGGTGTCGGTCGAGATGTGGTTGGCGCCCAACTGGCGGGCGCGGCGGTTCACTTGGCGGGCGAGTTCGCCCTTCGACCAGCCGCTGCGCACGAACCAGGACGTGAGCAGTTCGTTCGGGCGCTTGTCAGCGTGCGATGCGCTACCTGCACTCGTACCGCTTCCGCTGTTGCCGCTCACTGGAACGCCCCCATCCCTTGGACCACTTGTCACCGAGTGCGCCAAGCCCTATCAGAATGCCGGTAAATACGGTCGCCCGTCCGGCGGTTCTCACCCTTCGAACGGAAAGCCGACTTGCCCCCGGCATACCCACGAGCGCATGTGCCCCGAAGCTGTGTGCACTCACAGTAATCCTACGATCACGCCTCCAGCCATGGCGATCCCGGAATCGCCACCATTCGCCACCCCTTCGAATGAACTAACGGTGGCCTCTACGCGATTCACTTGACATGGGACGGCCGGAAGTGGGCGGAGCGAAGCACTCTGGGGCGTGCATTGCGGAGTCCACCACCCTGAGCACCTCAGAGCGCCGCGTGAACCGAGCGGAGCCAGGGGGCAACCGGTCAGCCCGGGGAACACACAGGGTCACGTTCCGTATTCGCGTCGTAACCACCGGCGCGCTGGACCCGTTGGAGGGGGCATGGGCTTCACGATCGGCGGCATCCGGGAGATCCGATCCGGCTCGCGACGACGCGGCCGGTCCTCGGAGTGCACCACCGTCGCCGAGTTCACCGGGTTGTGGAGCTGGGACGTGGTGCCCGGCGCGCGGGCCGCGGCGGGCGCCTGTTCGTGCGGCCACTCCGACTGTGACGCGCCCGGCGCACACCCCCTCGACTTCGCACCCGAGGTGCCGGCCGGGGCCACGCTCGACGAGGTCAGCAAGGCGTGGGCGGAGGTCCCGGGCGCCGCGGTGATGCTGCCCGTCGGGCGCGCGTTCGACGTGATCGAGGTGGCCGAGCCCGCCGGGCGCCGCGCGCTGGCCCGGCTCGAACGCATGGGCCTGCCCCTCGGCCCGGTCACCGCCACCCCCGACGGCCGCGCCCACTTCTTCGTCGCCCCCGGCGCCGCCGCCGAACTCCCCGAACTCCTCTACCGCATGGGCTGGGACGACCCGACCCACCTCGATCTGCGCGGCCTCGGCCCCGGTGCGCACATCACGGCCCCACCGTCCGACCGGGGCGGCCTGGGGCCGGTGCGGTGGCTGCGGCCGCCGGCGCTGGACACGGCTACGAAGCCACCGGCCGCGCGCTTGCTGCTGGGGACCTTGGCCTACGTGGCCCACAGGTCGCGCGCATAGGCGTACACGACGTACACGGCGAAGCGCCCGTCCCCCAACTGCACCTTGGGAGGCGGGCGCTTCTTCAGCCGCATACGAAATTCGTGGATGGTGTTCCAGTACGGGCGTCTCACTCCCCGATAAGGGCGTCAACGAACGCCTCCGGCTCGAACGGCGCCAGGTCGTCGGCGCCCTCGCCGAGGCCCACCAGCTTCACCGGTACGCCCAGCTCGCGCTGGACCGCGACCACGATGCCGCCCTTGGCCGTGCCGTCCAGCTTGGTGAGCACGATGCCGGTGATGTCCACGACCTCGGCGAAGACGCGGGCCTGCACCAGACCGTTCTGCCCCGTCGTCGCGTCCAGTACGAGGAGGATCTCGTCCAGCGGCGCGTGCTTCTCGACGACCCGCTTGACCTTGCCGAGCTCGTCCATGAGGCCGGTCTTGGTGTGCAGGCGCCCGGCGGTGTCGATGAGCACCACGTCGGAGCCCATCTCCTTGCCCTCCTTCACCGCGTCGAAGGCGACGGAGGCGGGGTCGCCGCCCTCCGGACCGCGCACGGTGTGGGCGCCGACCCGCTCGCCCCAGGTCTGGAGCTGGTCGGCGGCGGCGGCACGGAAGGTGTCGGCGGCACCGAGGACCACGCTGCGGCCGTCGGCCACGAGGACGCGGGCGAGCTTGCCGGTGGTGGTGGTCTTGCCGGTGCCGTTGACGCCGACGACCATCACGATGCCGGGCTTGCTGGTCTCCGGCTCGGTCCTGACCGTGCGGTCGAATTCGGTGCCGACCAGCTTGAGGAGCTCCTCGCGCAGCAGGCCGCGCAGCTCCTCGGGGGTGCGGGTGCCGAGGACCTTCACGCGCTCGCGCAGTCCGTCGACCAGCTCCTGGGTGGGAGCCACGCCGACGTCGGCGGTGAGCAGGGTGTCCTCGATCTCCTCCCAGGTGTCCTCGTCGAGGTGCTCGCGCGACAGGAGCGTGAGCAGCCCCTTGCCGAGGGCGTTCTGGGAGCGGGAGAGCCGGGCGCGCAGGCGGATCAGGCGGCCGGCGGTGGGCTCCGGGACCTCGATCTCGGTCGGCGGGAGCTCTTCGACTACGGGCGGTTCCTCGACGGCGACCCCGGTCGAGCCGTCGGGAAGATCCACCTCCTCTATGGTCCGGCGCGGTTCGTCGCGCGGCGTCTCGGCCTCGTCGCCGACGTGCGGCTCGGCCGGAGGGGCGGTGATGTCGGGCGCGGCGGGCGGCGGCGGGGGCAGCGGCTTCTTGCGCCGGCTGCCGACGATGAGCCCGCCGAGCGCGCCGAGCACGACCACGGCGATGACTACAGCAAGGATGACGATGTCCATAACCCGTCCAGTATCGGCCATGGAGTCCTGCGACACCCCTCTGGATGTCTGACACACCGTCAGCTAACGTCCGCCTTCACACTCGCCCGGTGAAGGGGGACCCCCATGCCCGTCACGGTCGTACGCTTCAACCTCGTCGAGCCCGCCGCGACCCCCGCCGCGCTGGCCGCCCGCTACCAGGCCGCCGTCCGGATGGCCGCGTACGCCGACGAGCACGGCATCACCACGGTCCAGACGGAGGAGCACCACGGCGCCGAGAACAACTGGCTGCCGTCACCGTTCGCCTTCGCGGCGGCGGTCTTCGGCGCGACGAGGCGCCTCGCGGTCACCGTCTCGGCGATCATCGGCCCGCTGCACGACCCGCTGCGGCTCGCCGAGGAGATCGCGGTGCTGGATCTGCTGAGCGGCGGACGGCTGGTGACGGTCGCCGGGATCGGGTACCGGCCCGAGGAGTACGCCCAGTTCGACGTGGACTGGAAGCGGCGCGGAAAACTCCAGGACGAGCTGCTGGAGACGCTGCTGAAGGCGTGGACCGGCGAGGAGTTCGAGTACCGGGGCCGTACGGTACGGGTCACCCCGCGCCCGTACACCGACCCGCACCCCCTGCTCCTGGTCGGCGGCTCCTCGAAGGCCGCCGCCCGCCGGGCCGCCCGCCTCGGCCTGCCGTTCTTCCCCAGCGCGCATCTGCCGGAGCTGGAGGCGTACTACAAGGAGCGGCTCGTCGAGTACGGCACCGAGGGCTGGACGATGATGCCGGCCGCCGAGACCCCCCTGCTGCACATCGCCGAGGACCCCGACCGCACCTGGTCCGAACACGGCCACCACTTCCTGCACGAGGCCCGCACCTACGCCTCCTGGCAGTCCGGCGAGATCCGCTCGGCGGTGAAGTCGGCGGCCACGACGGTGGATGAACTGCGCGCCGAGGGCGTGTACCGGATCGTGACGCCTCAGGAGTGCGTGGCACTGGGCTTCGACAACTACGTGCTGCATCCGCTGTCGGGCGGGATGCCGGTGGAGGAGGGGTGGCGGAGTCTGCGGCTGTTCTGCGAGCGGGTGCTGCCGGAACTCGGCGCCTGACCCGCCGTACACGACACCGCCGCCCCGGCTCGGGCAGTGGCCGAGCCGGGGCGGCGGCGGGGTTACGGGGAGAGGGGCAGCGGGGACTTGGCCCTTCTCCCCGAGTTCGGGGGCCGGTCAGCCCATTTCCTCCAGCGCCTTGCCCTTGGTCTCGGGCACGAACTTGAGGATGAAGGGGATGGAGAGGAAGGCGAACACCGCGTATGCCACGTAGGTGAGCGACAGGTTCCAGTCCGCCAGGTCCGGGAAGGTGATCGTGATCACCCAGTTGGCGAGCCACTGGGCCGAGGCCGCGACGCCCAGCGCGGCGGCGCGGATCTTGTTCGGGAAGACCTCGCCGAGCATGACCCAGACGACCACGCCCCAGGACAGGGCGAAGAAGAGGACGAAGGCGTTGGCGGCGATCAGCGCGACGTAGCCCTGCGCGGTCGGCAGCGGGTCGTTGCCGTGCTGGAAGGAGAAGGACCAGGCGGCCGCCGCGAGCGAGATGCCCATGCCGACGGAGCCGATGAGGGCGAGCGGCTTGCGGCCGATGCGGTCCACGAAGATCATCGCGATCACGGTGCCGATGATGTTGATGATCGAGGTCTCGAACGAGTAGAAGAACGAGCTCGACGGGTCGACGCCGACGGACTGCCACAGCAGGTTCGAGTAGTAGAAGATGACGTTGATGCCGACCAGCTGCTGGAAGACGGAGAGGCCGATACCGATCCACACGATCGGCAGCAGGCCGAAGCGGCCGCCCAGCAGGTCCTTGAACGTCGACTTGTGGTCACTGCGCATCGCCTGGTCGATCTCGGCGACCCGGGCGTCCAGGTTCGCGTCGCCCTCGACGTCGGCGAGCACCTTCTTCGCGTCGTCGACACGGCCGACGCTGATCAGGTAGCGCGGCGACTCGGGGATGGCGAAGGACAGCAGGCCGTAGACCACGGCGGGTACGAGCATCACGCCGAGCATCCACTGCCAGGCCTCCAGGCCCGCGACCGTGCCCCGCTCCTCGCCGTCGGCCATGTTCAGGATGGCCCAGTTGACCAACTGGGAGACGGCGATGCCGATGACGATGGCGGCCTGCTGGAACGAGGCGAGCCGGCCACGGTACGCGGGCGGGGCGACCTCGGCGATGTAGGCCGGACCGATGACCGAGGCCATACCGATGGCGATACCGCCGAGGACACGCCAGGCGGCGAGGTCCCACGCGGCGAACGGCAGTCCGGAACCGACGGCACTCACGGCGAACAGCACCGCCGCGATCTGCATGACGCGGATGCGGCCGATGCGGTCGGCTATGCGGCCGGCGATCGCGGCGCCGAGGGCGCTGCCGAGCAGGGCGCTGGCGGCGACGGTACCCGTGACGCCGGAGCTGAGATCGAACCGGGCCTGGATGCCGCCGTTGGCTCCGTTGATGACGGAGCTGTCGTAGCCGAAGAGGAAGCCGCCCATGGCGGCCGCCGCGGTGATGAAGACGACGTGCCCGAGATGTTCGGGCTGAGCCGTCCTGGCTCCTGACGTGGGTGCCTGCGCTGTGCTGGTCACGTGTACTCCTCGGGCGCCGGCAACGCTGCCGGGTGAAGGCAAAAGCAACGTCGCCGACACTATGCCTTCAGATTCCGAAGTCAAGGGGTCGTGCATGTGACATAGAAAGGCCCGAGTGAGGGGATTGTGTTCGACTCTTGAACGAAGCTCGACTCTTGGACGAGCCGGGTGACGGCGTCAGCGAAGCCGCTGGCTGATCACCTTGGACACACCGTCGCCCTGCATGGAGACGCCGTACAGCGCGTCGGCGACCTCCATCGTGCGCTTCTGGTGGGTGATCACGATCAGCTGCGAGGCCTCCTGCAGCTCCTGCATGATGCGGATCAGCCGCTGGAGGTTGGTGTCGTCGAGGGCGGCCTCGACCTCGTCCATGACGTAGAACGGGCTCGGACGGGCCTTGAAGATCGACACCAGCATCGCCACGGCGGTGAGTGAGCGCTCACCACCCGAGAGCAGCGACAGCCGCTTGACCTTCTTGCCGGGCGGACGCGCCTCGACGTCCACACCCGTGGTGAGCATGTTGTCGGGGTCGGTCAGGATCAGCCGCCCCTCGCCACCGGGAAACAGCCGGCTGAAGACGCCCTCGAACTCCCGGGCCGTGTCCCGGTACGCCTCGGTGAAGACCTGCTCGACGCGTTCGTCGACCTCCTTGACGACCTGGAGCAGGTCGGCGCGGGTCTTCTTCAGGTCTTCGAGCTGCTCGCTGAGGAACTTGTGCCGTTCCTCCAGCGCCGCGAACTCCTCCAGCGCGAGCGGGTTGACCTTGCCGAGCTGCTGGTAGGCCCGCTCGGCGGCCTTGAGCCGCTTCTCCTGTTCGGCCCGCACGAACGGCTTGGGCTGGTTGCGGGGGTGCTCGGGATCCTCGGGAAGCTGCTCGCCCTCGGCGGCCAGGGAGGGCGGTACGAGCTGGTGGGGGCCGTACTCGGAGACGAGCCCGGCGGGCTCCACGCCCAGCTCCTCCAGCGCCTTGGTCTCCAGCTGCTCGATCCGCATCCGCTTCTCGGCGCCGAGCACCTCGCCCCGGTGCACGGAGTCGGTCAGCTTGTCGAGCTCGGCCTTGAGGTCGCGGCCCTGGTTACGGGCGACGGTGAGTTCCTGCTCGCGCCGCGCCTTGGCGGCCTCGGCGGCGGTGCGCTCCTCGTCGGCGCGGGCGAGGGAGACCTCGACGTGCAACAGCAACTGCCGCGCACCGGAGGCGACGGCTTCCGCGACGGCCGCCTCGTGGCGCAGCCGGGCCCGCCGCTGTTCGGCACGCGCGCGTGCGTCCCGCTCCGCTCGGGCGGCGCGGTCGAGGGAGTCGGCGCGGCCGGCGAGTCCCTTGACGCGTTCTTCGTGCGTACGGACCTGGAGGCGGGCCTCCATCTCGGTCTGGCGGGCGTTGGCCCCGTCGGCCGCGAGACGGTCCCGTACCGACGTGTCGGGCTCCTCCTCGACCGGCATCTCCTCGGCGACGGCGAGCCGCTCGGCCAGTTCCTCGACCTCCATGAGGGCCTTGTCGAGCGACTCCTGGGCCCGCGCGGCGGCGGCGACGGAGCGCTCCGCTTCCCCTGCCGCGCCCCGTGCCTGGCCGGCGAGCCGGCCGAGCTGCTGGGCCACGGACGACTTCTCCCGGTCCGCCGCCCTGCGCCGCTCCCCCAGCTCCTCCACGAGCGCGGCACATTCTTTGCGCCGCTCGACCGCCGCGTGCTGCGCCTCGGTGAGTTCCTCGCACCGCACCGCCAGCTCTTCCAGCTCGGCCGCGGCTTGGTCCACGGAGGCCTGCACTTCGAGGAGGCTCGGCGCGCCGGCGGAGCCGCCGTGCGCGAAGTGGGCGCCGAGGAGGTCGCCGTCGGCGGTTACAGCGGTGCGGTCGGGGTGGGAATAGACCAGGTCCTCGGCGTCCTCAAGGGTGCCTACGACGACGATGCCCCGCAGGAGGTGGCGTACGGCGGGCATGAGGTCGGAGGGCCCGCGGACGAAATCTGCCGCGTCGGACTGTCGGGCGTCCGCGGGTTCGTTGTGGCTGGTCGCGCAGTCCCCCGCGCCCCTTGAGGGCGTTGTCGTACCGGGCGGTGTGAGGTCCCCCGGCTCCCCTGCCAACAGCAAGGCGGCTCGGCCCCCGTCCTGTTTGCGCAGCAGACGGATCGCCTCCGCCGCAGCAGAAGGCGAAGTCACCGCGACAGCGTCCGCCGCTGCTCCGAAGGCCGCCGCCAAGGCGACCTCGTAGCCAGGTGTCACCGTCAGCATTTCCGCCGCAGGGCCGAGGAGGCCGGTCAGCCGGTCGCGGGCGCCGAGCAGTATCCCGGTGCCGTCCTTTCGGCGCAGCCCCAGCGACAGGGCCTCATGGCGGGCCTGGGTCGCGGCGCGTCCCCGTTCCGCCGCCGTGAGTGCCTCGCGGGCTGCCCTGTGGGCGGCCTCCGCGTCGGCCAGCTGCTGCTTCGCGGCGTCGTGCTGCTCGCCGAGCTCCGCGTCACCCGCGTCGAGGCCGTCGACCTCGGCCTTCAGGGCCTCGTACTCCTCCTGGGCGGCGAAGGCACGCTCCTGGGCCTCGTCACGGGCGGCGGCCAGGCGGTCGATCTCGGACTGGGCGGCGGCGGCCCGTGAGCGCGCCGCGTTGACCTGGCCGTTCAGCCGGGCGAGCCCCTCGCGGCGGTCGGCGATCGCGCGGGCTACGTCCTTCAGACGGCGCTCTTCGAGGGCGAGCTCCCGCTCCAGATCGGCGCGGTGGGCGACCGTGTCCTCAAGGGCCCGCTCGGCCGCCTCCAGCGCGGCTTCGAGCTCGGCCTCCTGCTCCCGGATCCGGGCGGCCTCGCGCTCCATGTCCTCGGGGTCGCGGCCCCGGCGCTCCTCCGGCGGCGCGGACGTCGCGCTCTTCACGCGCGCGTCGGCCAGCGAGATCGTGCCGCGCACCCGCTCGGCCAGCTGCGACAGCTCGTACCAGGTCTGCTGGGCCCGCTGCAGGCGTGGCGTGAGCTGCCGTACCTCGTCCTCCAGGACGGCCTCGCGCTGGAGCGCCTTCCTCAGCTCCTGCTCGGCGGTCTCCTTGCGCTCCTTCAGCGCGGCCTCGTCGGCGACCTCGGCCCGCAGTGCCTCCCGCAGCCGTACGAGATCATCGGCGAGGAGTCGGAGCCGGGCGTCGCGCAGATCCGCCTGGATGACGGCGGCCCTGCGCGCGACCGCCGCCTGCCGGCCCAGCGGCTTCAGCTGGCGGCGCAGTTCGTCCGTGAGGTCCTGCACGCGCGCGAGGTTGGCCTGCATCGCGTCCAGCTTCCGGAGCGCCTTCTCCTTGCGCTTGCGGTGCTTGAGGACGCCCGCGGCCTCCTCGATGAAGGCGCGGCGGCCCATGGGGTCGGCGTGCAGGACGGAGTCGAGCTGGCCCTGGCCGACGATGACGTGCATCTCGCGGCCGATGCCGGAGTCGGAGAGCAGTTCCTGGATGTCGAGGAGGCGGCAGGTGTCGCCGTTGATCTGGTACTCGCTGCCGCCGTTGCGGAACATGATCCGCGTGATGGTGACCTCGGCGTACTCGATGGGCAGCGCCCCGTCGGAGTTGTCGATGGTCAGCGACACCTCGGCGCGGCCCAGCGGCGGGCGGCCGGTGGTGCCGGCGAAGATGACGTCCTCCATCTTGCCGCCGCGCAGCGACTTGGCACCCTGCTCGCCCATGACCCAGCTGAGCGCGTCCACGACGTTGGACTTGCCCGAGCCGTTCGGACCGACGACGCACGTGATGCCCGGCTCGAACCGGAGCGTGGTCGCCGACGCGAACGACTTGAACCCTCGGAGGGTCAGGGCCTTGAGGTGCACGCCGGTGGACTCTACCTTCCGGGGATGTTTCGCTCCATGAACGCACGGTTTCACCGATGAACGTGCAGGGCACACCAGACGTTAAAGAGGGTGAAAGAATGCGCGGGGCATTAAGGCGGGGGCAAGAAAGAAGGGACGCCGAAGCGTCCCTTGCAACTTCCCGACGGCTGACTGGCCAGCCGTTGACAACTTAGTGGTTGAACTTAGCGGTTGATACGGGCCGCCCAACCACTGCTGGTGCTGTCTGGAGCGATGCAGTGATCAGGTGAGCGCAGGCTCCGCCTGGTGTGCGTCGATGCTCTCCATGATCCTGTCGTGAGAAGCGGCAGCCGTCAGCGCGTCGTTCTCCGCCTGGATCCGTCCGAGCTCGGATTCCAGGTCCTGGACACGCTGCTGGAGCCGTCGCATCTCGGCGAGGAGTCGAGGGTCGGAGCCGCCGACGTAACCGAGAAGCGCCTTTGCCATGATGGATGGTCCTCCACACTGAGTGACCGACCGATGCGGTGTGGGTCGTGAGGGATTCGCACCCGCGGTTGCTTGGCAGGCCTGGAGTTGTACTGCCGTTCAGCCACGCCAAACAGCTAGGGTGCGCGGGGCTTTCAGCGTCTCACCAAAAAGTTTGACGGTCAACACGATCACGCCCCGTATTGGCGGGTGAACCCGGGGGCACACGGCCGCGAACGGCGACGTGGCGACTCCTGCGGGCCCCTCGGGGCGTGGCGATCATCCTTGAGTGCGGAGCCTGCCACCGAGAGCCGTTCTTGGCAACCACCTGCTCATTTCTGCTCGGGGCAGTTGCCGGTGGCAGGTCCCTCCGCTTGCGCCTGGGTCTGTGTACGGAAACGAGTCAGCGGATGGCGAAGCCGTCGTAACCCCCGCGAGGTGTGTCCCAGATCTCGGTGACACCGTCCACCCGCCCGGGCGTGTCGCTGCCCTGGAGCCAGTCGAGGAGTCCCTCGCAGCCGCCTCGGGGACCCTCTGCGACCACTTGCACCCGGCCGTCGTCCAAATTGAGAGCAAAACCACTCAGGCCGCCGATCTCGAGGGCCTTGGCCCGCGTGAACCAGCGAAAACCCACACCTTGGACGCGTCCACGCACCCAGGCGACCAACCGCACATCCTCGCTCATGACTGCAACCTAACGGGCCAATGTCTCTCGGGGCACTCCTTCCTCAGGCGCCATGCGGTACCGTCCCCACCCAATGAATCTCATATGAAACTCACTCGATCGTGTGAGTTGTGTGAGGACGTTGAGACCGCAGGGACGAGGAAGGCCAGGACATGGGACGCCACCGACGCTCCGCCGCCGGCCGCGCCGCCACGGGCCGCGCCACGGGGGTCACCAATACGGACGGCTCCTACACGGAGAGCCACGACCCGCTGGACTCGTACGCCGGCGACTGGTCGACGAGGGGCATCGCGCCCTATCTGCACCGGGAGGAGCAGGAGGCGTACGCCGAGGCCTCCGCGAGAAGCGACGCGTACCTCTTCGCATCGGAAGAGGACTACGCACGCTTCAACGACACCACCGCCTTCCCGGTCGACGAGACCGGCGCCTTCCGGAGCGAGGGCTTCACGCCCGACTCCGGCACCCGGCGCCCCGGGGGCTCGCACCGCCGCCGCAAGAAGGCCGCGGCTCCGGTGAAGACCGGGCTGCTCGGCGTCTCCGCCGCGGTCGCCATCGGCACGGTCGCGGTGGCCGCGGGCGTGGTGCCCGGCATCGACAACTACCAGCTCGGCGGTGGCAGCGGCCCGGACCGGGCGCAGTCGGCCGGCTCCCCGACGAACATCCCCGCCGAGCAGGGCGGCAACTCGGGCAGCGCGGACCGGGACGACAGCGGCGGCACAACGAGCCGTGACGTCCAGCGGCCCTCCTCGCCGGCTCCGTCGACCACGTCGTCCGCGCCGACGAAGACCCCGTCGAAGAAGCCGTCGGCCACGCCCAGCAAGAAGCCGAAGGACACTCCTTCGCGCAAGGCCACGAAGGCGCCCGAGAAGCAGAGCGAGAAGCCGCCGAAGTCCGACGAGCAGACCAGCGTCCCCGTGACCGTGTCCGCCGAGTCCGCCGCCGCGGCCGAGGTGCTCCGGCTCGTGAACGAGGAGCGGGCGCAGGTGGGATGCAGCCCGGTCGCGGCCAACAGCGCGCTCGCCGGTCTCGCCCAGGACTTCAGCGAGGCCATGGCCGATCTGGGCTTCTTCGACCACACCGACCCGGGCGGGGCCTCCCCGTGGGACCGGGCCGCGAAGGCCGGCATAACCGACCTCGGCGGCGAGAACATAGCCCGCGGCCAGGCGGATGCCGCCGCGGTCATGGAGGCCTGGATGAACAGCCCGGGCCACAAGGCCAACATCCTGAACTGCGACTTCAAGACCCTCGGCGTCGGCGTCCACATCGGCGCGGGCGGGCCTTGGTGGACGCAGGACTTCGGCTACTAGCCATACCGCTCACGACGCCAGTCCGTCCGCGGCAAGGGGCTCCCACCCGGTGACGACCGGGTGGGAGCCCCTTGTGCGTGGGCCCTCGTGCGGTTACGCGGCGATCGCGGCGCGCCCCAGGGCGAACGTCTTCGCGGTCTCGGTCACCCGGCGGCCCAGGTGCTCCGCCGTCGCCACGTCGGCCTTGTGGACGGCGTCGGGACCCTGGTCGGCGTTGGTCTGGGCGGCGGCGCCGGCGAAGAAGCCGAGGCGGTTGATGTCGTGCTCGGAGCCGGCGCTGCTGTTCCAGCCGGGGAGCAGGCCGAGGTTGACCCAGTGCATGCCCAGCTGCGCGGCCAGGATCTGGAAGAACTGGAGGGTGTGCAGCTTGTCGCCGCTCTTGGAGGCGGAGTTGGTGAAGCCGGCGGCCAGCTTGTCCGTCCAGGCCCGCTCGGCCCAGCGCTTGGAGGTGGCCTCGGCGAAGACGTGGAAGGCGCCGGACGCGGTGCCCATGTAGGTCGGCGAGCCGAACACGATGGCGTCCGAGGCGTCGAGGATCGCCCACTGCTCCTCGGTGATCTCGTCCACCTTGATCAGGTGCACCTCGGCACCGGCCTCGACGGCACCGGCACGGACGGCCTCGGCGATGACGGCGGTGTGGCCGAAGCCGGAGTGGTAGGCGATGGAGACGACAGGGGTGGTCACGTGGGTACTCCTGAAATAGGCAGCTCACTGGCGATGACGAAAGGAAAGCACTAACTTCTAGTTAGTGCAACCTCGCAGTAAGCGCTGCGTTCGAGTACGCTTCATTCATGGACACCACGCAGGAGCTCATGGAGGCGCAGGACCTCCCGTACAACGTGTTCGCCAAGGCCTGCCCCTCGCGCGTCACGCTGGAGCACGTCACGGGCCGCTGGGGCGGACTGACCCTGGGCGCCCTGTACGACGGCTCGCTGCGCTTCAACGAGCTGCGCCGCCGGGTCGACGGCGTCAGCGAGAAGATGCTGTCCCAGACCCTGCACGCCCTGGAGCGCGACGGCCTGGTGCGCCGCGACGCCCAGCCGACGAATCCGCCACGGGTCGACTACGAACTGACGCCGCTGGGACGCGGGGTCGCCGAGCGGCTGCTGAGCCTCATCCACTTCGTGGAGGGGCAGATGGACGACGTGCTCGAAGCACGCCGGAACTACGACGAGACGCGCGGCGCCCTCTGACACTTCGGGCAGAAGTAACTGGACCGGTTCATCCAGGGCCGCCGGCGCATCGGCGTACCGCACCGCTTGCAGGGCAGCCCCTCACGGCCGTACGCGTCGAGTGAGCGGTCGAAGTAGCCCGACTCGCCGTTGACGTTGACGTACAGGCTGTCGAAGCTGGTGCCGCCCACCGCGAGGGCCGCGTTCATCACGTCCCTCACATGGCCCAGGAGTTCCTGGGTGCGGGGGCGGGTGAAGGTGCCGGTGGGGCGCTCGTAGTGCAGACGGGCGCGCCAAAGTGCCTCGTCCGCATAGATGTTGCCGACGCCGCTGATCAACGACTGGTCGAGCAGGGCCCGTTTGATGGTGCTGCGCTTGCGGCGCAGGGCCTGGTGGAAGGCCTCGTCGTCGAAGAGCGGGTCGAGCGGGTCGCGCGCGATGTGCGCGATGACGTCGGGCAGTCCGTCCGGGGTGTTGTCGTGCAACGACAGCCCGCCGAAGGTGCGTTGGTCCACGAACCGCAGCTCGGTGCCGAGCGCGTCCGCGAACCGCACCCGGATCCTGAGGTGCTTCTCGTCCGGCGCGGTGTGCGGCTGGACCAGCAGCTGACCGCTCATGCCGAGGTGCGCCAGGACCGACTGCCCGGTGTCCTCCAGGGGCAGCCACAGGTACTTGCCACGGCGGCTGGGGACGCCGACACGGTGGCCCTTGAGCCGGTGCGCGAAGTCGTCGGCGCCGGCGATGTGCCGCCGTACGGCACGCGGGTGCAGCACCTCGGCGTCGGCGACCGTGCGATGGGCGACCCACCGCTCCAGGCCACGCCGTACGACCTCGACCTCGGGCAACTCGGGCATCGGATCCCCTGTACACCTGCGACGGGACGGAGGGCTCTCGCAACCCCGGTGCGTCCCGCGGAGCCTGCTGAATGGGCCGAGCGCCCGCCCCGGCGAAGGGTCGGGCGCTCGGATCGCGCTGTTCGGTCAGGCGGAGGCGGACGGCGCGTCGGCGTCGTCCCCGGCGGCGTTCTCGGCCGCCTTCTTGGCTCGCTCGTCCGCGGCGGCCTTGATGGACCGCCACGCGGACTCAGCGGCCTGCTGCTCCGCCTCCTTCTTGCTGCGGCCGGTGCCGGTGCCGTACGAGACGCCTCCGACGCGGGCGGCAGCAGTGAAGGTCTTCTCGTGGTCGGGGCCGGTCTCCGTGACCAGGTACTCGGGCACGCCGAGCCCCTCGGTCGCGGTGAGCTCCTGGAGACTGGTCTTCCAGTCCAGGCCGGCTCCGAGGTTCGAGGACTTCTCGATCAGGGGGTCGAACAGGCGGTGCACCAGCTCCGCCGCCGAGTCCAGGCCCTGGTCGAGATAGACCGCGCCGATCACCGCTTCCAGGGTGTCGGCGAGGATGGACGCCTTGTCCCGGCCGCCCGTGCCCTCTTCACCACGGCCGAGCCGGATGAAGGAGCCCAGGTCGAGCCCACGGCCGACCTCCGCCAGCGCACGAGAGTTGACCACCGCGGCCCGCAGCTTGGCCAGCTGGCCTTCGGGCAGGTCGGGGTGGGTGCGGTACAGCGTGTCCGTGACCACGAGGCCCAGCACGGAGTCCCCGAGGAACTCCAGACGCTCATTGGTCGGCAGACCGCCGTTCTCGTACGCGTAGGAACGGTGGGTCAGCGCACGCACCAGAAGGGCGGACTCGAGCTTGTACCCGAGCCGCCCTTCCAACAGCGTGTGGGACGAGGCCTGGTTG
>JABFVM010000399.1 GCA_013362785.1 Streptomyces sp. | reverse complement strand
ATGTGGTGGTGGCTCGGCTACTTCCTCTTCGGCATCCACATCGTGGCGTTCGTGATGATCTACGCGGTGACCCACGCGCCGAAGTAGGCCGACGTAAAAGAAAAGCGCGCGGGCTGTGACAGCCATAAGGTCACTGCCCGTGGACAGACACATACGCTTCGACGCCCTGCACAACTTCCGCGACCTGGGCGGCCACACGACCACGGACGGCCACCGCGTCCGCCCCGGCCGCCTCTACCGCACCGACTCCCTGAGCAAGCTGACGCAGGGCACACCGGACTGGTCCCGCTTCCTCTCCCTCGGCGTCCACACGGTGATCGACCTGCGCTACCCGTGGGAGATCGAGAGCAGGGGCCGCGTCCCGGACCACCCGTCGTTCACGTACCACAACCTCAGCATCGAGCACCGCCCGTACAACCAGGCGGCGTTGACGCCCGACGTGGACCCCGCCCGCTATCTGGCCGAGCGCTACATGGAAGTGGCACAGGACGGCACGAAGGAAATCCGTAGCGCACTGGAACTGGTGGCAGAGGCAGCGGAGTCGGACACGCCCCTCGTCTTCCACTGCGCGTCGGGCAAGGACCGCACAGGCCTGCTTGCAGCACTGATCCTGGGCCTGCTCGGCGTACCGGAGCCCACGATCATCAAGGACTTCACCCTCACGGAGCTGGCCGCCCCCGCCCTCCTGGCCGACTGGAAGGCCCACAACAACGGCCACACCCCCACCTGGCCGGCCTTCGGCCGAGCCCCGGAAGCCACCATGCGCCTGTTCCTGACAGCCCTGACGGACCGTTACGGCTCGGTCGAGGGCTACGTCTCCGATGCACTGTCCCTGAACCCGGCCTCCCTCTCGACAACGCTCCGCAGAAGGCTCCTCGAGAACAATCCGGGTAACCCACAGGAGTGAACGTCATCGATCACCCGAACGGCGCCTGAACTGGCGACCTAGGCTCACGCCACAGAGCGAGGCCCCCGACTTTCCGCCGGGGGCCTCGTCCATCAACCCTTCACACAGACAACCTGCTTCAGCTTCGCCACGACCTCCACAAGGTCCCGCTGCTGATCGATGACCTGCTCGATCGGCTTGTAGGCGCCCGGGATCTCGTCCACGACGCCGGAGTCCTTACGGCACTCCACGCCCCGCGTCTGCTCCTCCAGGTCCTTCGTCGAGAAGCGGCGCTTGGCGGCGTTCCGGCTCATGCGCCGGCCCGCGCCGTGCGAGGCCGAGTTGAAGGACATCGGGTTCCCGAGGCCCTTCACGATGTACGAGCCGGTGCCCATCGAGCCCGGGATGATCCCGTACTCGCCGGAGCCGGCCCGGATCGCCCCCTTACGGGTGACGAGCAGGTCCATGCCGTCGTAGCGCTCCTCGGCCACGTAGTTGTGATGTGCGCTGATCTCCGGCTCGAAGGTCGGCTTGGCCTTCTTGAACTCCTTGCGGACCACGTCCTTCAGGAGCGCCATCATGATCGTGCGGTTGTACTTGGCGTACTCCTGCGCCCAGAACAGGTCGTTGCGGTACGCCGCCATCTGCGGGGTGTCCGCCACGAAGACGGCGAGGTCACGGTCGACCAGGCCCTGGTTGTGCGGGAGCTTCTGGGCCACGCCGATGTGGTGCTCGGCCAGTTCCTTGCCGATGTTCCGGGATCCGGAGTGCAGCATCAGCCAGACGGAACCGGTCGTGTCCGTGCAGACTTCGACGAAGTGGTTTCCTCCGCCGAGCGTTCCCATCTGCTTTCCGGCACGTTCCTGACGGAATTTGACCGCTTCCGCGATCCCGTCGAACCGCTCCCAGAAGCCGTCCCACCCGGACGTACCGAAGCCGTGCAGCCGCCCGGGGTCGACGGGGTCGTCATGCATCCCCCGCCCCACCGGAATCGCCTGCTCGATCTTCGACCGCAACCGCGACAGATCCCCCGGCAGATCATTGGCCGTGAGGGACGTCTTGACAGCCGACATCCCGCACCCGATGTCCACCCCCACCGCCGCAGGACACACAGCCCCCCGCATGGCGATGACGGACCCGACCGTCGCCCCCTTCCCGTAATGCACGTCCGGCATCACGGCGAGGCCCTTGATCCACGGCAGGGTCGCGACGTTGCGCAGCTGCTGCAGGGCGACGTCCTCGACCGTCGTCGGGTCGGTCCACATCCGGATGGGCACCTTCGCGCCCGGCATCTCCACGTACGACATATCGTCCTCTATCCCCCGGAAACAAAACACAAGTCTGAAATCGCAAAACCGGCGCCAAGGTCAACGAAAAGGGACAGCGGACCGGCGTCCACGGCAGTGCGTGCGATAGACATTGTCTGCAGGCGGCGCCCCCGCACGGCAAGCGATTAACCAGCGGGGACACTGAGAGACCGGCAAGACACCGACCACGCAGTCACCGTCGAGAGGAGCCTGACCGTGCAGCGGAAGGCGTATGTAACCGGCGTCGCCGCGCTCCTCGCGGCACTGCTGGCCGGCTGCACCGGCGGTTCCGACGACGGCGGCACGACGGACGACGCGAACCCCGGTGACGCCGGCACGGCGACCGTGACGGCCGAGCCCGGCCGGTACCAGACGCTGCCCGAAGCGTGCGGCGTGGTCGACCAGGACACCCTCGACTCGCTGCTGCCCGGCATCCGGGAGCTCCCGGACGAGGAGCAGCGCGACAAGGCGTACGAGGGCACGCCGACGCTGACCTTCGACACGGACCGCAAGGTCGGCTGCCGTTGGAAGGTCGAGTCGACGGAGGCCACGGATCATCTGCTGGTCGACTTCGAGCGCGTGGTGTCGTACGACAAGACGGTCAGCGACGACAGTGAGGCGGAGCGGCTCTTCGCGACGCAGCAGGAGGCGGCCGACCTTCCCGAGCCGGTGAGTTCCTCGTCCGTCGATCCGAGCGGTTCACCGTCGTCCTCGTCGCCCTCGGCCTCCTCGTCCTCGTCCACGTCCACGTCTACGCCCTCCGGGTCCCCTTCGCCGCCTTCATCCCCTTCGTCCCCTTCGTCCTCCACCTCGACCTCTCCCTCGGGCTCCGCCTCCGGTTCGGCCTCTCCCGACGGTGCGGCCGGTGCCGAGTTGCAGCCGCGCATCCTGGAGGACCTCGGGGACGAGGCCTTCCTCGACGACGCGCTCAGCAGCTCCGGTTCGACGGCCGAGCAGCGCACGGTGACTGTGGCGTTCCGCACGTCCAACGTGATCGTGAGGATCGTGTACGAGGAGCAGCCGGCGACCGTCGGCACGGTTCCGGACAGTGAGGAATTGCAGGACAGGGCCCAGAAACTGGCCGCGCAACTGGCGGACGAGCTGGCGGAGTAGCGCCCCTCCGCAGCCCCTGTGCGCCCTTCTGCGACGTAACCGAAACGAGACCACACAGCTTCTTCACCGCGTACCGTGGCCCCTCGGACCCGATCCGACCGCAGGAACCACGAGTGTCAGTCATGAGTGAAGGAAGCATGCAGCGAGCAGCGAAGCGAGACCAGGGTGACCGGCGTGACCAGCGCGAGCAGCGTGTGAAGGGCCTTCACCGGGTCCTTGTCGGCGCGGCCGTCGTCCCCGCGATGCTGGTGGCCGTGGGCTGTTCCTCGGACTCCGGTTCGGACGACGGAGCCGGGGACGACGGTGCGAAGACCTCGGCGTCGAAGTCCGAGACGTCCGCGAGTCCGTCGCCAACGGTGCAGGCGGCCACGTACAAGTCGATTCCGCAGGCGTGCAAGGTGCTGGCGAAGAAGACGCTGGAAGACCTGGCCCCGAAGGCGAAGTCGGGCAAGGCGGGCTCGTCGGACGACGACTCGACGCGCGGTTCCTGCTCCTGGAGCAGCCTCGACAACAACGGCGTGAAGGGCTCGCAGTTCCGCTGGCTCAACGTGTCCCTGCTGCGCTTCGAGTCGGACGTCACGCGCGGCTCGGGTGACAAGCTGGCGCGGGAGTACTACGAGACGCAGCTGCAGGACGCCCGTGCGGTGTCCGGCGCGAAGAACGTGAAGTCGGAGCCGGTCGCCGGGGTGGGCGACGAGGCGACGGCGGTGCGCTACGACCTGAAGAAGAAGGAGGGCGCCTTCAAGCAGGAGACGGTGGTCGCCCGGGTGGAGAACGTGGTCGTCACGCTCGACTACAACGGCGCCGGTTTCGCCGGTGACAAGACGCCGAGCGCGGACTCCCTGAACAAGCTGGCGCAGAAGGCGGCCAAGGAGGTCGTCGCCTCGGTGACGAAGGCGAACGGCAGCGGCAGCGCGGGCACGCCGAGCAGCGCCCCTTCGAAGTCGGCTTCGAAGTCTCCCTCGAAGTCGCCGTCCGGCAGCCCCTCGAAGACGGCGTCCGCGTCCCCCTCCAAGTCAGCGGCGAAGAAGAGCTGACCGTCACACCTGCCTCACGACTGAGTCACAACTTGCAGCTCAGCCGCGCCTTTTGCCCGGGCCCGGCCCTTTCGGGGGCCGGGCCCGGGCCGTACCGGAGGTCCGTGCGCCGCACGGATGTGCCACCCTGTTGCGCGCAACAACACGCAAGGGGAGGGGAGTACGAGTGGCCGGCCCACCGCAGCTGACTCGGATGCACCGCGTTCTCATAGGCGTGGTCGTGTTCGGCGCCGTGATCATCGCCGGCATCGGCTTCGCCGGTTCGTACGCGGCCGTCCGTGAGCTGGCCGTCAAGAAGGGGTTCGGGAGCTTCAGTTATGTCTTCCCGATCGGTATCGACGCGGGTATCTGTGTCCTGCTCGCCCTCGACCTGCTCCTGACCTGGATCCGCATACCGTTCCCCCTGCTCCGTCAGACGGCCTGGCTGCTGACGGCCGCGACGATCGCCTTCAACGGCGCGGCGGCCTGGCCGGACCCGCTGGGTGTGGGTATGCACGCGGTGATCCCGATCCTGTTCGTGGTGTCGGTCGAGGCGGCCCGCCACGCGATCGGCCGCATAGCGGACATCACGGCCGACAAGCACATGGAGGGCGTACGGCTGACCCGCTGGCTGCTGTCGCCGGTCCCGACGTTCCTGCTGTGGCGCCGTATGAAGCTGTGGGAGCTGCGCTCGTACGAGCAGGTCATCAAGCTGGAGCAGGAGCGTCTGGTGTACCAGGCCCGGCTGCGTTCCCGCTTCGGCCGCTCGTGGCGGCGCAAGGCCCCGGTGGAGTCGCTGATGCCGCTGCGTCTGGCGCGCTACGGCGTCCCGCTGGCGCAGACGGCTCCGGCGGGCCTGGCGGCGGCGGGTATCGAGCCGGCACTGCTGCCTCCGGCACCGAAGCAGGCCCTGGACGCGGCGCCTGCCGCCGGCGTGGCGCCGACGGCCGACGTGGTCGCGCCGACGCCCGCCGCGCCGGCTGCGCCAACTCCTGACGTGGCAGCGGGGGGTCGTACGGCCGGACCCGTGCCCGTCCCGCAGCAAGCGGCGGCTCCCGAAGCGGAACAGCCGGACTACGTACAGGACTGGTTCAACACGCCCCGCCAGGTCGAGTACCAGGGCGGCTACGACGCCCAGTACGACCCCCAGGGCCACTACCAGGAGTGGTACTCGGAGCAGCAGCAGGCCGATCAGTACCGCGACCAGTACGAGGAAGAGCCGCCGGTCCAGGAGCCCTCTCCGGAGGACACCGGCACCTTCCCGATCCCGGTGACGGGCAACCGCACCCGCCAGCTCGGTGAGGGCGGCGGCCCGCCGGAGCCGAGCGAGCCGACGGACGAGGACTACTACCAGGTCTTCCGCCAGTCGATAGACGGCAGCTACCCGACGCCCCGCGTCCTGGGCGACAACATCCAGGCGACGTACGGCACGACGCTGGGCACCAGCGAACTGAAGGCCCTCACGGAACGCTTCCAGCAGCGCCACTCGGCGCAACTGGAAGAGGAGCACATCGCCTAGCCGCCCGCACATCCCGTACATGACGAAGGGGGCGCCCGGTAAGCACCGGGCGCCCCCTTTCACCGTAGAACCGGCGTCACTCCCCGAGCAGGGCCCGCACCCGCTCCTGCCCCACGGCCAGCAGCAGCGTGGGCAGTCGCGGACCGGTGTCCCGGCCGACCAGCAGGTGGTACAGCAGCGCGAAGAACGCCCGCTGGGCGGTCTTGATCTCGGCCGGCAGTTCCTTGGGCGTGGCGTCGGCGGAGAACCCGGCCTGCACCTTGGGCACGCCGTACACGAGGTGGGTCAGCCCGTCGAGCGACCAGTGCTCGGCGAGGCCGTCGAGCAGCAGCCGCAGGGACTGCTGGGACGCCTCGTCGAGGGACTTCAGCAGCTCGGCGTCGGGCTCGTCGCGCACGATGGTCCGCTGGTCGGCGGGCACCTGCGTGTTGATCCAGGCCTCGGCCTTGTCGTACCGGGGCCGGGCCTCGTCGAGCGCGCTCAGCGGGTTCTCCGGGTCGAGCTCGGAGAGGATGCGCAGGGCCTGGTCCTGGTGTCCGGCGGTGATGTCGGCGACGGACGCGAGCGTCCGGTACGGCAGCGGCCGCACGGTCCTCGGCAGCTCCCCGCCCGCCGTGCGCACGGCACGCGAGTGGGCGGCGACGTCGGCGGGCAGGGCCGAGCCGTCGGCGACCTTCCCATCCAGCTTGTCCCACTCGTCGTAGAGCCGCTGGATCTCCTGGTCGAAGGCGATCTTGAAGGACTGGTTGGGCCGGCGGCGGGCGTAGAGCCAGCGCAGGATCTGCGGCTCCATGATCTTCAGCGCGTCGGCGGGGGTGGGCACTCCGCCCCGCGAGGACGACATCTTCGCCATGCCGCTGATCCCCACGAAGGCGTACATGGGCCCGATGGGCTGCTTGCCGCCGAAGATCCCGACGATCTGCCCGCCGACCTGGAAGGAGGATCCCGGGGACGAGTGGTCGACGCCGCTGGGCTCGAACACGACACCCTCGTAGGCCCAGCGCATGGGCCAGTCGACCTTCCAGACCAGCTTGCCGCGGTTGAACTCGTTGAGCCGGACGGTCTCGGAGAAGCCGCACTCGTCGCAGGTGTACGACAGCTCGGTGGTGTCGTCGACGTAGGAGGTGACGGTGGTGAGGTCCTTCTCGCAGTTGCCGCAGTAGGGCTTGTACGGGAAGTACCCGGCGGCACCGGAGCTGCCGTCGTCCTCGGCGGCCGCGCCGGACCCCTCGGCGGCCTCCAGCTCGGCCTCGTCGACGGGCTTCTGCGACTTCTTGGCGCCGCCCTTGGGCTTGGTGCGGTACTGGGCCAGCACGGCGTCGATGTCGCCGCGGTGCTTCATGGCGTGCAGGACCTGCTCGCGGTACACCCCGGAGGTGTACTGCGCGGTCTGGCTGATCCCGTCGAACTCCACGCCGAGCTCGGCGAGCGACTCGACCATCGCGGCCTTGAAGTGCTCGGCCCAGTTCGGGTACGGCGAGCCCTGCGGGGCCGGCACGGAGGTCAGCGGCTTGCCGATGTGCTGGAGGTGGCTCTCGTCGGAGACTCCGGCGATGCCCTTGGGCACCTTCCGGTACCGGTCGTAGTCGTCCCAGGAGATCAGGTGCCGCACCTGGTACCCGCGCCGCCGGATCTCGTCGGCGACGAGGTGCGGGGTCATGACCTCGCGCAGGTTGCCCAGGTGGATGGGCCCCGAGGGTGAGAGACCCGACGCCACGACGACAGGTTTGCCGGGGGCCCGACGCTCCGACTCCTCGATGACCTCATCCGCGAAACGGGAGACCCAGTCGGTGGTCTCGGTGCTCTGAGCCACGATCGGCACGTCCTTCTTTCTCCAGGGCAGCCGTACGGTCAACGGCCGGCGCCGTCCATTGTCCCAGACGGGATTGGCGGCGCAGCCGTTTATCGAGGGGCCACAAACCCGGAAAACCCCTTTGCGGCCCCGTGGGATACTGGCCGGGACTGTCAACCCAGCCCCGACCAGAACGGCAGCCCATACCCATGGCCCCGGTCAAGTCCATCACCGCCAACGTCGACGCACAGCTCTCCGACGCCCTCACGGCCACCCTCCCGGGAACCGTCGGGGACGCCCTGCTGCGACGTAGCGACCGGGCCGACTTCCAGGCCAACGGGATCCTGGCGCTCGCCAAGAAGGCCAAGTCGAACCCGCGGGAGCTGGCGACGCAGGTCGTCGGCAACATCGTCACCGGTGACGTGATCAAGGATGTCGAGGTCTCCGGCCCCGGCTTCCTCAACATCACCGTCACCGACCGGGCGATCACCGAGAACCTCGCCGCGCGGCACGCGGACGGCGAGCGCCTCGGGGTGCCGCTGAAGGAGAACGCGGGCATCACGGTCGTCGACTACGCCCAGCCGAACGTGGCGAAGGAGATGCACGTCGGCCACCTGAGGTCGGCGGTCATCGGCGACGCCCTGCGCGGCATGCTCGACTTCACCGGCGAGCGGACGATCGGCCGGCACCACATCGGCGACTGGGGCACCCAGTTCGGCATGCTCATCCAGCACCTGTTCGAGAACCCCGGCGAGCTGGCCCCGGCCGAGGACGTCGACGGCGAGCAGGCGATGTCGAACCTGAACCGGGTGTACAAGGCCTCGCGCGCGGTCTTCGACTCGGACGAGGAGTTCAAGGAGCGGGCGCGGAAGAGGGTCGTGGCCCTCCAGTCCGGCGACAAGGAGACCCTGGAACTCTGGCAGCAGTTCGTGGACGAGTCGAAGGTCTACTTCTACTCGGTCTTCGAGAAGCTCGACATGGAGATCCGCGACGAGGAGATCGTCGGCGAGTCCGCGTACAACGAGGGCATGCCGGAGACCGCCCGCCTCCTGGAGGAGATGGGTGTCGCGGTGCGCTCCGAGGGCGCGCTGGTGGTGTTCTTCGACGAGATCCGCGGCAAGGACGACCAGCCGGTCCCGCTGATCGTGCAGAAGGCGGACGGCGGCTTCGGCTACGCCGCGTCCGACCTGACGGCGATCCGCAACCGGGTCCAGGACCTGCACGCCACGTCCCTGCTCTATGTCGTGGACGTCCGTCAGTCCCTCCACTTCAAGATGGTCTTCGAGGCGGCACGCCGGGCCGGCTGGCTGACCGACGAGGTCACCGCGCACAACATGGGCTACGGCACGGTGCTGGGCGCGGACGGCAAGCCGTTCAAGACGCGTGAGGGCGAGACCGTACGGCTTGAGGACCTGCTGGACGAGGCGGTGCAGCGGGCCGCCGAGGTCGTCCGGGAGAAGGCGCAGGACCTCACCGAGGACGAGATCCAGGAGCGGGCGGCGCAGGTGGGCATCGGCGCGGTGAAGTACGCCGACCTGTCCACGTCCCCCAACCGGGACTACAAGTTCGACCTGGACCAGATGGTCTCGCTGAACGGCGACACCTCCGTGTACCTCCAGTACGCGTACGCCCGTATCCAGTCGATCCTCCGCAAGGCGGGAGACGTACGGCCGGCCGCGCACCCGGAGCTGGAACTCCACGCGGCGGAGCGGGCGTTGGGCCTGCACCTGGACGCCTTCGGCGACACGGTCTTCGAGGCGGCCGCGGAGTACGCCCCGCACAAGCTGGCCGCGTACCTGTACCAGCTGGCGTCGCTGTACACGTCGTTCTACGACAAGTGCCCGGTGCTGAAGGCCGGGACGCCCGAGCAGGTGCAGAACCGCCTGTTCCTGTGCGACCTGACGGCCCGGACCCTGCACCAGGGCATGGCCCTGCTGGGCATCCGGACGCCCGAGCGGCTGTAAACGCCTGACGATGTGCGCGCGGCCCGTCCTCTCCCCCGCAGGGAGGGCGGGCCGCCGTGCCGTGCCCGGCCTCCGTGGTGCTCAGGCCAAGGTTGTTCACCGCGAGGACGGAGACGACCTCGGAGCGCGAGGCTCGTTGTCAGTGCCACCGCCTACAGTCACCGACATGGCGACACTTCCGAACCCCCTGCCGAAGCTGGCCACCGACCCGACGGGCGCGGCCCTGGGCCTCCGGCTCCCGCCCGGACGCCTCGTCGACGCGACGGACGAGGGCCCCTGGCACGAGCCCCTGCTGTGGCTCGCGGACGAACCGGCGACACCCGGCGCCTGGACGGCACTGGAGTCGGCGCGACGGGCGGGCGGGCTGCTGCCGGTCGTCATCGACGTGGGCGGGAGCCAGGGCGCCCCGGAGGGCTGGGAGTTGATGCCCGGGGAGATGTCCTACCCGGGGGATCACGACGCCGAGGAGGTCCTGGAGGACTTCTGGTACGAGTGCGCGGCGCAGGAGGACGGGGAGAACGGGGAGCACGGGACGGATGAGGCGAACGGGGCGAACGGGGAGGACGGGGAGGACGGCGAGTGGCCCGGCCTGGCGGCGCCCACCGCCACCACGGACTCCCCCGACCCGGACTCCCTGGCCACCGACATCGCGGACGCATTGGTCGAGCACGGCGGCCCCCTGAAGGACCCGCGCCTCGCCCTGGTCCCGGCCCGCCGCAGCGCGGACATTCCGGCGGCGATCGGCTGGTCGGGCCCGATGAACCACGAGAACGACACGGCCCGTCTCTGCGCGGTGCTCCGCTCCTGGGAGGACCGCTTCGGCATACGGGTGGTGGCGCTCGGCTTCGACCACCTCCTCCTCTCGGTGGCGTCCCCACCGACCACCCTGGCCGAGGCGGAGGCCGTGGCCGCCGAGCACTTCGCGTTCTGCCCGGACAACATCTGGCAGGGCAGCGACACCACCCTCCGCGCCTACGCCGAGAACCAGCTCCTCAACCAGCCGGTCTGGCACTTCTGGTGGGACTGACGCCCGCCCGTCACCCCGGCAGCAGCCGCATCCCCTCCGGAACGTCGATCCCGAACTCCTCCTTCACCAGTCGCCGCGTCTCCGCCTCCCCCGTCACCTCGCGCTCGACGACCGTCCCGTCGACGCGGGTGTCCGTGAGGAGCGGGCCGTGGAGCAGGAGGTGGCGTTCGGGTGTGACGCGCTGGATGTAGAGGCGCTGAGTGAAGGGCGAGCGCGGGTTGGTGCCGATGTGCCAGTTGATGACCTCGAAGTCCGGCTTCTCGAACGGCTCCAGAGTGAACGCGTACTGGTCCGCCCAGTCCCCCTTCACCTGCTCGTACGCCTGGAGCAGCCACATCTCCAACGGCCCGTCGTGCGGGACGTGCACAAGCCGGTGCCGGCGCCCAGCGTCCCGGAACTCGACACCGGCGGCCAGCGGCACCGGTTCCAGCAGCGCGCCGACCGCACCGAAGCCGACGTCCGCGAGATACGGCTGCGGGTCCCCCGGCACCTCGACGAGCAGCGCCAGATGGGTGCGCGGGCGACTCTCGATACGGTCCGCTCCCACGACGACCCTCGCCGCGAGCCGGGTCACCCCGAACCCCAGCGCCTCCAGGGCGCAGGCGAACAACGTGTTGTGCTCGTAGCAGTAGCCGCCGCGCCGGCCGTGCACCAGCTTGGCCATCAGGTCGACCGGGTCGAGGGACGGGGCCGTACGCCGCAGGGCGTCCAGGTTCTCGAAGGGGATGCTGCGCACATGCGCCAGGTGCACCCCCCGCAGCGTCGCCGAATCGGCCCGCCGCTCCCCCTCCCAACCGATCCGACGAAGGTACGCGTCAACATCGAAATCCACAGTCAACTGCAAGGTGTCGGACATGACTTCACTCTAGGAACGCAGGCCACAGCCCGTCTGCCACCCACAGCCCGACCCGCCCTGGTCTCTTGGCCCTAGGCCCACTGCCTCCGACCGATCAGCTCAAGCCCCAAGCCCGCCCCCCTCACCCCCTCAGCCCGCCCCCTCACCCCTTCAACCCGTCCCCCAGCCTCCTCAGCCCTTCCCCGATCTCCTCCGGCGTCTGCGTCACGAAGCACAGTCGCAGCGTCGACCGGTCGGGCTCGCCGGCGTAGAAGGGGGCGCCGGGGACGTAGGCGACGTCGTGCCGCACGACCTCCGGCAGCAGGGCGGTCGTGTCGTACGACTGCGGCAGCCGGGCCCAGACGAACATGCCGCCTGCCGGACGGTTCCAGGTGGAGCCGTCCGGCAGGGCGTGGGCCAGTCCCGCCAGCATGGCGTCGCGGCGTTCGCGGTAGACGTCCCGGACCTGGGCCACATGGGTGTCGAGGCGGGTGAGGTAACGGGCGGCGGCGAGTTGGTTGACGGTCGGGGTGTGCAGGTCGGCGGCCTGCTTGGCGACCGCGCAGGCACGTCGCAGGGCGGCCGGCGCCCGCAGCCAGCCCAGCCGCAGACCGGGGGCCATCACCTTGGAGAAGGAGCCGAGCAGCACCGTACGGTCCTCGGCGCCGGGGCAGGAGGCGATCCAGGGCACGTGCTCGCCGTCGTACCGCAGCTCGCCGTACGGGTCGTCCTCGACGATCCACACCCCGCGCCGAGCGGCGACCCGGGCGACGGCCGCCCTGCGCTCGGCGGGCAGGGTCCGGCCGGTCGGGTTCTGGAAGGTCGGCACGGTGTAGAAGAGCTTCGGCCGCTCCCGCACCACCAGTTCCTCCAGCGCCCGCGGATCCACCCCGTCCGCGTCCCCCGGCACGGCCACGACCCGCGCTCCGGCGAGCCCGAAGACCTGAAGCGCCGCCAGATAACAGGGGTCCTCGACGAGGACGGTGTCCCCGGGGTCCACCAGCGCGGTGGCCAGCAGTGACAGCCCCTGCTGGGAGCCGGTGGTGATGAGCAGGTCGTCGGCCTCGGTGCCGAGCCCCCGTGCCGACATCCGCGCGGCGAGCCCGGCACGCAGACTCGGCTCGCCCTCGGTCGTGGAGTACTGCAGGGCCTGCGCCGGCGTCTCGGCGAGCACCTCCCGGAAGGCAGCCGCGATGCCCTCCCGGTCGAACAGCTCCGGCGCCGGCAGCCCGCCCGCGAAGTTGATGACCTCGGGCCGGGCGGTGACGGCGAGAATGTCCCGCACCGGCGACCCTCCGACGGCCGCGGCCCGCGCGGCGAGCGACGGCACGGCGGCCGGGGCGCGATCGGATTCCTGTTCGGAAGCGTGACCGGATGCGTGGCCGAATGCGTGGTCGGGCGCGTGGTCGGATGCGTGGGGCGCGGGCTCGATGACGGTCATGACACGGCTCCTTGGGCTACGCCGACGCGACTACGACGACGAAGGTGACAGCTCGTGCCGGCAGCCTAGAGAACTACATGCCGCCTACAAGTAGCTTTTCGCGATACGGACCCCATGCCCCCGCCCGGCCAGGGCCCCGCGCCCCTCGCCGCCGTCCGTCCCCGCCCCGGCCGTCCCACGCCACCCCACCGGGACAGACCATCCCCGCAGGTCAACGGCGTTCCCACCACTCGGGCGTCCCGAATTCCCCGCCGAAGGTGGCGACGATGACGGATGATCACGCAGGCTGGGGTCCGACCCCAACCCCCACCCACGGAGAGGGCAACCATGTCGGCGTCCGCACACCCCGCCCGTCACCCCCGCGCCCGGCTGCTGGCCGCCACGCTGGTGGCGATCGCCGCGCTCACGCTCACCGCGTGCGAGGACGGCCAGGGCCTGCGCGACGAGGGCCCGTCGACCCCGACGAGCCCCACGGCGACGCAGTCCACAACACCCCCGGCGTCGAAGGGCCGATGACAGTGCCCCGTACGCCCACCACCGCGAGCCACTGCACGCTCACCACGACGAGCCCCTGCCCGGCCGTCACCACAAGTCCCCACGCGGCCGTCACCGCACGTCCCCGCACGGCCGTCACCACAAGTCCCCACGCGGCCGTCACCGCACGTCCCCGCACGGCCGTCACCACAAGTCCCCGCGCGGCCGTCACCGCACGTCCCCGCACGGCCGTCACCACGAGCCCCCGTACGCTCGCCACGGAGAACCCTCGAACGGCCGTCACCGACAGACCGGCCGGCGGCCGGCGCCGCTACCGCCCGAGCTTCTGCGCGGCCTCGGTCGCCCAGTAGGTGAGGATGTTGCGCGCACCGGCCCGCTTGATGCCGGTCAGCGCCTCAAGGATGGCCCGGTCCCGGTCGATCCAGCCCTTCTCGGCGGCGGCCTCGATCATCGAGTACTCGCCGGAGACCTGGTAGGCGGCGACCGGCACGTCCACGGCGTCGGCGACCCGCGCCAGGATGTCGAGGTAGGGCCCGGCCGGCTTGACCATCACCATGTCGGCGCCCTCCTCCAGATCGAGGGCGAGCTCACGCAGGGACTCCCGTGCGTTGGCAGGGTCCTGCTGGTACGTCTGGCGGTCACCCTTCAGCGACGAGCCGACGGCCTCCCGGAAAGGCCCGAAGAAGGCGGAGGCGTACTTGGCGGTGTAGGCGAGGATGGCGACGTCGTCCCGACCGATCTGGTCGAGGGCGTCCCGGACGACCCCGATCTGCCCGTCCATCATCCCGCTGGGCCCCACGACATGGGCTCCGGCGTCGGCCTGGACCTGTGCCATCTCGGCGTACCGCTCCAGGGTGGCGTCATTGTCGACGCGCCCCTCGGAGTCGAGCACTCCGCAGTGCCCGTGATCGGTGGTCTCATCGAGGCAGAGGTCGCTCATGACGAGCAGCTCGTCGCCCACCTCGGCCCGCACATCGCGGATGGCGACCTGCAGAATCCCGTCCGGATCGGTACCGGGCGTCCCGATGGCGTCCTTCTTGTCCTCCTCGGGCACCCCGAACAGCATGATCCCGGAAACACCGGCCTCGACCGCCTCCGCGGCCGCCTTCTTCAGACTGTCCCGGGTGTGCTGGACGACCCCCGGCATGGCGGTGATCGGCACGGGCTCGCTGACGCCCTCGCGCACGAAGGCCGGGAGGATGAAGTCGGCGGGGTGCAGCCTGGTCTCGGCGACCATGCGCCGCATCACGGGGGTGGTCCGCAGACGCCGCGGCCGCGTACCGGGGAAGGATCCGTACGTCGTCATGCCACCTACGCTACGCCCGCCCCGGCAGCACCTTTGCCGACTGGCCGTCGGAACGGCGAGGGCGCGGACGACGGCCCGGAACGCGGCCCGGAATGCGCCCCGCACACCCCCGGGTCCATCCTGAAGAGAAGCCCGACGAACGGCCCCCAGGGCAGCCCTTGCCCTCCTGACAGACACCAGGGAGGCCGCGATGACCGCCGCCGCCACCCACCACAACATCCCCGATCTCTTCGCCCTCTCCGAGATCGACGGCCCGGTCCTGCGCCCCGGCGACGACGGCTACGCCGCCGAGGTCACCGGCTTCAACCTGTCCGCGCTGCACACCCCCGAGGTGGTCGTGGGCGCGACGGGCGCGGACGACATAGTGCGGGCCCTGCGCTGGGCGTCGGCCACCGATACGCCGGTGGCGGTCCAGGCGACGGGCCACGGGGCGAACTTCCCCATCCCGTACGGTCTGTTGATCACGACGACCCGTATGACCGAGGTACGCATCGACCCGGACCGGCGTGTGGCGACGGTCGGGGCCGGGGCGAAGTGGCGCCACGTCCTGGACGCGGCCGCACCGCACGGCCTGGCCGCACTCTGCGGCACCTCCACGGACGCCGGCGTCGTCGGCTACACCCTGGGCGGCGGCCTGCCGGTCCTGGGCCGCACCTACGGCTACGCGGCGGACCTGGTCCGTTCTCTCCAGGTGGCCACCCCCGACGGCACCCTCCGCGAATGCGACCCCGACCACGAACCGGAACTCTTCTGGGCCCTGCGCGGAGGCAAGGGAAACGTGGGCGTCGTGACGTCCCTGACCTTCGACCTGCTCCCGCTCTCCCGGCTGCTGGGCGGCGCCATCTACTGCCCCGGCGAGCACGCGGAGGCACTGCTGACGACCTGGGCGGACTGGACACGCCAGGTCCCCGAGGAAATGTGCAGCGCGTTCACCCTGCTACGCCTGCCGCCCCTCCCCCAGATCCCCGAGCCGTTGCGCGGCGGCTTCTGGGCCAGGGTCGCGATCGCGTACACGGGCGACCCGGCAGCGGGCGAGAGCCTTCTGCCCCCCATCCGCTCGGCGGCCCCGGTGTTGATCGACACGGTGGAGGAAATGCCGTACGCGGCCATGGACCGCATCTTCATGGAACCCCAGGACCCGCTCCCCGCAAGGGAATCCTGCGCCCTGCTCCGCGACCTGCCCCCGGACGCGATCCGCGCCTTCCTCTCCCAGGCAGGCCCAGCGGCCCCCGACTTCCCCCTCCTGATAGCGGAGATCCGCCACATGGGCGGCGCCCTGGCCCGCCCGGCCCGCATGGAGGACGCGATCTGCGCCCGAGACGCGAACTACCTACTGGAATCGATAGGCGTCCCGACAACCCCGCAGGAAGCCAAGGCAATAGAGAGGGCCACGGCATCCCTCTACAAGGCGATGTCCCCCCACGGCACGGGCCGCACAATGATCAACATCCACGGCACCCCCGGCACCCCCACCGACCGAGCCCGAGCCTGGACCCCCGAGGTCCACACCCGCCTAAGCCAGGACAAATCGACATACGACCCCACAAACCTACTCCGCTTCGGCCACACCATCAGCCCGTCCGGCGTTTGAGACCCCCCGGCCCACACCATCCAGCCCGTCCGGCGTTTGAGGACAAGGCCCTTTAAGGGCCGAAGCGGGGGCCTGGGGGCGGCAGCCCCCAGAAGGCCTCGGGATCAAAGGGGCAGAGCCCCTTGAGGATGGGACGGGTAGGGGCGGCGGGGGCGAAAACCGCACACGCGCACCCCCACCACCCACAACCGACGAACGAACTACGTCGTGGACCGCCGCCGCCGAGCCCCCGGCCGCCGCTCACTGGGCCGAGTAACCGGATCCCCCGCCTCAACGGCCGCAGCCCGCCGCCGCATCCCAAAGTCCGCCAACGCCTCGGCAAGCTTGTGCACAGACGGCTCAGGAGCCATCACATCCACCCGAAGCCCATGCTCCTCGGCAGTCTTCGCAGTGGCAGGCCCGATACAGGCGATCACCGTCACGTTGTGCGGCTTACCGGCGATCCCCACGAGATTCCGCACGGTGGAAGACGACGTGAAGAGAACGGCATCAAAGCCACCCCCCTTGATCGCCTCCCGCGTCTCGGCCGGCGGCGGCGAAGCCCGCACGGTCCGATAGGCGGTGACGTCATCGACCTCCCAGCCCAGCTCGATGAGCCCGGCCACGAGGGTCTCCGTGGCAATGTCGGCACGCGGCAGGAACACCCGGTCGATCGGGTCGAAGACAGGGTCGTACGGCGGCCAGTCCTCAAGCAGCCCCGCAGCCGACTGCTCCCCCGAAGGAACAAGATCCGGCTTCACACCAAAGGCGATCAACGCCTTCGCGGTCTGCTCCCCCACCGCAGCGACCTTGATCCCGGCGAACGCCCGCGCATCGAGCCCGTACTCCTCGAACTTCTCCCGCACAGCCTTGACCGCGTTGACAGACGTAAACGCAATCCACTCGTACCGCCCGGTGACGAGCCCCTTGACCGCCCGCTCCATCTGCTGGGGCGTGCGCGGCGGCTCGACGGCGATCGTCGGCACCTCGTGCGGCACGGCCCCGTACGACCGCAACTGGTCGGAGAGCGAAGCCGCCTGCTCCTTCGTGCGCGGCACGAGCACCCGCCACCCGAAGAGCGGCTTGGACTCGAACCACGACAACTGGTCGCGCTGTGCTGCGGCGGAACGCTCACCGACCACGGCTATCACCGGCCGCCCGCCTTCCGGCGAGGGCAGCACCTTGGCCTGCTTCAGCGTCTGGGCGATGGTCCCCAGCGTCGCGGTCCAGGTCCGCTGCCGGGTGGTCGTACCGGCGACGGTGACGGTCATCGGCGTGTCGGGCTTGCGCCCCGCGGAGACCAGCTCACCCGCGGCCGCGCCCACGGAGTCCAGCGTCGTCGACACGACGACGGTCCCGTCCGACGCCCCGACCTCGGTCCAGCACCGGTCCGAGGCGGTACGCGCGTCCACGAACCGCACGTCCGCGCCCTGCGCGTCCCGCAGCGGCACACCGGCGTAGGCGGGCACGCCCACGGCCGCGGCCACACCCGGCACGACCTCGAACGGCACGCCGGCCGCGGCGCAGGCCAGCATCTCCTCGGCGGCGTACGTGTCGAGCCCGGGATCCCCGGACACCGCACGCACGACCCGCCTGCCGCCCCGTGCGGCCTCCATGACAAGATGTGCCGCATCCCGCACCGCGGGTAGCCCAGCGGTTGTTGACGCGCCGTCAACAACCGCCAGTTGAGGCGTGCCTGTGCCCGGAGCGGCGCCCGAATCGGGCCCCGTGTCCGTGTCCACTTCGGCGACGCCCTGTCTGGCGTGCTGGCGTACGACGTCGAGCACCTCGTGCTCGGCGACGAGTACGTCGGCACTCGCCAGCGCCTCTACTGCGCGCAGGGTTAGTAGCCCCGGATCCCCGGGTCCGGCACCGAGGAAGGTGACGTGCCCGTGTTCAAGGCCGGCGGGAAGGGTGGTGGGGCTCACTGTGCTCGCTCCCCCATCAGACCGGCCGCGCCCTGGGCAAGCATCTCGGTAGCGAGTTCGCGACCGAGCGCCAGCGCTTGGTCGTGCGTCTCGGGCACGGGACCGGTGGTGGACAGCTGCACCATCCGCGTGCCGTCGGTCGTACCGACGACGCCGCGCAGGCGCATTTCCTTGACAATCTGCCCGTCGGCCAGCAGGTCGGCCAGCGCGCCCACAGGGGCGGAGCAGCCGGCCTCCAGGGCGGCGAGCAGTGATCGCTCGGCGGTCACGGCGACCCGGGTGAACGGGTCGTCGAGCTCGCCGAGCGCGGCGATGAGGTCCGCGTTGTCCGCGGTGCACTCGATCGCCAGGGCCCCCTGGCCGGGGGCGGGCAAAACCGTGTCGACCGACAGGAAGTCAGTCACCTCTTCGATGCGGCCGATGCGCTGCAGCCCAGCCGCAGCAAGCACCACCGCATCCAGCTCACCGTCGCGCACGTACCGGATCCGGGTGTCCACGTTGCCGCGGATCGCCACCGTCTCGATGTCCAGTCCATGGCTGCGCGCGTACGCGTTGAGCTGGGCCATCCGGCGCGGCGAACCCGTGCCGATGCGCGCCCCGCGCGGCAGGTCGGTGAACTTCAGCGCGTCCCGCGCGACGATCACGTCCCGCGGATCCTCCCGCACGGGCACGGCCGCGAGGGCCAGCTCCTCGGGCTGCGCGGTCGGCAGGTCCTTGAGGGAGTGCACGGCGAAGTCGACCTCGCCCTTGAGGAGCGCGTCGCGCAGGGCGGTGACGAACACGCCGGTGCCGCCGATCTGCGCGAGGGCCTCGCGCGAGACATCGCCGTACGTGGTGATCTCGACGAGTTCGACGGGCCGTCCGGTCACCTTGCGCACGGCGTCCGCGACCTGCCCGGACTGGGCCATGGCGAGCTTGCTGCGCCGGGTGCCGAGCCGTAGTGGCTGCTGAGTCATCGTGGGCCTCGGTTCTTCTCGGTGCTGTCCTCGGCACGGGAGACGGAGGCCACCGTCTCCTGATCGAGGTCGAACAGGGTCCGCAGGGCATCCGCGTACCCGGCGCCGCCGGGCTCGGCCGCGAGCTGCTTGACCCGCACGGTCGGCGCGTGCAGCAGCTTGTCGACGACACGCTTGACGGTCTGCGTGATCTCGCCGCGGTGCTTGTCGTCGAGGCCCGGCAGCCGGCCTTCCAGTCGGGCGATCTCGTTCGCCACGACATCGGCGGCCATCGCACGCAGGGCGACGACGGTGGGTGTGATGTGCGCGGCCCGCAGCGCGGCGCCGAAGGCCGCGACCTCGTCGGAGACGATACGGCGGACCTGGTCGACGTCGGCCGCCATCGGGGCGTCGGCGGAGGCTTCCGCCAGCGACTCGATGTCGACCAGTCGCACCCCGGCCAGCCGGTGCACGGCCGCGTCGATATCGCGGGGCATGGCGAGGTCGAGCAGGGAGAGCGTCGGCGCGAGGCGGGGAGCCTCGGCGACCGGCTCGGGCTTGCGGCGCTCGGGGATGCGGCCGACGGTGGCCACGGTCGCGGCGAGCGCGGTGATCAGCTCGGCATCCGCCTCGGGGCTGCGCCGGGCGGCCTCTCGCCGGTCGACGGCACTGCCGGCCGCCCACGCCGCGTGCTGCTCCAGCGTGGCCGCGTCCATTCCGGCGACGGCGGCCTCGCCGAGCACAGAGAAACCTCCCTGCACGGCGGCGGTGAGGTCCAGCGGGCAGTTCTCGTCGGTGCCGACGCTGGTGGGCGGCAGCGGAGTCTGCCGTACGTCGGCGGAGTCGGCGTGGGTCCTGGGGGCGGGCGCCTTGTCAGCCGTACGACCGCCGTCACCCGCCTCCGCGAAGGCGACCGGCTGACCGGTACGGCCCTCCACCGCGGCGGCGACCTCCTCGGCCGTGAGGACCAGGCCGGTCGCTCCGGTGCAGGAGACGGCGACATCGGCACGTGTCAGCTCGACCGGCACCGACTCCATCGGTACCGCGCGGGCGGGCACGTCCGTGCCGTCGGCCTCGGAGAGGATCTGGGCGAGCCGCTCGGCGCGGTCGTAGGTGCGGTTGGCGACGACGATCTCGGCGACCCCGGCCCGCGCGAGCGTGGCCGCGGCCAGCGAGGACATCGAACCGGCGCCGATGACCAGGGCCTTCTTGCCGCGGGCCCACGCCGTGACGTCCGTACCCTCGGCCAGCTGCTCCAGGCCGAAGGTGACCAGCGATTGTCCGGCCCGGTCGATACCGGTCTCGGAGTGGGCGCGCTTGCCGACGCGCAGGGCCTGCTGGAACAGGTCGTTCAGCAGCCGTCCGGCGCTGTGCAGCTCCTGCGCCTTGGCGAGGGAGTCCTTGATCTGCCCGAGGATCTGCCCCTCGCCGACGACCATGGAGTCGAGCCCGCAGGCCACCGAGAAGAGGTGGTGGACGGCCCGGTCCTCGTAATGGACGTAGAGGTACGGCGTGAGCTCGTCCAGCCCCACCCCGCTGTGCTGGGCGAGCAGCGTGGACAGCTCGGCGACTCCGGCGTGGAACTTGTCGACGTCGGCGTACAGCTCGATGCGGTTGCAGGTGGCCAGCACGGCGGCCTCGGCGGCCGGTTCGGCGGCGACCGTGTCCTGCAGCAGCTTGATCTGGGCGTCCGCGCCGAGCGCGGCCCGCTCCAGGACGCTGACCGGGGCGCTGCGGTGGCTCAGCCCCACGACGAGGAGACTCATGCCGGCATCACGGCGGGTACGTCCCCGTCGGGCCCCT
>JABFVM010000596.1 GCA_013362785.1 Streptomyces sp. | reverse complement strand
CCCACACCAGACCGCCCCCGCAACACGCCGACTTCCCGTCACCCCCGAGCCCGCAGCAACAGCAGCGCCACGTCATCGACCCGCTCCCGCACCGACGCGCTGTGCTCGACCAGCAGGTCGGCCAGCTCGTCCAGAGGTCGTTCCCCGGCCTCGGTGAGCACCTTGCCCAGGTCGGCGAGGGCGTCCTCGATGTCGACGCCGGGCGATTCGATCAGTCCGTCGGTGTAGAGGACGAGTACGGAGCCGGGCGTGAGGTCGACGTCGGTGGTCGGATAGGAGGGCGAGCCGTCGATGCCGAGCAGCGGGCCGCCGGCGAGGTCGAGCACCCGTACCCGTCCGTCGGGCCGCCTCAGCAGGGGCGGAGGATGCCCGGCGCGGGCCATCACCGCCCGTCCGTGCTCCGGATCGAGGCGCAGATACAGACAGCTGGCGAACAGGTCCGCGCCGAGGTCGAGCAGCAGCCGGTTGGTGCTGCGCATGACCTCCTCGGGGGCCTGGCCGACGGTCGTGTACGCCCGTACGGCGGTGCGGAGCTGACCCATCAGGCCGGCCGCGGTGACGTTGTGGCCCTGCACGTCCCCGATCACCGCCGCCGTCAGTCCCTGCTCCGTCGGCACCAGGTCGTAGAAGTCACCGCCGATCTCCATGCCCTGCGTCGCGGGCAGATAGCGCGCGGCGGCGTCGATGCCGGGCAGCTTCGGCAGCGAATGGGGGAGCAGGGCGGACTGCAGGCCGTGCGCCAGCTGGTGCTTGGCGTCGTACAGCTGGGCCCGCTCCAGCGCCTGCGCGATCAGCCCGCCCAGACTGGTCAGGACCGCGCGTTCGTCCGCCGGGAAGGGATGCGGCTCGGCGTAGGCGAACACACAGGTGCCGACCGGCCGGCCGGAGGCGATCAGCGGCAGATACGCCCAGGCCGCGAAGCCGTCGGGAGCCGCCTGCCGCGTCGGATACAGCCGCTCCAGCTCCTGCTGGGACTCGAAGAACGCGGGCACCCCGGTGGTGAGCGCATGGGAGCCCGGGGTCCGCTCGGTCAACGGCATCCCGTCGAACCGCTCGACGACCCCCGCATCCGGATAGCCGCGGTGGCCCAGCACATGCAGCCGCCCCGCCTGCGACCCCAGCACGACCAGCGCCTGGCTGCCGACGGCCGGGACGATCTCGTCCGCGACCAGCTGCACCACGTCCTGTACGCCGGCCGCCTCGGTGAGCGCGCCGGCCAGGCTCAGCACCTGCGAGATGGTCACCAGCCGGGCCGGCGCGCCGCCCGGCCGGGGTCCACCGCGCCCCATCTCGGCCACCGCGCGGGCCCTGCTGATACGCACGCTCAGGCCGGTCGTGCTCGGATACATCCGGAACGACAGCCAGTCGCCGGGCGGGCGCAGGGCCACGAACGACGTGGTCTGCTGGCTCATCAGCGCGGCGCGGTAACGGTCCTCGTACACCGGGTCGTTCAGCCAGGGCACCGACGCCCACAGCTGGTTGCCGAGCAGTCGGCTGGCCGGGACACCGATCAGCTCGGCCGCCGCCGGGTTGGCGAAACTGACCCGGCCGTGCAGATCGAGCGAGCACAGCCCGTACGGCAGCCGCGCCACCATCCGCGCCGCCTCCACCGTGCCGAGCGTGCCGGCCGCGCCGCTGAACGCCGGGCCGGCCAGCAGATCGGGCTCGGGCAGCGGCGGACGGCTGTCCTCCATGGCGCGTTCCAGCCGCACCGCGAGCCGTCGGCAGGCCGCCGCAAGATGCTCCTGCTCCCGGTCCGACAGCTCCGGGGGATGCGAACCCGGCCAGGTCACGAAGATAGCGCCGTACGCGGTGGACTCGGTGGCCACGGGCAGCGCGGCCAGCGCGAACGGATAGGGCAGAACGACGGCGATCCGCGGATACCGGGCCGCCATCTCCTCCTCGCCCCCGACCCAGACCAGCCGCCGTTCACGCACGGCTTCGGCCACCGGGATCGGCGCGCTCAGCCCCACCCGCTCCCACGGCGCCGCGAACGCCCTGGGCAGACCCGCCATCACGGCCATCTCCAGTACGGGTTCGTCGGCGGCCAGCAGATACACGGCACCGGAGTGCGCGTGCACCTCGTCCATCATCGAGGCCAGCGCGAGCGACAGCAGCGGCCGGCCGACCCGTGTCCGCGCGGCCGCCGTTGCCTGGGCGGGCGTGTGCCCGTCGGACACGCCGACCACCTCCTCGCACGGGCGCGTCCCGAGGCGACCCGAGCCGCTCACGCGCGCAGGGGCCCCAGGGCTCAAATCTGCCCCCTCACGCCTCTTCGCGCACGGCGAGCGCACCGCACAACCCCGCGGGCACGTGCACAGGCACAGGGGTACCCGCGGCGTGGCGAGAACCGCCCTGTACCCCGTCGGCCCCGGAGCATGCCCCCGCAGTCGAAGCGCGAGGCAGCGTGCGGGCGCCGCGCGTGCGCCCCCGCGCACCCTGATGGCCGGTTCTTCGCGCCCGGTGGCGGTGCCGGACGCGAACAATGGGGCACGCGCTCTTCACCACGGAACCGGTGTACGGCGAGTCGAAGGGACGGGAAGTGATCCGGGTGCTTCTGGTGCACGACGTGTGTCTGCTCAGGTCGGTCCTGGCGGAGTGGCTGCGGCGGCAACCGGACCTCAGGGTGTTCGACGCCTCGTGGCAGAGCGCGGCGGGCCGGCTGCGATCCGTACGACCGGACGTCTGCGCGGCCGACCTCGACTGCACGGACACCTACGGCATCCCGCCGCTGGGTGACCTCCTCGTCCGCGAGCCCGGCCGGACCCCGCCACGGCTCCTCGTGCTGGCCGGCGCGCACAGACCGGGCCTGCTCAAGCGGGCCGCCGAGGCCGGTGCCCTCGGCTACGTGGACAAGGAGGGCTCGCCCGAGAACCTCGTGCACGGAATCCGGCGGGTCGCCGCGGGGGAACGTTTCATCGACGACTCGCTCGGCTTCGGCTTCCTCAAGGCCGCCGAGATGCCGCTGACCCGGCGGGAGCTGAGCGTGTTATCACTCGCCGCCGAGGGAGCCTCGGTGGCGGAGATCGCGGGGAGTCTGCATCTGTCCCACGGGACGGTGCGCAACTACATGGCCGCCATCACCCGCAAGACCGGTGCCCGCAACCGCGTCGACGCGATCCGCATCTCGCAGGGCGAGGGCTGGCTGTGACGGCACGGGCGTCCAACCGCCCACGAGCTCCCGGTACGACGCCGAGCGGCGCAGGAGTTCGTCGTGGGTGCCGTATGCCGTGCGCCGGCCGTCCATCACCAGCACCCGTTCGGCGCGGCGGGCCGAGCTGATGCGGTGCGCGACGACCACCAGCGTGCCGCCCGGCCGGTCCGCGAAGGCCCGCTCCGCGCGCTCCTCGGCCCTCGCGTCCAGATGGCAGGTCGCCTCGTCGAGCAGGGCGAGCGGCGCGCGCGACAGATAGGCCCGGGTCAGCGCGACGAGCTGCCGCTCGCCTCCCGAGAGCGCCGCCGGATCGACCGGCGCGTCCGGCCCGCCGAGCGCTTCGAGCACCGGCAGCAGCCCCACCTCCTCGGCCGCGGCGAGCAGCTCCGCCTCGGGCACCGGGTCCGGCCGCAGCAGCCCGAGGTTCTCGGCGAGCGTGCCGGTGAACACGTACGCCTCCTGCGGGATCAGCACCCGCAACGCGGCGGCCTGCGGCCCGGGCACGGGGTGCCCGCACAGCCGGACGGTGCCGCGCCCCGGTTCAAGGACCCCGGCGACCAGCGCGGTGAGCGTGGACTTCCCGATACCGCTCGGTCCTACGACGGCCAGGTGGGTGCCGGGCGGGAGGGTGAGGTCGAGGTCGTCGATGACGGGGGTGGCGGCGGGGCCGTAGGCGAAGGTGACGGAGGTGAGGGAGAGGGCGGGTGGGGTGGAGGGTGCTTCGGAGGCGGACGCGGACGCCGACGCCGGGGCCGGGACGGGGGCCTGAGCCTGGGCCTGGGCGTGGGCGGTGCCGGTCCCGGCTTCCGCACTTGCCCCAGCCTCATGCGATTCACTCGCTGTGATCTCGGCCTCGGTCTTGGTCTCGGCCCCGGAGGACGCCTCGCGGGTCAGTCGTCGCAGCACCACCACAAGCCGTGAGCCGCTCGTGCCCAGGCCGTGGACCAGGTTGCGCAAGGCGGGCAGCAGGGACTGGGTGACGTAGGCGAGGGCGCCCACCAGCGCGCCGGGGGTGACGCCGTGATCCAGGAGCCAGGGCGCGCAGGCGAGGAGCAGGACGATCGGGAGCTGGCCGCCGAGCGCGAGTGAGGCCACGCGCAGGACGCCCCAGCGGGCGAGGGAACACGCGGCTCGCAGCTCGGCGTCGACCCGGCTCCGCGTGGCGGCGGCGATCCGTTCCTCGGCCCCGGCCGCGGTGATGTCCCGCAACCCCGGACAGACGGTGCCGAGCGAGTCGGCCAGCGCCTCGTCGGCGACGAGGAACGCCTCCTGCCGACGGGCCAGCGGTCGCAGTGTCGCCGCGAACAGGCCCAGACCGGCGGCGAGCGGCGGCCCCACCACCAGCAGGAGCAGCGGGTCGAGCGACACCAGTCCGACGACGGCACCGGCCGCCGTGAACACGAACGAACGCGACACCATCACCAGCCCGGCGAAGGTGTCCCGCGCGATCTCCACCTGCTGGGTCAGCCCGGACAGCGCCCCGGCGTCCGCCTCCCGCACCCCGCGCGCGACGACCCGCGTCACCAGCCGGTCCCGGAGCGGTTCGGTGAGGGCGGCGACGGCGCCGTACACCCGCACGGTGCCGTACGCCCCGACGAGCACCCCGAGTCCGGCCACCCCGAGCCAGACGAGCCCGGTCCCGGGGCGTCCGGCCAGGAACCCGTCGTCCAGGGCACGGGCGAGCGCGTACCCGGTGAGAAAGGTCTGCCCGGTCTCCAGCACGGACCAGCCACCGAGCCGCAGCACGACCGCCCACCGCTCCCGCAGAAAGCGCAGACCACGCCGGTGGACGCCCTCGGCCACGCCCTTGCTCATACCTGCTTCCCGCCTGCTTCGGTCCTGTCCTTGGCCTTAGTCATGGAGGCCCCCGGCCGCGCCTCGGTCATGGCCACTCCCCGCCCGGCTCGGTCATGCGCTTGGTCACGGCGGCCCCTCCGACCGCCTCCCCCGTGCCTTCGTGCTGGCGGCCCCCCGACCGCACCTCGGTCGTGCGCTTGGTCATCGCGCCCCTCCGCCTGCCTCGCTCGTGCCCTCTGACCACGGCGGCCCC
>JABFVM010000594.1 GCA_013362785.1 Streptomyces sp. | reverse complement strand
GACGAACAGGACCGGGCGCTGCTGCACGGCTCTCTGTGGGGCAACCGCGCCGACCTCGGCTTCCGGCTGTCGGCCGCGCACGACGAGGGCTCATCCGACACCCCGCCCCTGGTGTCCGACGACAGTGAGACCCTCTGGTCCCTGCTGCCGCCCACGGGGACGGACGGCACGCACTCGGCCACCCTGTGTCTGATCGCCGACAACGCGGGCCGCGAACTCGTCCCCGACCTGCTCCTGATCGCCCACCTCCTCGACCAGGGGCGTGTCGGGCGGGCCGTCCTCCACGTCAAGCCGTACCCCTACTACGTCTCCGACGCCACCCACACCGACGTACTCGACGCCCTGCGCCGGCTGACGGCGGCACCGGGGGCGGCCGCGACGTACGGACGCACCCTCTGGTCGGCCATGACGGACGGCCGCCTCGTCGTCCGGGCCCATCCCTTCGCCGCCGCCCCGCTGCCGTTCGCGGAGCTGCCCGGCGATCTGCGTGAGGAGCTGGCCTCGGCCACCCTCACCGTCGTCAAGGGCGATCTCAACTACCGCCGTCTGGTCGGCGACCGGCTCTGGCCCCCGACCACGTCCTTCGCCGACGTCACCGCCCACTTCCCCGGCCCGGTCGCCGCCCTGCGCACCCTGAAGTCCGACGTGATCACCGGCCTGGACGCCCGCACCGAGGCGGCGCTGGTGGCGGCGGAGGGACAGAAGTGGCGGACCGGTGGGACGCATGCGCTGATCCAGGTGCGGACGTGACATGACAGCCGTACCGGCCCGGGTGGCACGGTACGGCTGACTCGGCTCAAGTGATGTGTACGGGCAGGGACTTGATGCCGTTGATGAAGTTAGACACCAGGCGTCCGGGCGCTCCCGCCGTCCGTAGCTCGGGGAGCGCCCGTGAGGCTTCCCGGTAGAGCACGCGCAGTTGGAGCCGGGCGAAGTGCGCGCCGAGGCAGACGTGCGGGCCGTCGCCGAAGGACACGTGCGGGTTCGGGGTGCGGGACAGATCCAGGCGGTCCGGGTCGGTGAAGACCCGTTCGTCACGGTTGGCGGAGGCGTGGAAGACGACCACCTTGTCGCCCGCGCGGATACGACGGCCGGCCAGTTCGGTGTCCTCGGCCGCGGTGCGGCGGAAGGTGAGGACGGGCGGGTGCCAGCGCAGCAACTCGTCGACGGCGGAGGGGAGTTCGATGTCTCCGTCGCGCAGGCGGGCGTACTCCTCCGGGTGTTCGGCGAGGGCGAGCAGTCCGCCGGGTGCCGCGCTGCGGACGGTGTCGTTGCCGGCGACGGTGAGCAGGAAGAAGAACATCTCCAGCTCGGGCCCGGAGAGTTCGGGGTCATGGGCGAGCGTGGTCATCACATCGTCGTCGGGATACCGCCGCTTGTGCGCGGCCAGCTGCTGGGCGTACCCGAACATGTCCCGCAGCATGGCGGGCGACCGCGGATTGACCGGCCGGCCCTTCTCGTCCAGCACCGCGGGGCCCGCCTCGTCGGGGTCCTGGTAGCCGATCACCCGCCGCGTCCAGTGCAGCAGCAGCTTGCGGTCGGCCTCCGGCACGCCGAGCAGGTCGGCGAGGTTGAGCAGGGCGTAGTCGTCGGTGACGGCGGTGACCAGGTCGACGGTGCCGTCCGAGGCGCGGGCCTCCGCCAGGGCACGCGCGAGGAGTGTCCGTGCCCGGTGCTCCGCGACCCCGGTGAAGCGGTCGATACGCCCCGGTGTGAACGCCCGGCTGACCAGCCGCCGCAACCGGCCGTGCCCCGGCGGATCCTGATTGAGCATCATGCGCCGGATGAACGGCAGGTCGTCCGGATCCGGGTCGCGGATCTGGGTCGCGCCGATGTAGGAGGAGTACGTCGCCGAGTCCTTGAGCACCCGCACCACGTCCGCGTGCCGGGTCACCGCCCAGAACCCGGGCCCGGCCGGCCAGCCCAGTACCTCCGGCTCGTCCTGCCGGACCACGGGGTGGTGGTCGCGCAGGACCCGGTAGGCGTCGTACGGGACGCCGGTGGCGTACCGGCGGGGGTCGAAGACGTCGGGGACGGGGGGAGCGTGGTGGACCGTCACGCCTGCTCGCCCTCGTCGGAGTGGTCCGCGCGCAGGAAGTCCTCGATCACGCGGATCAGTTCGAGCGGGGTCTCGTCCATCGCGTAGTGGCCCGTGGAGGGGAGTTCACGCAGCTCGGCGCGGGGGTACCAGGTCATCCACGTCCGGTGCACGAGGTCGGCCGAGAGGGCCGGGTCGAGGGCGCCGGTCACGGCGAGGGCGGGTACCGGGGAGCCTTCGACGCGGGTGTGGAAGTCCTCCCCGGCCCATGAGTCCAGCCAGGCGCGGAACGCCTTCTGGTCGCTGACCGCGAGCGAACGGGTCACCATACGGTCGAGCCAGGCGTCCGGGCGGCGGCCACCGGTGGTGAGGTCGATGATCGTGCGCCGGTTCTCCGGCTTGTGCGCCGCGTCCGCGAACAGCTCCCACTGCTCCGGCGGCAGTGCCAGCCCCGACGCGGGCACCGGCGACACCCCGACCAGCCTGCGCAGCCGGTGCGGGGCGGCGGCGAGGAGGCGCTGGCCGACCGCGCCGCCCATCGAGTGACCGACCACCGAGAACCGCTCCCAGCCGAGCCGGTCGGCAAGTTCCACCAGGTCGAGGGCCGCTTCGGCCGTCGTATACGCGCCGACCGCCTGCTTGGCGCCGCCGTAGCCGCGCAGATCGACGAGGGCGTAGGTGAACTCCGTACGGTCGAGGTCGGGAAGGACGCCCGCGTAGGCGGACCGGTCGGCGAACCAGCCGTGCACGGCGAACACCTTGTGGGCGCCGTCGCCGTGCAGCTCGTGGGGGAGCGTGAAGGAGGTCATGCGACCAAGGTGGCGTATATCGGTGGAGACCGACAGATTGACGGGTCCGGGTCGCTGTGCTGAGCGTGTACAGCGGCGACGAGTATGTGGTGATCATGACAAATTCTTGCTAGTCATGTCGACATGCCGTTACGTCAATTGCGCGCGGGAACGAGGACAGTGGCGGTCGGAATGGCCACGCTCATGCTGGTGGCGCTCACGGCCTGCGGCGACGGGGACTCCTCGTCCGGGGCCGGGGGGCGCAAGACCGTCAGAGTGGCCGCCCTGCCGCTGATCGACTGCGTCGCCCTCTACATCGCGCGGGACCGTGGCCTGTTCGAGAAGGAGGGGCTCGACGTCCGTATCCAGCAGGTCCAGCAGAGCCTCCAGGCAATTCCGGCCCTGGCCAAGGGGCAGATGGACATGGTCGCGAGCGCGAACTACGTCACCTATCTGCAGGCCCAGGAGCAGGGCACGCTCGACATCCGCATAGTCGCCGAGGCGATCCGGGCAGCGCCGCGCATGATGGAGGTCCTGGTGCCCGCGGACTCGGACATCAAGACCGTCGCCGACCTCGAAGGCAAGAAGCTCGCGGTCAACACCCTGAACAACGTCCAGTCGCTCACCTTCAACGAGATCCTCGCGCAACAGGGCGTCGGCCGCCCCGTCTACCGGGCGATCCCCTTCCCGCAGATGGGCGCCGCCCTGGACAAGGGGCAGGTGGACGCGGTGCACGCCGTCGAGCCCTACGACAGCTCCATCCAGGACGAGCTGAAGGCCAGGGTCCTGGTCGACGGCTCGTCCGCACCCGTGGAGGGCATTCCGCTCAGCGGTTACATCAGCACGAGCAAGTACGCCGACGGGAACGACAAGACGCTGGCCGCCTTCCAAAGGGCCCTGAAGAAGGCCGTACGGATCGCCGCCGAGGACCCGTCCGTCGTACGCGACACCCTGCCGACGTACACCAAGGTGACCGAGAAGCAGGCCGAGTCGATCGATCTGCCCGTCTTCCCGCCGACCATGGACGCCGCGCAACTCAAGCGGCTCACCGACCTGATGGAGAAGCAGGGGATGCTGAAGAAGCCGATCGACCCGGCGACGCTGATGGTCGAGTGAGGTGACGTGAAGGGCCGTCAGGAGCGGCTGCTGCTAGGCGCCCTGGGCGTGGTGGTGGCCTTCGGGGTCTGCGAGGCCGTCTCCCGTGCCGGTCTCGTGCGGCGCAGCTATCTGCCGCCCGCTTCCGAAGTCCTCGCCCGCGCCGTGGAGTTGGCGGGCGACTCGGTGTTCCTTGGCGGTATCGCCGCCACGTTGCGCGCCTGGGGGCTCGGTCTCGCCCTGGCCGTCGCCATCGCCGTCCCGGTCGGTCTGGTCCTCGGGAGTGTGCCGGTCGTCGATGCCGCCGTGCGCGCGATCGTGGAGTTCCTGCGGCCGCTGCCGTCCGTCGCGCTGATCCCGCTGGTCTCCCTCCTGCTCGGCTCCGGCACCGAGACCAAGGTCGCGCTGGTGACGTACGCGTCGGTCTGGCCGATCCTCTTCAACACCGTCTACGGCCTCGGCGAGACCGACCCCCTGGCCAAGGACACCCTCCGCGTCTTCGGCTTCGGCCGCCTCGCCGTCCTCCTCCGCGTCGAACTGCCGGGCACGGCCCCGTTCATCGCCGCCGGCATCCGCATCTCGGCCGCGGTCGCCCTCATCCTGGCCGTCGCCACGGAGATCCTCGCCGGCTTCGGCGAAGGACTCGGCATCTTCATCGCCCAGGCGGGACTGGCCACGGACGGGACGCGGGATGTGCTCGCGGGGGTCGTGTGGGCGGGGGCGCTCGGGCTGGTCATCAACGGGGTGCTGGTGTGGGGGGAGCGGCGGCTGTTCCCTTGGACGCCGGAGCGGCGGGGGGTGGGGTGAGTTGACTTGTGCGGGTGCGGGTGCGGGTGCGGGTGCGGGAGCCGGTGCTGGTGCGGGCGAGTGGGCGGGCGAGGGTGAGGGGGCGCCGGCGTGGTGTTCGGTGTGGGGCGGCGGGTTGTTCGACGCGGTGGGCGCCAGGGAGGCGCGTGACGCGGGTGATCGGGGTGCCTGGTCCGTGGCGGGCGGGGCGCGCGGGAGCTGTTGTACTGCCGCGCGGGTGATGCCATCGACGGTGACGCCGACGACGGTAACGCCATCAATGGTGACGCCAGCGACGGTGACGCCATCGACGGCTTTCGGGCAGAGCGGTGCCGGTCGTGCCTACGACCACCCGACGCTCCGCGCCTCACCCTGCGAGGCGCGCCGATGAACCAGCTCCGCGCCGCGCTGCGCCGCACTCTGGCCCCCGCCCCCGTACGCCACGCCCTGCTCCGCTGGACCCTCCTCCTCCTCGCCGTCGCCGTCTGGCAGTTGGTCGCCCGCGCCCACGGCAGTGTGTACTTCCCGCCGCCCGCCGAGATCGCGCGGCACGCCCGTGACCTGTGGTTCTCGGGGCCCGTCCGGCACGGCTTCCTCACCGAGGCCGCCGTCGCCGACGTGCTGCCCAGCCTCGGCCGGATGGCCGCCGGGTTCGCGCTCGCGGCCGTCGCCGGGATCGCCCTCGGCGTCGCGGTGGGCCGCTCGCGGCGCGCGTACGCCCTGTGCAACCCCGTCCTGCAGTTCGCCCGCGCCGTCCCGCCGCCCGCCCTGGTCCCCGTCTTCGTCGTGATCTTCGACTTCGGCACACCGATGCAGATCGCGTCGATCGTCTTCAGCGCCGTCTGGCCGGTGCTGATCAACACGGCGGAAGGGGCCCGCAACACCGACCCACTACGCCTGGAGGTCGCCGCAGTGCTGCGCCTCACCCCGGCCGAACGGCTCCGCTTCCTCATCCTGCCCTCCGCGCTGCCCCGCATCTTCGCCGGGCTGCGCCTGAGCCTCTCGCTCTCCCTCATCCTCATGGTGTTCTCGGAGCTGCTGCCGGGCACCGCGAACGGCATCGGCTTCACGCTCACCGACGCCCAGTCCCGCTCCGACCTGCTCACCGTCTGGGCGGCACTCGCTCTGCTCGGCGCCCTCGGACACCTCCTCAACACCGGCCTGCTGGCAGTCGAGAAGCGGCTCGTCGGGAAGGGGAGGACGACGACCGTATGACCCTCACGCCCTCTACCTCCTCCGCCCAGGGACACGCATGCTCCGCCTAGACACGGTCGGCCAGCACTACGGCGACCACCAGGTACTGCACGACATCACCCTCACCGTGCCGGACGGCCAACTCCTGTGCGTCGTCGGCCCGTCCGGCTGCGGCAAGTCCACACTGCTGCGCACGGTCGCGGGCCTGCTTCCCGAGTACGACGGCACGATCACGCTGGACGGCACGCCCGTGCGGGGCGTCCCCGACAACCTGGCCGTGGTCTTCCAGGACTACGCCCGCTCCCTCTACCCCTGGCTCACGGTCCGCGAGAACGTGGCGCTCCCGCTGCGCCGCAGGGACCTGCCGAGAGCGGAACGCCGGGCCGAGGCCGACCGCATCCTGGCCCGGGTCGGCCTCACCGACACGGCCCGACGCCACCCCTGGCAGCTCTCGGGCGGTATGCAGCAACGGGTGGCGATCGCCCGCGCCCTGGTCTGCCGCCCCTCCCTGCTCCTCATGGACGAACCCTTCGGCTCCCTCGACGCCCAGACCCGCGAGGACCTGGAGGACCTCCTCCTGGAGGTCCACCGTACGGACGGCGCCACGATCGTCTTCGTCACCCATGACATCGACGAGAGCGTCTACCTGGGCGACCGCGTGGTCGTCCTCTCCCCGGGGCCCGGCGCGAAGGTCGTCCTGGACCTGCCCGTCCGACTCCCCGGTCCCCGGGACCAGATCAAGACCCGGGGCTTGGCGGAGTTCGTAGCGCTGAGGTCGGAGGTGGGGCGGGCGGTGCGCAACCGGTAGTCAGCCCGCCCGCGTTCGCCCGTCGCTCAGCCCAGGCGCACGTCCTGCCACACCAGCCGGTGGTCGGACGTCGGCACCGTCCTGCCGTCCCCCACGAGCCGGTACAGCGGGTCGTCGGACGTCGGCCAGAAGACGCCGTTGGTGCCTGCTATCAGGCCCCTGGACGGCAGGACGTAGTCGACGCGCAGATTGCCGGGAGCGGTGTCGCCGAAGTCGGAGGTGTCGTACGCCGGGTTGCCGGTGTGCGAGGTGTTGGCGCCGCCCTGGAGCTTCGCGGCCTCCACGCCGCCCGCGCTCGCCGGGGGAGTGGCCGGGAGGCGCACCGCCGGGTGGTCGAGCAGCTGCCGGATGGCGTGGTCGTAGCTGTCGCCGTCGTACGGGTCGGCGTTGTTGTCGCCCGCGATCACGAACCGTGCCCCGGGCCGCAGCCCACCGCGCACGCCCTTGTCGTCGTAGAGGTAGGAGCCGCGCCGGCGCCCGCCGATGTAGTCGGCCCACAGGCGGATCTCGTCGTGATTGCGCCGTCCGTTGCGGTCCTCGGTGCCGTCGAAGGTGGGCGGTGTCGGGTGCGAGACCAGGAAGTGCACGGTGGAGTGCCCGATGCACACCGGCACGTCCCAGTGGCTCTTCGACGACAGCCGCAGGATCGCGCGGGCCTCGTCGCTGTAGTAGCCCGGGGGCATGAGGTGACCGGGCATGTCCTTCCACAGGAAGCGCTGGAAGGTCCGCACCGCGCGCATGTCGATCGGGAACTTGGACAGCACGACCATGCCGTACTGCCCCGGGAACCAGCCGTAGCCGTATGCGTCCTGCCCGTACGCGTCCGAACCGGGCGTCGTGACGGCGCCGTTCTTCCCGTCGAGGTCCACGCCGGTGGCGACGCCCGTGTTGACGGGGCCGGTGTAGTGGTACGGGAAGCGGCTCGGCTTCGCCCCGTTGTGGCCCACGGACAGGTAGTCGCGCAGGAACAGACGGACCGCCGTGCCCTGCTCGTCGTAGTCGAACTCGTTGATCAGCAGGACGTCCGGGTCGACCCGCTGGATGGTCTCCGCGGCGTTGCGTGCCTGGACATTGTCCGGTGTCGACAGGTCCGTGATCAGCGCGCCCTGGGTGGCGCGGTTCAGGGAGGCGTTGAAGGTGGCGAACCGCACGGACCGGCGGCCGTGCCGCTCGGCCGCCGCGGCCGGGAGCGCCGCGGTCGTGGCCAGCGCCGCACCGGCGACGGAGGCGAGCGCCGTGCGGCGGGAGAGAGATCCGGTGTGGGTCATCGCGACTCCGGTGGGGGAGGGGGACACATGAGGTGCGAGAAGTCTGCGCGCGTAGAGATGAACGCCACAAGGCCCGGCGAGAACTCCCGGATTCACCCTTGATTCACGCGATGGTGTGATCATGTGCCGCGCCGCGGATGCCCCTCGGGGCCCGGGGGTAGGGCCGGGCCATGACGCAGCAGCCCTTCGAACTCCCGCACTTCTACATGCCGTATCCCGCGCGGCTGAACCCGCACGTCGACGAGGCGCGGGCCCATTCCACCGAGTGGGCGCGCGAGATGGGCATGCTGGAGGGGTCCGGGATCTGGGAGCAGGCCGACCTGGACGCGCACGACTACGGCCTGCTCTGCGCCTACACCCACCCCGAATGCGACGCCGAAGCCCTCTCCCTCATCACCGACTGGTACGTGTGGGTGTTCTTCTTCGACGACCACTTCCTGGAGATCTTCAAGCGCACCCAGGACCGCGTCGGCGGCAAGGCGTACCTCGACCGGCTCCCGATGTTCATGCCGATGGACCTGTCGACCCCGATGCCCGAGCCGCAGAACCCGGTCGAGGCGGGGCTCGCCGACCTGTGGACCCGCACGGTGCCCTCGATGTCGGCCGACTGGCGCCGCCGGTTCGCGATCGCCACCGAACACCTGCTGAACGAGTCGCTGTGGGAACTGTCCAACATCAACGAGGGGCGCATCGCCAACCCCGTCGAGTACATCGAGATGCGCCGCAAGGTCGGGGGCGCCCCCTGGTCGTCCGGCCTGGTCGAGTACGCGAGGGCCGAAGTGCCCGCGTCCGTCGCCGAGTCGAGGCCGCTCAGGGTCCTGATGGAGACCTTCTCGGACGCCGTGCACCTGCGCAACGACCTGTTCTCCTACCAGCGCGAGGTCGAGGACGAGGGCGAGAACAGCAACGGTGTCCTGGTCCTGGAGACCTTCTTCGACTGCACCACCCAGCAGGCCGCCGACACCGTCAACGACGTCCTCACCTCCCGGCTCCACCAGTTCGAGCACACCGCCCTCACCGAAGTACCCGCCCTGGCGCTGGACAAGGGCCTCACCCCGCAGGAGGTCGCGGCGGTCGCGGCGTACACCCAGGGGCTGCAGGACTGGCAGTCCGGCGGCCACGAGTGGCACCTGCGCTCCAGCCGGTACATGAACGCACGCGCGCGGTCTTCCTCGCCATGGCAGGGACTCACCGGGCCGGGCACTTCCGCGGCCGACGTCGGTGCGCTGCTCGCCGCGGCCGGCGCCGAACGCCTCCGTGCGCACACGCACGTGCCCTTCCAGAAGGTCGGCCCGTCCCTGCTGCCCGACTTCTACATGCCGTTCCCGGTGGAGCTCAGCCCGCACCTCGCCGACGCCCGCACCCGCCTCACCGAGTGGATGCACCGCATGGGCATGCTCCAGGAGGGTGTCTGGGACGAGGACAAACTCGCCGCCTACGACCTTGCGCTGTGCTCCGCCGGCCTCGACCCTGACGCCACGCCCGAGGCACTCGACCTCAGTGCGCAGTGGCTCGCCTGGGGAACCTATGCCGACGACTACTACCCGCTGGTCTTCGGCCACCGCCGCGACCTGGCCGCCGCACGCCTGACGACCCGGCGGCTGTCGGACTGCATGCCGCTCGACGGCGAGGCGACCGTCCCCCCGCTGGGCGGCATGGAGTGCGGTCTCGTCGACCTCTGGACGCGCACGACGGCCGGGATGACACCGGCCCAGCGGCGCTCCCTGAAGGACGCGGTCAACGCCATGACGGAGAGCTGGGTGTGGGAGCTGGCCAACCAGCTCCAGAACCGCATCCCGGACCCGGTCGACTACCTGGAGATGCGGCGCGCCACCTTCGGCGCCGACCTCACGCTCAACCTGTGCCGGATGGGCTGCGGCCCCGCCGTCCCGCCCGAGGTCTACCGCAGCGGGCCCGTGCGCTCCCTGGAGAACGCCGCCGTCGACTACGCGATGCTCATCAACGACGTGTTCTCCTACCAGAAGGAGATCGAGTACGAGGGCGAGATCCACAACGCGATCCTCGTCGTGCAGAACTTCTTCGGCGTCGACTACCCCACCGCACTCGGCGTCGTCCATGACCTGATGACCCAGCGCATGCGCCAGTTCGAGCACGTGGCCGCGCACGAACTGCCCGTCGTGTACGAGGACTTCGGCCTCTCGGACGAGGCACGCGAGGCCATGGCGGACTACGTCACCGACCTGCGGAACTACATGGCAGCCATCCTGAACTGGCACCGGTCGGTCGACCGTTACAAGCCCGACTTCCTGGCCCGCCGCGCCCATGGCTTCCTGCCGGACCGCCCGTCGCCCGTATCCGTGCTCAGCTGACCTCCCGCACACGCGCCGCGGCCTGCTCGGCGAGCTCTCGTACGCCCCTCGCGGCGTTCTCCGAGAGCTCGCCGAGTATCGCGTCGGCGGCGGTGAGGAGCGCGCGGGCCTCCTCGGGGAGGCCCGCGTCGGCCAGGGCCCGGGTGAGGCGGTAGTGCTCCTCGGCGATGAAGCGACCGAGGTTCACCTGCTGCCACTGGCGCAGGGAGTCGTCCCCGGGGGTGGCGAGGGCGTCCCGTACGCCGCTCAGGGTTCTGGTGGCCTCGGACAGTTGGCCCGCCTTCCGCTCCATCCCGGCCTGGGTGTTCCGCGCCGAGGCCCGCTCCCACGCCGTCTCCTGAAGGGCGGCGCACAACCGCTGGGCGCGCAGCGCCTGGGGCAGGTCACCGAGTTCCTCGAAGCCGTGGACGAGGGCACCCAGTGGGGCCGTGGTAAGCGCACGGGGCGCGTCGGGGCGGCGGAGTCTGCTCTGGTCCATGACGATCCCGTCGAGCTCGCGGATCAGTGTCACCCGGGCCAGCTCGGTCAGACCCTGGTCCCGCGCCAGGCCGGCCCACATGAGGACCGGCTCGTCCGACGGGTCGGTACCGAACAGCGACTCGTCCAGCTCCCGCGCCCATTCCCGCAACTCGTCCGCCTTCGCGCCGGGTTCGGGCATCCCGCCGAGGCCGCACCAGGTGTCGTAGGTCGTCTCCCGCACCTCGTACAACAGGGGCAGGTCCGCGACCTGTCCGCGCAACCCCACCAGCACGGCGGCAAGGCGCAGTTCGTCCGTCATCGACGACTTCGCCTCGTGCCGCAGAAGATGCCGAAGCAGCTCCAGATCGTCGTCGGCGCGGTCGAACTGAGCGGCCCGCAGGGTGAGCCGACGCCGCACCGGATCGTCGGTCACCGCGTCCCACACCGCGCGGTCGCCCGCACGCAGCGACGCCAGATCGGTGCGGCCGCTCGCGAGCACCGTCTCCCACAGAGGCGGGCGGGGATACGAGTCGAGCAGGTCATAGGCGTTGTGCTCCAGCGCGTTCAGCAGCACGAAGTCGGGCTCGGTGCGCAGGAGGGCGGCCTGCCGCACGGCTTCGAGCTCTGCCACAGGGCGCTCCGGAAAGCCCAGCGCGGAGCGCAGCTCGGCCCGCGCCGCATCGAGGCCGGGGTGCCGGCCGGGCTGCTCCTCGTCCTGTTCCCCGTCCTCGTATTCCTCTTCGTCCTCCTCTTCGTCCTCAGCCAGACCGATCATGATCTCCAGCGCCTCGTCGACGCTGGAGCCGATGATCCCGGCGCTGCCCTCCGAGTCGGCGTACAGCATCGACCCGTCCGCGCACACGAAATACGTGCCGCCGGTGTCGTCCCCCGCCACTGTCTCCAGCGGGCCGCCCGAAGCGAGGCGGACCTCCTCGACATGGCCGTGGGCGGCACGGGCCAGGTCGAAGTCGAAGGGGTAGGCGGCCAGTTCGGCAAGGCGGGGGTTCTGCCGCAACAGCCGAAGCGCGTGATCGGTCATGTCACAGAACGTAACAGCCGCCACTGACAACGGACTTCCCGCCTCCGAATGCCGTTTCCGAAACTTTTCGTGCGGAACGGGATATTCAGGGAACTTGGGCGGTGCGCCGCGAGTCTTCTGGGATGAGGGGAACAGACAACGAGAACACACGGGGGTGTTCGATCTTGACCGACATCATCGAGAGGCTCACGGACAGCGACACGGGGACCGGAGCGAAGGGGGCCGACAAGGGGGAGCGGTCGCTGGTCGCCGGCGAACTCACGCCGTACGCGGCCCCGCTGCCCGTACCTCCCGTCCTGCGCCCCGCGTCCGACGACGTTCTGCGCGAGACCGAGATCGCCCTGCGCCCGACCTGGGTGCGACTGCATCCGCAGCTGCCGCCGACGCTGATGTGGGGGTACGACGGCCAGGTGCCGGGCCCGACCATCGAGGTGCGGCGTGGACAGCGCGTGCGCATCGCCTGGACCAACCGCATCCCCAAGGACGGCGAGTACCCGGTCACTTCGGTGGAGGTGCCGCTGCGCACGGACGGCCGTCCGCAGGCCTCCACCGAGCCCGGCCGTGAGGGTGTCGAGCCCAACAAGGACGTCGCCGCCCTGCCCGCCTGGTCGGTGACCCATCTGCACGGCGCCCAGACGGGCGGCGGCAACGACGGCTGGGCGGACAACGCGGTCGGCTTCGGCGACGCCCAGCTGTCGGAGTATCCGAACGACCACCAGGCGGTGCAGTGGTGGTACCACGACCACGCCATGAACATCACCCGGTGGAACGTGATGGCGGGCCTGTACGGCACCTACCTCGTCCGTGACGAGGAGGAGGACGCCCTCCATCTCCCCTGCGGGGAGCAGGAGATCCCGCTGCTGCTGGCCGACCGCAACCTCGACACCGACGAGGACGGCCGGCTCAACGGCCGGCTGCTGCACAAGACGGTGATCGTCCAGGAGAAGAACCCGGAGACGGGCAAGCCGGTCTCCATCCCGTTCACCGGGCCGTACACCACGGTCAACGGCCGCATCTGGCCGTACGCCGACGTGGACGCGGCCTGGTACCGCTTCCGGCTGGTCAACGCGTCGAACGCGCGTATCTACAACCTCGTCCTGGTCGACGAGGACGACAACCCGGTCCCGGGCATCGTGCACCAGATCGGCAGCGACGGCGGGCTGCTGCCGCGGCCGGTGCCGGTCGACTTCGACGGCGCCCTGCCCACGCTGAGCGCGGCACCGGCCGAGCGCTTCGACCTGCTCGTCGACTTCCGTGCTCTCGCGGGCAGGACGCTCCGTCTGGTCAACAAGGGCCGCAACCAGCCGCCCGGCGTACCCGACCCGGCGGGCGACGTGCGCTATCCGGCGGTCATGGAGTTCCGGGTCCGGGAGAGCTGCGAGACGGACACCTTCGAACTGCCCGAGGTGCTCTCCGGCTCCTTCCGCCGGCTCACGCACGACATCGAGCACGGCCACCGCCTGATCGTGCTCACCCCGCCCGCCACCAAGGGCGCCGGCGGTCACCCGGAGATCTGGGAGATGGCGGAGGTCGAGGACCCGGGGGACATCCAGGTCCCCACCGAGGGTGTCGTCCAGGTCACCGGCCCGGACGGCAGGACCAAGACCTACCGGCGCACGGCACGGACGTTCAACGACGGCCTCGGCTTCACCATCGCCGAGGGCAGCCACGAGCAGTGGAGCTTCCTCAACCTGGCGCCGATCGTCCACCCCATGCACATCCACCTGGCCGACTTCCAGCTGCTGGGCCGGGACGCCTATGACGTCTCGGGCTTCGACCCGGCGGTGGGCGGCACCCGCAGCCCGATCCGGTTCGACGCCGGCACCTCGATCCCGCTGGCGCCCAACGAGCGTGGGTACAAGGACGTCTTCCAGGTGCCGGGCAACCAGATGCTGCGCGTGATGGGCCGGTTCGACGGCGCCTACGGCCGCTTCATGTACCACTGCCACCTCCTTGAGCACGAGGACATGGGCATGATGCGGCCCTTCGTCGTCATGCCGCCGGAGGCGTTGAAGTTCGACCATGGCGCCGGGCACGGAGGACACGGCGGCCACGGGTAGGGACACCCGGGCTCGCACGCGTGCGTGGCGCCGTCCCCCGCGGGTCGCGCGTCACGCGCGCGTGGGGACCCTCCGCGCCGCGTGCCCGACGGCGGCTCGCGCCAGTGCCCGCAGGACAGGGTGCGGGTGTGAGCCGTCGCCGGACAGTTCCGGCTGGAAGAGCGTGGCCAGGAAGAAAGGGTGGCCGGGCAGTTCGGCGACCCGTACGTGACCGTCCTCGTCGTGCCCGGAGAAGCGCAGTCCGTGCGCGCTCAGGGTGTCGAGGTGGCGCGAGGGGCCGTACGCGCAGAAGTACCGTTCGACGGTCCGCTCCGAGCCGATGACCGACTGGGCGAGCGAGCCCGGCGCGATCCGGACGGCGGCCTCGTGGCCGACGAGCGAGCAGGCCAGGGGTTCGATGAGGAAGTCGTCGGCGTCGGGGTCGTTCTCGGCGTGGGCGACACGGGTCAGCCCGCACACGTCACGGGCGTACTCAAGAAGCGCGTGCTGGAAGCCGCCGCAGGTGCCGAGGAACGGGATTCCCTCCTCGCGCGCGGTGCGGATCGCCGACAGCACCCCCGCCTCGCTGCGGTACGGGCTGCCCGGCAGCACCCACATCGCGTCGAAGCCGCGCACAGCGTCGTCGGCCACCGCGTCCTGCGACGGGATCCAGTAGGCGTCGAGGACGAGCCGGTCGCGTTCGGCGAGGGCGTCCAGCAGAAGAGGCACGCGCGTGTGCGAGGCGACGTTGGGGGAGCGATCCCCGACGAGGGCGAGCCTTGCCGGTGGCGTCGTCCGTGCCGCCTGTGCTGTCTGTGCCGTCAGGGTCGTCTTGGCCGTCCGAGCTGCGGAGTTCGTCATGGCCTTCATCCTGGGCGCGGCCCGTACTTCACGTCCAACGATGATTACTGCACCTCCGATAAGCATTGCTGATAGGGGTGCGGGATGCTGTCCGCCATGGACCCGCATCTGCTGCGCACCTACGTCACCGTCGCCCGCCTCGCCTCGTTCTCCGAGGCCGCGCGGGAGCTGGGCTACACCCAGTCGGCGGTGTCCCAGCACATCGCCGCACTCGAACAGGACCTCGGCGCCCCGCTGCTCGCGCGTCGCCCCGTCACGCCCACGCCGGCGGGCGAGCGGCTCCTCGAACACGCGAGCCCGTTGCTCCTGCGCCTGGAGGCGGCCCGCGCGGACGTCGTACGGATGGCTGCCGCGCCCGCTCACGGGCTGACGCTCGCGACCTCGTCGACCGCGCTCGGACCACACGTCCTCGCCGCACTCCCGGCCTCCGGGGTGACCCTGCGCGTGCTGCCCCGCGACGAGGTCCCCGCGGCCGTGGCCACGGGCACGGCGGATCTCGGCCTCGTGGACGGCCTGGCCGCCCCCAGTGACCCGTTGCGACTGCCCGACGTGGCGCCGCTGACCACGTACGGCGTGGGGGAGGACCCGGTCTGCGTCCTCCTGCCCGACACCCACCCGCTCGCCCCGCGCACCGGCCTGCGCCTCGCCGACCTGGCCGACGCCCGCTGGCTGGACGCCCCCGACGCCGGCCTGCCGCTCGCCCACCTCCGCGCCGCGAACGGCGGCCACGGCTTCCGCACCGCCCTGCGCTACGAGGGCACCGACGTCTGCGCCCTTCTCGCCCTGGCCGCGAGCGGTCACGGCCTCACCCTGCTGCCGCGCCGGACGGCCACCGGGGTGCCCGGCACGGTCGCCGTACCGATCACGGAACCGCGAGTCGTACACCGGACGGAACTGGTGCACGCGGGGGTGCTCGGGGGAGCGGCGGCCGGAGTCGCTCAGGCGCTGGCCGAACGGGTGTGAGGAGCGAGGCCACGCACTCGGCGCGCCGCCGTGAGGAGGGAAGCCGAGGGTGTGAGCCACCCGCCCACCCCCGACGCTCACCCACCCTGACGTCCCGTTTTCTCCGTGACGGCTATGGCTTCCCGTTCTTGACCACGGGTCAGTCTCACTCGATCGTGGCTCGTTGTGCGCCGTTGCGCAGGGTAGTCACCAGGCGGAGGCGATCCGATGGAACAGACTGCGTTGCGACCCAAGCCCATGCCAGGTCAGCGGCCCGACGACGGCGCCAAGTCAGGCCCCGGCGCGAAGCGCCCGCACGCCGCGCCCCGGCCGCGTCGGCGGCGACTCGCGACCCTTCTGGTCGCCGTTCTCGCCGGGATGGTCCTGCTCCTGTCCGGAGTCGGCCTGGGCACGCTGGGCGCCACGGTGATCGGCATGAGCAGGCTCGCCGAGCTGCAGCGGCGGGCAGGGACGGGCCTTCCCGGCAGCCCGACCGCCTCCGCGCATCCCGGTTCCTCGAAACAGCCGTCCTCGGCCCCGACCTCCTCATCGGCCCCGGCCGCCGCCGCGACCCTCGGCGTGGAGGCCGTGGACGCCCGGAAGTCGGGGGCCCTGGTCGTCGGCGTCCATGTGCCCGGCCCGGGATACAGGGCCGGTCTGGTCCGCGGTGACGTGATCCTCGCGCTGGACAAGACCCGTATCGACTCGGCCGCCGACCTCGCGCGGGCGGTCGCCGGATCCCGACCGGGCGACGCGGCCACCTTGACGGTGCGCCACCGCGGCGGCGACCACCAGTGGCTGACGGTGGTGCCGGGCGTCGTCACCTGACCACCCCCATCCCCGGGGAATTCCGGGAAAACCACTGGCCACGCACCGCCGACGAGGCCACGATGACCCCATGCCGACCACCCTCATCGCCTTCCTGGGGGCCTGTACCCTCATCGCCGCCTCGCCCGGGCCGAGCACCGTGCTGATCATCAAGCAGTCGCTGCACAGCAGGCGCTCCGGATTCCTGACGGTGCTCGGCAACGAGACCGGCGTCTTCATCTGGGGTTCGGTCGCCGCCTTCGGCCTGACCGCGCTGCTGACGGCGTCCGAGGTGGCGTACGACGTGATGCGGATCGTCGGCGCGGTCGTGCTCGTCGGCTTCGGCATCCAGGCGCTGCGGCAGGCGCGGCGTGCGAAGGGGGCGGCGGAGAGCGCGTGGGAGGGCACGCCGAAGAGCGGCTGGGCCTCCTATCGCGGCGGACTGCTGCTCAACCTCGCCAACCCCAAGGCGGCCGTCTTCGCGATGTCCTTCCTGCCGCAGTTCGTGCCGCAGGGCGCCCCGCATCTGCCGGCCATGGTGGGCCTCGCCGCGCTCTGGGCGGTCTACGAGGTCGGCTACTACGGCCTGTACGTGTGGTTCGTCGGCCGGATGAAGACCGTGCTGTCCCGCGCGGGCGTGCGCCGACGCCTTGAACAGGTGTCCGGAGGAGTGCTGCTGCTCCTCGGCGTGCGCATGGCGCTGGAGGGCTGATGCCGGGGCACCGGACGGCTGACGCCATGCCCGGCCGGCCTCCCGACGGACTTCCCGGCCGACCGCCTGCTGGACCTGTCGGCCGACCGCCTGCCGTACCTCCCGGCCGACCGCCTGCCGGATGTCCCGCCGCAACTCCCGACCTGCTTCCCGACCGGCCGCCCGAAAGGCGCGCCGACCGGCTCGCGTCGCCCCCTCCGTGCGGGCAGGATGCTGCCCGTAGTCCTTTCACGCGCCCAGGGAGGCCCGGATGACCGGCACCGTACCCGCTCCCTTCACCGCCGACGACTACCGGACCCGGATGGAACGGGCCGCGCGGACCGCCGCGGACGCCGGCCTGGCCGGGCTCCTGGTGGCACCCGGCCCGGACATGGTGTGGCTCACCGGCTACGCGCCCCCCGCCGAGACCGAGCGGCTCACCCTGCTGGTCCTCGCCCCCGGCCGGGACCCCGCCCTCGTCGTCCCCGCCCTGGAGGCCCCGGACGCCGCCAAGGCCTCCGGCGCGCCCGGCCTGACCCTGCGCGACTGGACCGACGGCCAGGACCCCTACGCCGCCACCGCCGCCCTCCTCGACGCGAGCGGCCGCTTCGGCATCAGCGACAACGCCTGGGCGATGCACCTGCTGGCCCTGCAGAAGACGCTGCCCGGCACCTCCTACGCCTCCCTCACCGACGCCCTGCCGATGCTGCGGGCCGTCAAGGACACCGCCGAGGTGGAACTGTTGGCGGCCGCGGGTGCGGCCGCAGACGCAACGTTCGAGGAGATTCGGAAGGTTCCCTTCGGCGGCCGCCGCGAGTCCGACGTCGCCACCGACATCGCCGACCTGCTGCGCGCCTTCGGCCACTCCCAGGTCGACTTCACCATCGTCGCCTCCGGCCCGAACGGTGCCAACCCGCACCACGAGGCGGGCGGCCGTGTGATCGAGAGCGGCGACATGGTCGTCCTCGACTTCGGCGGCCTGCGGGACGGCTACGGCTCGGACACCTCCCGTACGGTCCATGTCGGCGAACCCACCGACGAGGAGCGCCGCGTCCACGACCTGGTGCGCGAGGCCCAGGAGGCCGGCTTCCGCGCCGTACGGCCCGGCATCGCCTGCCAGGAGGTCGACCGGGCCGCCCGCGCGGTCATCGCGGACGCCGGGTACGGCGACTACTTCATCCACCGCACCGGGCACGGCATCGGCGTCACCACGCACGAGCCGCCGTACATGATCGAGGGCGAGGAGCAGCCCCTCGTGCCCGGCATGTGCTTCTCCGTGGAGCCCGGCGTCTATCTGCCCGGCCGCTTCGGAGTGCGCATCGAGGACATCGTCACGGTCACCGGGGACGGCGGCCGGCGCCTCAACGACACGACCCGCGAGCTGGTCATAGTCGACTGACCCGGCCACCGATGCCGGAGCAAGGAGCCCCCGTAGACCCCCGAGCGACAGCGGCGCGACCATGACCCAGGCACCGACACCCACCGCGGACACCGTCCGCCGGCTGGTCCGTTCCCTGCTCAAGGACGGTGTGGCCGACTCGGCCGGACCCGAGGTGCGCCCCGCCTCCCCGGGCGCCGAGCCCGCCACCTGGTGGGTCGGCACCCGCCATGTGCTGCGTCTCGCCCCCGACCGTGCGGCCGCCCTCCGCCAGCGCCGCGAACTGCGCCTGCGCGACCTCGTCCGCCCGCACGTCCCGGTCGCGGTACCGACGAGCGTCGCGCACGGGGAGTGGGCGTCCGGGCTCACCTACACCCTGGACACCAAGGTGCCCGGCGAGGCGGGCGCGCAGCACGACGTGTCCGCCGTCGGAGAGGCGGACCTGGCCGGGCTGCTCACGGGGCTGCGCGAGATTCCGGTACGGCAGGCCGAGACGCTCGGTGTGCCGCGCGCCGCCCCACGCTCCCTGGAGGCCCTGCGCCGGTCCGCCGAACATGCCGCCGGGCGCCTCGCCGCGGCCGACGAGTTCGACGCCGCCCGGATGCGTCAGCTGACCCAGCCCGCCGCGGTGCAGCTCGCCGCCCAGCCCGGCACCGCGGTCCTCGTCCACCACGCCCTCACCGCCGACCACCTCGTCGTCAGCGCCGACGGCCGGGTGCGCGGCGTCCTCGGCTGGGCCGACACCGTCGTCGGCGACCCCGCCGAGGACATCGCCGGTCTCGCGCTCGCCGTAGGCTCCCCGGCCGCCGTCCGTGCCGCCACCCTGGCCGGCTACGGCGCCCGCCCCTGCCTGCGCGGCCTCTGGCTCGCCCGCTGCGACGCGGTCGCCCACCTCGCGGACCGCCTGGACGGCAAGGGCGAGGCACCCCTCTCGCTGCTGAGGGCACAACTGCGACACGCCTGGGAGGCGATCCTGCTGGAGCGCGTGACGGAACTCAGGGAGGACGACGGGGAGGAGGGGCTCTAGCCAACGGCTCACCGCTGCCCCCGATTCACCCGCGCCCCCGGGCTCACCGCTGCCCCCGGCTCACCGGCGCCCCCAGCTCACAGTGCCCCCCGACTCACCCCTGCAACAGCACCACACTCGACTCCCCGGGCACATGCAGCACCCCGTCCGCGCCCGGCGCCTCCACCGGCTCCCACGCCGCCAGTACGGCCGCCTTGCGGGGCCCCAGAGGGATCGACGCGGGTTCCTTGGCGAGGTTGACGGCCACCCGGACGTCGCCGCGACGGAAGGCGAGCCAGCGCTCCTGCTCGTCGTAGGCCACCTTGGTGTCGGCGAGGTCGGGATCGGTGAGGTCGGGCTGCTCGTGGCGCAGGGCGATGAGGCGGCGGTACCAGTCGAGCACGCGCGCGTGGGGCTCGCCGTCGAGCTCGGACCAGTCGAGGCAGGAGCGCTCCCGGGTCGCCGGGTCCTGCGGGTCGGGCACGTCCTCCTCGGCCCAGCCGTGCGCCGCGAACTCGCGCCGTCTGCCGCGCCGTACCGCCTCGGCAAGCTCCGGGTCGGTGTGGTCGGTGAAGAACTGCCAGGGCGTGCTCGCCGCCCACTCCTCGCCCATGAACAGCATCGGCGTGAAGGGCGCGGTCAGCGTCAGCGTGGCGGCGCAGGCCAGCAGGCCGGGGGAGAGCAGGCTCGCGAGCCGGTCGCCCTGGGCCCGGTTGCCGACCTGGTCGTGGGTCTGGCTGTAGCCGAGGAGGCGGTGCGCCGCCACGCGTGCGCGGTCCAGGGGGCGGCCGTGGCGCCGGCCCCGGAAGCTGGAGTATGTGTCGTCGTGGAAGTAGCCGCCGGTCAGGGTCTTGGCGAGGCCCGCCATGGGGGCGCGCGCGAAGTCGGCGTAGTAGCCCTGGTCCTCGCCGGTCAGCGCGGTGTGCAGGGTGTGGTGGAAGTCGTCGTTCCACTGGGCGTGCAGCCCGAGCCCGCCCTCCCCGCGCGCGGTGATGATCCGGGGGTCGTTGAGGTCGGACTCGGCGATCAGGTACAGCGGCCGGCCCAGGTCGGTGGCCAGGGCGTCGACGGCAGTCGACAGCTCCTCCAGGAAGTGGCACGCGCGTGTGTCCGCCAGCGCGTGCACGGCGTCCAGACGCAGCCCGTCGATCCGGTAGTCCCGCAGCCAGGCCAGCGAGCTCTCCACGAGATACGCGCGCACCTCGTCCGAGCCGGGCGCGTCCAGGTTGACGGCCGCGCCCCAGGGCGTCTGGTGGGTGTCCGTGAGGTAGGGGCCGAAGAGCGGCAGGTAGTTCCCGGACGGGCCGAAGTGGTTGTGCACGACGTCGAGGACCACGCCCAGGCCCAGCTCGTGCGCCCGGTCGACGAAGCGTTTCAGCGCCTCGGGTCCGCCGTACGGCTCGTGCACGGCCCACAGCGAGACGCCCTCGTAGCCCCAGCCGTGCCGCCCGGGGAAGGG
>JABFVM010000383.1 GCA_013362785.1 Streptomyces sp. | reverse complement strand
GGCCGCGTCGACGGCGGCCGCCGTGTCGTCCACCGGCGTGACGTCCACCGGCGTGACGTGGCAGAGGTTGCCGATCAGGGACGCCCCAAAGCCGAACTCCGTGAATGCGGCAGACGTGTTCTGGATCTTCCGCTGGTGCAAGAGGTGCTCCTGAGATACGTCTCCGGGCGTGGTCATGACGAGAGCGCCGTGGGCGGTGCCGTAGGCGAGGGCGCGCTCCATGCCGGTGCCGGCGAGCAGCCCGTGGATCGGGCCGGCGGCGAATGCGTCGCCGGAGCCGACACTCCGGCCGAGGGCACCTCGCGCAGGGGCGTCGCCCATACGAACGGGGCGCCGAAGGACAGCGCCCGGAGACTTGCCGGCGCCGTTGCGGCCGACGAGCGCGGGGGGCTCACCGGGCCTGATGGTGATCCGGGCGCCGTTCAGGGCCACCGGCGGACCGAATCGTCTGACTATGCGCCGGGGCGGGCGCGGAGAGGGACTGCTCGCTCCCCGTCGCTCATCTCAACCGCCCTGTGCTGGATAGCCGTTGGGTCTGAAGAAGGGATGTCAGCCGAGGTTGTTGCCCCATGGCGACTCGTCGTCGCTCCTTGACTCTGGGCACGCCGCCGTGAATGCCGCCGTCGGCCGTGACGAGCGGGGCGGAGAGCTGGTCCTCGAGCGTCTCCCCGTCGATCGCGGCCGGGTCCACCAACAGACCCTCCTGCTTCAGGACTTGAAGCGTGCCGGACAGAGCGAAGCTGGACTGCATGGCGGTCAGCTTGGCGACGTCGTTCGGCGAGTTGGTGGTCTTCAGGTCCAGGCCCAGCTCCTTGGCGTACTGGGGCTCGACGCCGACCTGCGGCGCGCCGCTCGATGACCCCGCGGTGGTGGAGTCGCTGCCGCACGCGCTGACCAGCGCCAGAGCGGACAGGGTGGAAAGCAATATCCATCCCATCAATCATCACTGTCGGACAAGCGTAATCAGCCATGAGGGCCAGACAGACATGCCATGTCTAGCCAGTCGAAAATTGCCATAAGTACGCCTCAAACAGGGCTAAATGCGTGATCACTTGGCGCCTTTCATCCCTGCACACCGGTTGACATCCCAGGGAGACATGACGGACCTTCATGCGTAACAAGCGGCGCCCCATGCACAGCAGCCACGCCGACTCGTGTTCTCCCGCGCTCCCCTGTCCCCTTCTGCACAAGGGATGTCCCCATGCCGAGTTCGCTCAACAGACGCCACTTCCTGGCCAGTGCCACCTGCGTCGCCGCGGCGGCCGTTGCCGGAGGTGGGTTCGGCGCCGGCATCGCCCAGGCGGCGCCCAGCACCTACACGCCGGACTGGAACTCCGTCGACCAGCACCCGCCGGCCCCGGAGTGGTTCCAGGACGCCAAGTTCGGCGTCTACTTCCACTGGGGCGTCTTCAGCGTCCCCGCTTACGGCAACGAGTGGTACCCGCGGAACATGTACGAGGCAGGCAACAACGCCAACCAGCACCACATAGCGACCTACGGCCGGCCCTCGGCATGGCCGTACCACAACTTCATCAACGGTGCTCAGGACCTCGCGGGCAACTTCGTGCGGTTCGCGCCGAAGCTGAAGTCGGCCGGCGGGAAATTCGACCCCGACGAGTGGGTCCAGCTCTTCGTCGACGCCGGCGCCAGGTTCGCCGGCCCGGTCGCCGAGCACCATGACGGCTTCTCCATGTGGGACAGCCAGGTCAACGAGTGGAACTCGGTCAAGAAGGGCCCAGGCCTCGACCTGCTGAAGCTCTTCTCCACGGCCATCCGCGCGAAGGGCCTGAAGCTGCTGGTGGCCATGCACCACGCGTACAACTTCACCGGCTTCTACGAGTACGCCCCCACCCAGACCGACCCCAGCCTCAAGAAGCTCTACGGACAGCTGGGTTCGGCCCCGGAGAACCAGCTGTGGTTCGACAAGCTCAAGGAGGTCGTCGACCGCGCCCGGCCCGACATCCTGTGGCAGGACTTCAATCTGGACGCCGTCGACGAGCAACAGCGCCTGAACTTCCTCGCCTACTACTACAACCAGGCCAACTCCTGGGGCCGTGAGGTCGTCGCCACGTACAAGGACGGCATGAACGGCAAGGGCGAGGTCTTCGACTACGAGCGCGGCGGCCCGGCCGACCTGACCACCCCGTACTGGCTGACCGACGACAGCATCTCCAGCAGCAGCTGGTGCTACACGCAGGGCATCGGCTACTACACCATCCAGCAGATGCTGCACTCATTCATCGACCGGGTCAGCAAGAACGGCAACGTGCTGCTGAACATAGCGCCGATGGCCGACGGCACCATCCCTCAGGCGCAGAAGGACATCCTGCTCGGCATCGGAGACCACCTGAAGCGCTTCGGCGAGTCGGTGTACGCGACCCGCGCCTGGACCGCGTACGGCGAGGGCCCGACGAAGATGGGCGGCGGCTCGTTCACCACCCCGCACGCCGGCACGCCCCAGGACATCCGCTTCACCCGTGACAAGGCGAACACCGTCCTGTACGCCACGGTCCTGGGCTGGCCGGGCAACTCGCTGACGATCAGGACACTGAGCTCGGAGCGGATCAACCTCTCCTCGCTGACCTCGGTGAAACTCCTCGGCACCACCGCCGGCACCTACATCGACCTGCCCGCACCGGTCCAGAACTCCTCCGGTCTCACGGTCACCCTGCCTTCCTCGGCGCCGTACGGTGCGAACGCGTACGTCCTGAAGCTGGCTTTCTCCGGCACGATCCCGGCGCTGCGGCCGCTCGCGGGAGCCGTCGCGTTCACGGACGTCAACTACACCGGCAACGCCGGCGTGTTCGCCGTGGGCGACTACACCGCGGCCGACCTGACCGCCGCCGGACCGGGCGCGGGTACGCTCTCCTCCCTGCGGACGGCGCCCGGCTACCAGGTGATCGGCTACTCCGGTGACGACTTCACCGGCACCTCCTGGACCTTCACCACCGAGAACCCCGACCTGCGGGTCACCGGCAACAACGACCGGATCACGTCGCTGAGGGTCCAGTTCAACCCGGCGACGTACTTCCGGATCACCAACGCCACCAGCGGGCTCGCCCTGGACAGCGGCGGCACCGTGGACTCCGGGTCCAACCTCAAGCAGTGGACCTGGGACGGCAGTACCAACCTGCAGTGGCGGGCGGAGGCGGTCGGGGGCGGCTACTACCGGCTGGTCAACCGCACGAACGGCATGGTCGCCGACGGCTGGGGCGCCACTGCCGACGGCTCCCCGGCCCGCCAGGCCACCTGGAACGGCGGCACCAACCAGCAGTGGAGGATCACCCACCGGGGCGGTGACCGCTACTCCATCGCCAACCGCACCACCGGCCTGGTCCTCGACGGCGGAGGCAACGTCAACTCGGGCTCCGTCACCAAGCAGTGGACGTACGGCAGCAGCACCAACCTGCTGTGGACCGTCACGGCCATCTGACCCTCGGGACGCGCGAGCGGCTGCCCCGGCGTACGAGGAGTACGCCGGGGCAGCCGCCCGTGGCAGCGCGGTGGCGGTGACCGGCGCGGGCGTCATCGCCTCCGGACGGACGCGGGGCCGCGCACCGCGCCGTCCGCAGTACTGCTCCGCATCACCCGCACAGAACCGGACGCTTCCTGAGCGCCGGCCCTGCCGCCCATCGCGCACTGCCAGACAGCGGATGAAAGCTCCCGTGGCGCGGAGATGCCATATACCTGACGGCTCATAGATCGTTCGAAATTTCGGTTGAGTTTCGGATCGCGATGTCACGGATGCCAGGAAGAATCACGAGGTTGCCAACATGAACATCCACCTATCCATACCGATTGCCGATCACCGGCCAACTTGAACCGCGCACAGCATCGAAATATTTCGCTCACATAAACGAATCCTGCGATACATATTGACGGGAGCTCTCCGACTCCTCATCATCCAGATCGAGGCATCGATATGTCATGTCCTCAACAGCTCCCACAACTTCCCCTTGGACCGTCGGGCTCAACCAGCACCGGCACCGGGGTCGCGAGCACGCGCGCCTCCCACCCGCCTTCGCATGTTTCGCGGCACGCGCTTCGAGCTGTCCACGCCCTGACGTGGCCCACCGGTCGCGCAGACCCTGAGGAGGTCCGTCCCGCGCACCACGTACCCCCCACCACCCCCGAGGAGAACCATGAACCCGCTGAAACGGCTCGGTTGCCGCCGAGCCTCCGTCCTCGCCCTGCTGGCCGCGACCGTCCTGGCGACGCCCGGGACCGCGAGCGGCACGCCCGACGCCGTGAAGGCCTCCACCCTGGGAGCCCAGGCGGCCCAGTCCGGACGGTACTTCGGAACCGCCGTGGCCGCGGGCCGGCTCGGCGACGGCACGTACACCGGCATCCTGGACCGTGAGTTCAACTCGGTCACGCCCGAGAACGAGATGAAGTGGGACACGACCGAGCCCTCCCGCGGCGCCTTCAACTTCGGCCCCGCCGACCAGATCGCGAACCGCGCGCAGGCCCGGGGCCAGCGCTTACGCGGCCACACCCTGGTCTGGCACTCCCAACTGCCCGGCTGGGTCAGCTCGATCAGGGACGCGAACACCCTGCGCGGCGTGATGAACAACCACATCACAACCGTGATGAATCGCTACAAGGGTCGGATCCACTCCTGGGACGTGGTCAACGAGGCCTTCGCCGACGGCCCCAGTGGCCAGCTTCGGAGTTCGGTCTTCCGGGACGTGCTGGGCAACGGCTTCATAGAGCAGGCGTTCCGCACCGCGCGCTCCGCCGACCCGTCGGCCAAGCTCTGCTACAACGACTACAACATCGAGAACTGGAGCGACGCCAAGACCCAGGGCGTCTACCGCCTGGTCCGCGACTTCAAGGCGCGCGGTGTGCCCATCGACTGCGTCGGCCTCCAGGCCCACTTCGGCGCCGGCGGCCCGCCCGCCGGCTTCCAGACCACGCTCTCGAACTTCGCCGCCCTCGGCGTGGATGTCCAGATCACCGAACTGGACATCGCCCAGGCGTCACCGACCGCCTACGCGAACACGGTCAGGGCCTGCATGAACGTCGCACGCTGCACCGGCATCACGGTCTGGGGCATCCGCGACAGCGACTCCTGGCGTGCCTCCGAGAATCCGCTGCTGTTCGACCGGGGCGGCAACAAGAAGTCCGCGTACAACGCGGCGCTGACCACGCTGGGCGGAACTCCCGCCGCGACCCGCACCACGCCCGCCGCCACCAGCGGAACACCCGCGACTGCGCGCAGCACCACCAACGCCGCCGCTCTGCCCAGCCGTTACTCGTGGAGCTCCGGCGGCCAGCTGATCTCACCGAAGTCGGACGCCACCCACAACATCGCCGGGATCAAGGACCCGACGGTCGTGCAGTACAACGGCAAGTACCACGTGTTCGCGAGCGTCGCCAGCTCCTCCGGATACAACCTGGTGTACCTGAACTTCAGTGACTGGTCCCAGGCCGGCTCGGCCACGCACCACTACCTCGACCGCAGCGCCATCGGTCGCGGGTACCGGGCCGCACCGCAGGTCTTCTACTACGCGCCGCAACGCCTGTGGTACCTCGTGTACCAGACCGGCAACGCCTCGTACTCCACCAACCCCGACATCGGCAACCCGAACGGATGGAGCGCGCCCCGCCACTTCTACTCGTCGATGCCCGACATCATCAAGCAGAACATCGGCAACGGCCACTGGGTCGACATGTGGGTGATCTGCGACAGCGCCAACTGCCACCTGTTCTCCTCCGACGACAACGGACACCTGTACCGCTCGCAGACGACCGTCGGTCAGTTCCCGAACGGCTTCACCAACACGGTCATCGCGGCCCAGGACTCCAAGTACGCCCTGTTCGAAGCGAGCAACGTGTACAAGGTGCAGGGCGGTAATCAGTATCTGCTGCTCGTCGAGGCCATCGGATCGGACGGCCGACGCTACTTCCGCTCCTGGACGTCAGGCAGCCTGGCCGGTTCCTGGACACCCCTGGCCGCGTCCGAGAGCAACCCGTTCGCACGGGCCAACAACGTCTCCTTCCCCTCGGGCGCCTGGACCCGGGACATCAGTCACGGCGAGATGATCCGGTCCGGCTACGACCAGACCCTGACGATTCCCGCCTGCCGACTCCAGTACATGTACCAGGGCATGAACCCCGACGCGGGCGGTGACTACAACCTCCTCCCGTGGCGGCTCGGCCTCCTGACCCAGACCAACTCGACCTGCTGACCGACCCTGCCGGAAAGCCGAGGTACCCGTCATGCGCCGCAGACTCCTCTCCCTGGTGGCAGCGCTCTCCTCGCTGCCGCTGGCGCTCGCAGCCGCCCCGTCCGCCCAAGCGGCCGACCCGACGACCATGACCGACGGGTTCTACGTGGACCCCGACTCCAGCGCGAAGCGGTGGGTCGCCGCCAACCCCGGTGACGGCCGGGCAGCCGCGATCAACACCTCCATCGCCAACACTCCGACGGCCCGCTGGTTCGGCTCCTGGAGCGGCACCATCGGCAGCGCCACCGGCGCGTACGTGGGTGCCGCGGACGCCCGGGACAAGTTGCCCATCCTGGTCGCCTACAACATCTACAACCGCGACTACTGCGGCGGGCACTCCGCGGGCGGAGCCACCTCGCCGGCCGCCTACAGGAACTGGATCGCCCAGTTCGCGGGCGGACTCGCGGGCCGCCCGGCCGTCGTCGTCCTCGAACCCGACTCCCTCGGGGACTACGGCTGCATGACCCAGGCGCAGATCGACGAACGCGAGAGCATGCTGACCGGGGCGCTCGCCGAGTTCAACCGCCAGGCTCCCAACACCTGGGTCTACCTGGACGCCGGCAACCCGGCCTGGGCGAGCGCGGCGACCATGGCTCAGCGCCTGCACGAAGCGGGCCTCGGGCAGGCCCACGGCTTCTCGCTGAACGTGTCCAACTACCTGACCACGGCCGAGAACACCGCGTTCGGCAACGCCGTCAACAGGGAACTCGGCGCCCGCTACGGCTACACCAAGCCGTTCGTCGTGGACACCAGCCGCAACGGAAACGGCTCCAACGGCCAGTGGTGCAACCCTTCAGGCCGGCGCATCGGCGCCCCCTCCCAGCTGGGCGGAGGTGCCGAGATGCTCCTGTGGATCAAGGTCCCGGGCGAGTCCGACGGCAACTGCGGCGTGGGAAGCGGCTCCTCGGCCGGACAGTTCCTGCCGGAGATCGGCTACAAGATGATCCACGGTTACTGATTCGGGGAGCATGAGGCGGGCTCGCCGTACTGCACTCCGCGTCCGTTGGCAGCGAGGTAGACCCGGCCGTACACGCGCGGATCACCGGTGATGGCGGCTCCGGCCCAGCCCCACTGGTGCTGGTCGTCGTTGATCCGCGTCCAGGTCTTCGCCTCGTCGTCGGAACGGTAGACGGCGTTGAAGCTCTCGATGGCGTCGACCATGTAGATCGCCGGATAGGAAATGCCCCTGGCGGCCTTGCCGAAGCCCAGGGTGTGTGCGGCATGGCAGCTGCTGACCTCGACGAAGGCCGCGCCTCCGTCGGTCGAGCGGTACAGGCCGTTCCCCTTGAGGCTGAGCCACAGGTCGCCGGTGCGGCCCGGAGCAGCCGTCAGCTCGAACTCGCTGTCGCCCGTGCTCAGACCGGTGGCACGCGCGGTGAACGTCCGGCCGCTGTCGATGCTCGATGCCGGCGAACACCGTGCCGGTCGTGGTGTCGAAGGCGTAGAAGCGAGTCGGGTCGACGGGGTCCGCGATCGGGGCGGCACCCTTCGGGAAGGACGCCACCTCGGACCAGATGCCGCCATTGTCGGCCGAGCGGTATCCGGGGTTCGCCGTGCCGAAGGACCAGAGCAGCACCGCAGGCTTGGCCGCGGCCAGCGACAGGCCGGTGGAGGTGCCGAACACCGGGTTCGACGCCATGCCGCGCGACGACGAACTCCGTCCGGGCATAGAGGTTTGCGGAGTCTTCGAATTCGACCTGGATCGCCGACCCCGCCTCGCACTGGCCAACGCAGCCGGCCCCAACCCCGACGCCCGCCTGTTCACGGGCCCGCGGCGGACGCATCCCAACCGCCGTCCTGCGCTCTCCGCACACCTCAGCGTGCTCCACGTAATGATCAAGGGCCGGTTTCGGATGTCCGAAACCGGCCCTGACCTGCGACTGTCTCCAGTCGGGACGACAGGATTTGAACCTGCGACCCCTTGACCCCCAGTCAAGTGCGCTACCAAGCTGCGCCACGTCCCGTTGCCTGTCGCGCGGCGGACCGCGTGATCATGCAGGTCAACCCTACCTCATACGCAGAGCGGGCCGGCCGGTCCAACCCTTGACCAATAATTGTCGATGCCTATGATTGCCTAACTCAATAGATCTTCACGCCGGTCGGTCCACGGGCCGCCACCGAATGGAGCCACATGTCCTTCCTGGCCCGGCCCGCGGTGGCCGCCCTCGCCGCCAAGGTGCTGCAGCGTGTGACCGTCCTGGCGGACCGGCGTTCCGGCGGCCGGGGCTCCGCCGCCGCCTCGCACGCGCGCTTTTCCGAATATCCGCGCAAGGTACGCGAGTTGACGATTCCCACGTCGATCGGGCCCGCCCGGGCCACGGTCTATCTGCCCCCGAAGGCGGGCGACGGGGCCGCGCCACCGGTGCACGTCAACTTCCACGGCGGCGGCTACGTCATGACGCTGACCGAGCTGGACGACCCGCTGTGCCGGTACATCGCCGCCGAGGCCGGGGTGGTCGTGATCAACGTGGACTACGCCGTCGCACCCCAGCATCCGTTCCCGGCGCCACCCCGGCAGGCGTACGAAGTCGTGCGGTGGGTCGCGGAGCAGGGCGGCGAGGAGGGCTGGGACGGCGGTCGGCTCACCGTCGGCGGGCAGAGTGCCGGGGGCGGGCTCGCGGCGGCCGTGGCAAGGCAGGCCCTCGAAGAGGGCGGACCGTCGATCGCACTCCAGGTGCTGCACTATCCGCCGCTCGACCTGGCGACCGGCGCGCGGAACAAGCGGGCCGCCACGGCCAAGCCGATGCTGCGGCCCTGGATGGCCGACGTCTTCGACTCGTCGTACGTTCCGGACGTGAAGCGGCGTGCCGACCCGCTCGTCTCCCCCGCGCATCCGTCCGACACCGCCGATCTGACGGGGATCGCGCCGGCTCTGGTGATCACCGCCGAGTACGACCTGCTGCGGGGTGAGGGTGAGCGGTATGCCGAGCGGCTGCGCGGAGTGGGGGCGCTGGTCGAGTATCACGAGGTGACGGGCGCCGATCACGGGTACGACGGGGGCGACGACGAGAAGGCTCGGACGGTCTACGGGGTCATCGCCGGGCATGTTCGGGAGGCTGCGGGGAGCTGACGCTCGCCAACTCCTCCTCCGGGTACGGGACATAGGCAGCGTCCAGCGGGTGCGGCCGAACCGTCGAGTCCCGAACCGTCGAGTCCCTGTCGGCCGAGGACCAGACGGGCTGCGGCGCCGGGACCGGCGCCGCGGTGGTCCTGGTACTTCTCCCGGGGCCCCGGGATCCCGCTACGAAGCCCGCCATCAGCAGGGCCACGGCCACGACCACCCACCACGGCAGGCCGGCCTTGGCCATGAACGCGACGACCGCCACCAGCGCGAGAAATGCCGTCACGTCCCCCATCCCCCTTCAACATTCAACTCATCCGCCCCCGGCATCACGAAAGTCGCCCTGCATCACAGCGGGCATATGACGCAACAATACGCGAGACCGTCGTATAACCCAGTTGGGACCATCAGTACATACGATGGGACATTAGATATGACGGATGCCGCTCACCTCATGTGCTCACCACACCCGCTGCGGTGAACGGCGCCCGCCCTCGCCCCCGCGGTCGGCGTCCGCCGGTCAGTGCGCGCCGATCAGCTGCTGCTCGCTGTCGCTCCCGGTCGCCCGCCGCGAGCCGCGCAGCGCGGCGATGCCGATGAAGACCATGGACGACAGACCGGCGAGGGCGAAGGCGGTGAAGCCCCAGTCGCCGTTGTTCGCGGCGAGCAACTGGCCGCCCAGCCAGGGGCCGAAGACGGCGCCGAAGCGGCCCATGCCGGAGGTCCAGCCGACGGCGGTGGCGCGGTTCTCGGGGCGGGAGCGGATCGAGACGGTCGCGTAGATCATGGTCTGCGCGCTGTTGAGGAACACGCCGGTCAGGAACACCACCGTGAAGGTGAGCGTCAGCGGCATATGGACGCTGAGCAGGAAGACTCCGGCGGCGGTCAGCGCGAACCAGATCGCCGAGATCCGCGGGGCGCCGAACCGGTCGGAGGCGCGTCCGGCGACCAGCATGCCGACGATGCCGCCGAGGTTGAACAGCACCACGAACGTCAAGGCCGAGCCGAGGTTGTAGCCCTCGCCGCGCATCAGGGTGGGCAGCCAGGTGGCGACGCCGTAGACGAGGAGGAGACCGCCGAAGGAGGCCAGCCAGTAGAGGAGGGTCTGGCTCCACTCGCCGCCTCGGAAGAGGTTGGCCAGGGCGGTCCAGCGCTCGCCCGCGGCCTGCTTGTCGGCCGGTGCGGCGGGCAGTTCGACGTCGTAGCGGCCGGCCAGTTCGCGCGCTTCCCGGCTGCGCCCCTTGGCGACCAGGAAGCTCAGCGACTCCGGCAGGAACTTGGCCAGCACCGGCACGAACAGCAGCGGGAGCACGCAGAACCAGAACGCGGCCCGCCAGCCGAGGGGTTCGACGACCCACAGGGCGACGTAGGCGGAGAGGATGCCGCCCGCGTGGTGGGCGGTCATCAGCATGCCGATGGTGAGGGCGCCGCGGCCGCGCGGGGCGTAGTCGGAGACCATGCTGATCGCGGTGGGCAGCAGACCGCCGAGCCCGATTCCGGCGAGGGTGCGGCCGAGGCCGAACACCGCGACGCCGTCCGCCATCGCGCACAGCCCGGAGGCCAGCGAGAAGAGCGTGACGCAGGCGACCATCAGCTTCTTGCGGCCGATCCGGTCGGCCACCGTGCCCGCGGTCAGGGCGCCGAGCAGCATCCCGAAGGTGGCGTAACTGCCCAGGTCACCGGCCTGGTCGGGGGTGATGCCGAGGGCCTTCTGCTCCAGCATGTGGGGCAGCACGGAGCCGTAGACGAACATGTCCAGGCCGTCGAAGAGGACGGCCAACCAGCACAGGCCGACGGCGAGTACGGCCAGTCTGCCGGCGCGGGCGGACGGGGAGGCGGAGGGGGACGAGGACATCCTTGTTTTCCTCTCGTGCGTTTGTGCGCCAGACGCTAAGGAGCCACCCTGATCTCGTCAACAGTTTTGTCAACAATCTCAGCGACAAGACAGGGAGGCTCAGTCGCGTCCGCAAGGTGAGGGGAGCCGCACCCCCCTCAGGCGACCGGCGGTGTCCCGTGGGTGTGGAAGGACTCGATCGTCTTCAGCCCCCACGCCTGCCCCTTGGCCCGCTCGGCCTCGGTCCAGGTGATCAGCGGCCAGTCCGGGGCCAGCACGAGGCGGGTGAGCGGGTTGCACAGCTCGATGCGGTTGCCGCCGGGCTCGTAGACGTACAGGAAGAACGTCTGCTGGATGGCGTGCTTGTGCGGGCCCGTCTCGATGAACACGCCGGAGTCGATGGCGAGATCGGCGGCGCGCAGGATCTCCTCGCGGGTGTCGGTGGCGAAGGCGATATGGTGCAGCCGGCCGGTGGAGCCGGTCCAGTCCGAGGTGTAGACGACGTCGTACGACTTGTCGGTGTACGTCAGCCAACGGGCCCCGATCCGGCCGGAGTCGAGCTGGATCTGCTCGGTCGGCCGGGCGCCCAGCACCCGTTCCTGGAACTCGGCGTTGGCGAGCACGTCGGCGGCGAGGAAGTTGACGTGGTCCAGGCGCCGCACGCCGACGCCTCGGTTGGGCTTGGCCTGCGGCTGGTTCTTCAGCGCGGGCCGCAGTTCCTCGGGGGCCAGGTAGTGCTCGCTCTCCCAGTACAGGGCGTGTTCGTGTCCGTCCGGGTCGGTGGTGACGTAGAGCTTGCCGAGGCCGGGCTCGTCCTCGACCCAGTGGCCGGCGCCACCGGCCGCCTCGATCGCCCTGATACGGCGGTGCAGTGCCTCCTCGCTGGAGGTGCGCAGGGCGAGCCGTCCGAGGCCGGGCCGCTCGCGGGCGGTGAGGACGAGGCTGTGGTGCTCGTAGTCGTCGAAGGTCCGCAAGTAGACCGTGTCGCTGGTCTGTTGATTGACCGTCAGGCCGAGGTAGTCGGTGAAGAAGGCGACGCTGGCGTCCAGGTCGGGGGTGAACAGCTGGGCGTGGCCGATGTGGGCGATGTCGCCGAGCGGCGGGGTCATCGGTGGCCTCCTCGGGGTCGTGCGGCGGTCCTGGGGAAGACCGTGCCGTCGAAGATCTTGCGGGCGGTGCGGACCACGGCGGTCCGGCGGGGGGACGGGAGTCCTGCGGCGTCGGTGCCGAGAGCGGCCTCGATGTCGAGGAATCCCGTGGGGTGTTCGATCCGGACCCGGTCGTCCCCGGCGTCCAGCCGGGCCAGGTCCGCGCCCACACCGCCGTCGACGCGCAGGCCGGCGGCGACACTGGCCGCGCCGAGCACGCCGATCGAGGTGTGGCAGCGCACGGGGATGAAGGTGCGGGTGGTGACGGCGCCGTTGCCTCGGGGCGGGGCGAGGAGGGTGAGCTTGGGGACGGTCGTGTCCGACACGTCGCCGAGGCCCATCAGGCGTCCGGCCGACAGCCGTATCCCGGCCAGCCGGTCGGCGAGTTCGGGATCCGCCTCCAGTTCCCCGGGGGTCTCGTAGCCGGTGACCTTCAGTGCGGTCGCGGCGATCAGTACGGTCGGCATGCCGTTGTCCACGCAGGTCACAGGGATGCCGTCGATCTCGTCGCGGGCCCTTCCGGTGGGCAGCAGCTTGCCGGTGCCGGGCGGGAACTCGATCAGCACGGGGGCGGCGGTGCCCGGTACGCCCGAGATCTCGGCGTCGCCGGTGTAGTCGACCCGTCCGCCCGGGGTGGGGAAGGTCGCGGTCGCGCAGTCACCGGAGTTGACCATGCGGATGCGGACGGAGGTGTGCTCCTGCCCCGCAGGGACGAGGCCGCGCTCGACTGCGAACGGGCCGATTCCTGCGAGGATGTTCCCGCAGTTCTGACGGTCGCTCACCTCTGCTTTGTCGACGGCGACTTGGAGGAACAGATAGTCGACGTCGGCGCGCGGGTCGGCGGAGGGCGACACCACGGCCACCTTGCTGGTGAGCGGGTGGGCGCCGCCGAGTCCGTCGATCTGCCGCGCGTCCGGGCTGCCCATCACGCGGAGCAGCAGGTCGTCGCGCGCGGCCGGTTCGGCGGGGAGGTCGGCGGCCAGGAAGTAGGCGCCCTTGGAGGTGCCGCCGCGCATCAGCAGACAGGGCACGCCGTCCGTCATGGGCCCACTGCCGGTCACGGGCACACCGTCGGTCACGGCCGCTCCCCCTCGGACTCCTTGTACTCCTCGTACGTCCGGTACTCGACGCCGAGCGCCGTGAGCTTCTCGCGCAACCCATAGCGGTCCAGGCCGAGTTGGCCTTCGAGGAAGGCGGCGCGGGTGGCGGCCTCCTTGGCCTCGCGGGCCTCCGCCTTCGTCACCGTCGCCCGGGCCTGCTCGCGGGGTACGACCACCACGCCGTCGTCGTCGGCGAGGATCACGTCGCCGGGGCGGACGACCTGGCCGTCGATGGCGACCGGCACGTTCACGGAGCCGCCGGTGGCCTTGACGGTGCCCTGTGCGGAGACGGCCAGGGACCAGGCGGCGAAGCCCATCTCGCGCAGCTCCTGGGTGTCGCGGATGCCGGCGTTGATGACGAGGCCGCGCACCCCGCGCCGGTGCAGGGCGGTGGCGAACAGCTCGCCGAACAGGCCGTCGGTGGACGGGGAGGTGGTGGTGACGACCAGGAGGTCGCCCTCGCCGCACTGCTCCACGGCGGCATGGATCATGAGGTTGTCGCCGGGCCAGCCGAGGACGGTCACGGCGGTGCCCGAGACCCGTACGCCCTGCTGAATGGGGCGGATCCCGGGCCCCAGCAGGCCCCTTCGGCCCATGGCCTCGCTGACGGTGGCCACGCCGAAGCGGGCCAGCGCATCGACGTCCTTCCGTTCCGCCTTGGGCGGGTCGGTGACGATCACGCCGCTCATGCCAGCTCCTTCGCGATCTGCGGGAAGGGGCGCATGTACGCCTCGGCCATGGTCTTGTGGGCCAGGCCCAGGTTGGGTCCGGCGTTGCGCCTGAGCTGGACGCCGCGCCGTACGGCGAGGTCGGTGTAGTAGTCCCACAGGTGCTGCTGGGCGCCCAGGCACTCCATGGCCCCCCGCTTGGTGTCCCACACCTCGGTGATGTCGAGCAGGACCTCGGGCCTGAAGCCGCTCATCTCGGGCTGGTGGGGCTCGAAGTAGAAGACGGGCGGGGCGCCGATGATGTCGCCGGCGCCCGGGTAGCCGATGGCCTGGGCGAGGATCCGGGCCTCCAGGGCCATGCGGTTGGCGGCCGGGTGGTCGCCGTTGTACGGGTCCTCGGTGGGGTGGGTGAGGACGACGTCGGGCTGGGTCTCGCGGTGGACGGCGACCAGTTGGTCGGTCAGCTCGGCGGTGGCGACCAGCGGATAGTCGCCGGCGTCGAAGAAGCGGACCTCGGCGCCGAGGGTGGCGGCGGCGCGCTCGGCCTCGTCACGGCGTATGGCCTTGATCTCGTCGAGTTTCTTTCCCTCGCGCCAGGCCTTGGCGGACTCCCCGCGCTCGCCGAAGGTCAGACAGGCGATGGTGACCTTCTCGCCCCGGGCGGCGGCCAGGGCGATGGCGCCGCCGGCCCGCCACACGAAGTCCCCGGCGTGCGCGGTGATGACGAGGGTCGAGCGGGGCGGCGACGGGGGTTGCCCCTGCCCGACCGGGGTCGAGCGCTCGGGGGCGGGCGCATCGGCATGCGTCATGGCTGGTTCTCCTTGAGTGACAGGTGTGCGCCCGCCCCGTGCGGCTCAGCCGTGCGACGACTGGTACGGCTCAGTCGCGCAGCGCCTCGATCACGCTGGTGAGGTGGGCGCGGACGGCCGCCTCGGCCGCCTGCGGGTCCCTGGAGCTGATCGCCTCGATCATCGCCAGATGCTCGCTCAGGGAGTGCTGCGGACGTCCCGGCCTCAGCGCCAACTGGAAGCGGTGGCGCACCAGTTGTGCGTTGAGCCGCTCCAGCAGTTCCACGGCCGTGCGCTGGCCGGAGAACTCCTGGATCCTGGCGTGCAGTTCCTGGTTGAGTTCGGAGTACGTCATCGGCTCGCCGTCGGCGACGGCCTTGGTCATCGCCGCGCCGAGGTCGGCGAGCCGGGTCAGCTGCTCGTCACTGGCCGTGACGGCCGCCTTGGCCGCGCAGAGCCCCTCCAGGACCATGCGGCACTCGGTGATGGCGACCGCTTCCTCCACGCTCACCACCCGGACCCGCGAGCCCCGGTTGCGGATCCGCTCGACCAGGCCCTGGGCCTCCAGGTCGATGAGTGCCGCGCGGATGCTGGCCCGTGTCACACCGAACTGCTCGGCGAGTTCGTTCTCCACCAGCCGCTGTGCCGGTGCCATCTCGCCGTGCAGGATCGCCTGCCGCAGCTGCGCGAGCGCGTGCTGCTTGGCCTGCTCCCCGGTGCTCGGACCGGCTTCGTTCGGCATGTGCCCTCCCTGAGTGAGTGCCTGTCGAACGTAAATCTAGCCAAACAGAATTGTCAACAATTTTGTCCGCCGTGACGAGGTGTCCGGTCACCCCTGGCGATTCCGCACACCCTGTCGACGCCCGAGCCCGGATCCCCCGGGCTAGGGTCGCCGCATGACCCACAGCTTCGTACTCCACATCCCCGACGCCGAGCTCGAACCCGAGCCCCTCGACCCGGCGCAGATCGTCTCGGGGAAGCCCGAGGTCACCGGGAAGGTGGTCTGGGAGTCGGAGGACGGGCGTCAGGTGCGTGGGGTCTGGCAGATCACGCCGGGGGTCGTCACCGACGCCGAGGCGGACGAGCTGTTCGTCGTGATCAGCGGGTCGGCGACCATCGAGGTCGAGGACGGGCCGACGTTGACGGTCGGGCCGGGCGACATGGCGGTGCTGCGCGAGGGCGACCGTACGACATGGACGGTGCACGAGACCTTGCGGAAGGCGTACGCGATCAATCTGTGACGCGCCTCCTGACGTTGTCTCACATACCGTCACCGGGCGGCCCGGTCGTCCCCCGGACCTCCAGCGTCGGGGCCGTCAGATGGACGCGGCCCTCTCCCGCCGCCCCCTCGAAGCGGTCAAGCAGGCAGCGGGCCGCTCGGCGGCCGACCTCGTCGCTGGCGTTGTCGACGGTGGTGAGCCAGACGTGGCGCAGGCGGGCGATGCTCGTGTTGTCGTAGCCGATGAGGGACAGGTCGGCCGGGACGCGCAGACCCAGTTCCTCGGCCGCCGACAGCGCGCCGATCGCGGTGATGTCGTTCACCGCGAAGAGGGCCGTGGGGCGGCGGTCGGGGCGGCCGAGGAGTCGTACCGCGGTGCGGAAGCCGCCCTCCTCCGTCATGTCGCTCGCCTCCACCACGGCCTCGTCCGCGAGACCGTGCGTCCGCATCGTCGCCTCGAAGCTGCGCCGGCGCAGCTCCGCGACCGCGCCGTACCCCGCGATGTGCGCGATACGACGGTGGCCGAGCGCGATGAGGTGCTCAGTGACCAGGCTGGCGCCCTGTTCATCGTCGTTCGCGACCACGTCGACGCCCGGCAGCTCCGGCTCGCGGGCACCGGCCACCACGACCGGAACGCGCTCGGCCACCGTGCCCAGGGCCGCCGGTTCGGGCAGTGTGCCGACCACGACCAGGCCGTCGACCCGCAGGTCGAGGAGCGGGCTCGCCGGGTCCTGGCCGGTGCGGCGGTTGAGGCGGGCGTCGGCCAGCAGCATGTGCAGGCCGTTGGCGTGCAGCAGGGAGTTGAGGCCGTCCAGCATGTCCACGAACCACGGGTTGCGCAGGTCGTTCAGGAGGACGCCGACCGTGCGGGTGCGCTGCTCGCTGAGGCTGCGGGCGGCGGCGTTCGGGCGGTAGCCGAGTTCGCGTACGGCCCGCAGGACGGCCTCCCGCTTCTCCGGGCGCACCTGCTCTGAGCCGCGCAGCACCAACGACACGAGCGACTTGGAGACGCCGGCCCGGTCGGCCACGTCGCGGATCGTCGGCGGTCTCATGACATGGACCGTTCCATGCGCGGCCTTGTCCTGTCAAAGGGGCGGGAAAGGGTTGACACCCCGGGAGAACGGCCTCCAAGGTGGGCGGGAAAGAAGTTGGACCGGTCCAAAGAGGGGCTGTCAGTCATGGTCGACACGCTTGGCGTCGCCGTTGTCGGATTCGGCTGGATGGGCCGGGTGCACACCCAGGCGTACGCCCGCGTCCCGCACCACTACCCGCGGCTGGCGGTGCGTCCGGAGCTGGTGCTCGTCGCCGAGGACGTGCCGGGGCGGGCCGAGGAGGCCGCCGCGCAGTTCGGGTTCGCCGCCACGACCCGCGACTGGCGCGAGGTGGCCGCCGACCCGCGGGTGAAGGCCGTCAGCATCACCGCCCCGAACTTCCTGCACCGCGAGATCGGTGTCGCGATGGCCGAGGCCGGCAAGCACATCTGGATCGAGAAGCCGGTGGGCCTGTCGGTGGCCGACGCCCAGGCGGTCGCCGACGCCGTCGCCAAGGCAGGCGTCCAGAGCGCGGTCGGCTTCAACTACCGCAACGCGCCCGCCGTCGAGGCCGCCCGCGAGCTCATCGCCGCCGGCGGGATCGGCACCGTCACCCACGTCCGCGTCCGCCTCTTCAGCGACTACGCCGCCCACCCCGACGGCGCCCTGACCTGGCGGTACGAGAAGGAGCGGGGCGGCAGCGGAGTCCTCGGCGATCTGGCCTCGCACGGCGCCGACCTGGCCCGGCATCTGCTCGGCGACATCGCCTCCCTCACCGCCGACACCGCCGTCTTCATCCCCGAACGCGCCCGCCCCACCGGCGCCACCGCCGGCCACACCCTGGCCACCGGCGGCGAACTCGGCCCCGTCGAGAACGAGGACTACGTCAACTGCCTGCTGCGCTTCGCCTCCGGCGCCCGCGGTGTCCTGGAGGCGTGCCGGGTCTCGGTCGGCGAGCAGAACAACTACGGCTTCGAGGTGCACGGCACCAAGGGCGCCGTCTTCTGGGACTTCCGCCGCATGAACGAGCTCGGCATCAGCCGCGGCACCACCTACCAGGACCAGCCCGTCAGCACGGTCTACGTCGGCCCCGGCGCCGGCGAGTTCGGCGCCTTCCAGCCGGGCGCGGCGAACTCCATGGGCTACGACGATCTGAAGGTCATCGAGGCGTACCGCTTCCTGAGCTCGGTCGCCGAGGGCACCCCGCATGGGGCCACCGTCCAGGACGCCGTGCACAGTGCCGCCGTACTGGAGGCGATGGTGCAGTCGGCGGAGAGCGGGGCGTGGGTGTCCGTGGAGGCCGGGGTGTGACAGGCGGGGTCGTGGCGTGACCGGCGGGGTCAGCGGGAGCGGGCGCGGCGGCCGAGGGTGACCTTGATGGGGGCCAGGACCAGCCAGAACCACATGGCGGTGGAACCGACGATCAGGGCGAGCGGGATGCTGAGGGCGAAGACCAGCACCGTCATCGCGAGGTCGAGCGCGAAGAGCCGGAAGCCCTCCGGTGGCTCCGCGCCGTCACGCAGCCAGGGGCGCCGGGCCAGGACGAGGATCAGTGCGAGGTGGGCGGCGCCGAGTGCGGCGACCGCCCCGGCGTAGGAGGCGACCGACTCGGGTTCCCTGCCGTACTCGGCGATGAGCTTGGTGGGGAAGGGCAGCAGGGCCGCGACGCCGAGGCCCAGGATGGACAGGGTGATCACCTGTCCGTCGATCTGCCGGACCAGGCGGAAGATGCGGCGGTGTTCACGCCAGAAGGCGCCGAGCACCAGCACGGTGAGCGCGTAGGCGCCGAGGTTCGGGAGCAGTTCGTGCAGGGCGTGGTGGTAGTGCGCGTCGTCCAGGCCCCGGGGCACCCAGAAGTCCAGGACGAGCAGGGTGATCGCGATGGCGAACACACCGTCGGCGAGCGCCATCAGTCGCTCGGGCCCGCCGTCCGGGTTCGATTTCCACATGCGCACGACGGTAGGGAGCCGTGGCCCGTCCGGCGGGTGTACACGCCAGGCGCGCGGCCCCGATCGTCACCCGATGGGCGTGGGCATGTTGTACGGCGTCACCACCTGGATCGCCGACGGCAGTGTGGGCCCCGCGGGCGGCAGCGCGCCGTGCGCCCGCATGACGATGTGGCAGGCCTCGCGCATGTCCTGGCGAAGGTCGTGGTGGAGCACGGCGGACAGACGGTGCTCGCGCAGCAGGCGGGTGTTGTCGTGGTCCAGGTCGTGCGCGACGAACACCGCGCAGGCGCGGCCCGCGTCCTCGAAGGCCCGGAGGGTCGCGATGTTGCCGCCGCCGATCGAGTAGACCGCGCGGATCTCCGGGTCGCGCTCCAGGGCGGCGCGGACGAGGTCGTACTGGGTCGCGTCCAGGCCCTGTCCCCCGGCCAGTTCGATCAGCGCGCGCTCGGGGTGCCGGGCCCGCATGGCGCTGCGGAAGCCCATCTCGCGCTCCTCCTCGTTACGGAAGAAGTCGCTGCTCAGGCTGGTGAGGACATGGCCGGGGCGGTCGCCGAGCCACTGGCCCATGAGGTACGCGGCCGTCGCCCCGGCGGCCCGGTTGTCGCTGCCGACATACGCGAGGCGCGGCGTGGACGGCAGGTCGGTCACCAGGGTCACCACCGGTATGCCGGCCTCCGTGAGCCGGGCGACGGCGGCGGTCACCTCGGGGACGTCCGGGGCCTTGAGGATCACACCCTGCGAACCGCGCCGGGCGATCCGGTCCAGCGTCCGCGTCAGCTCCGCGACGGGCCCGGTCTCGCGGAAGTGGAACCGCGAGCGCACCACGGCCGGGTGCAGGCCCGGCAGCTCGGCCTCCAGGGCGGCCCGTACGGCGGTGGAGAACCGCTCCGGCGACTGCATCACGATGTCGATCATGAAGGTGCGGCCCACCAGCCGGACCTGCGTGCGCTGCCGGTCGAGGTCGGCGATGGCCTGGCGGACCTCGCGCGCGGTGCTCTCCCGCACCCCTCCCCTGCCGTTCAGGACCCGGTCCACGGTGGCCTCGCTGAGGCCTGCCTGCCGTGCGATCTCCCGGATCGGGAAGGGGTGTCCCATACGGATGCTCCCGGAGCTGGTCTGGAGAGGGGTGCTTGAGGAGGTGCTTGAAGAGCTGCTTGAGGGGTTTTTGATGGCCGCCTGCTGGTTGTTCGACGGGTTTGTACTGACAAGAATGACAGCACCGAGTCGCCCGTGTCACCGAGAGGACGCCGATGTCCTACGCCTCCGTCCAACGCCGTGCGTGGCTGTCCGAGCAGGACTGCGACCTCGCCGCGTTCCGTGCACTCGTCGAGCGGACCACCGACCTCGCCGACTACCCGTACGCCTCCGCCGTGCAGCGGGGCGTGCTGGTCTACGACAGCGACCGGCTGCGCAAGTCCGATGACCCGCGTGCGGTGCGCGCCGAACTGGTCCGCGCCCTCACCGACGGTCCGGGCGTCGTGGTCTTCCAGGGCGCCTTTCCCGACCCGGGGATCGTCGACCGGCTCAGCACCGTGTTCGACGCCCTGATCGCCGAGCAGCACGCCTCGGGCGCGCACGCCGGTGACCACTTCGCCAAGCCGGGCGCCAACGACCGGGTGTGGAACGCGCTGGAGAAGGCGGCGCTGTACGACCCCGAGGCGTTCGCCGACTACTACGCCAACGACATCCTGGCGCTCGTCTCGGCCGCCTGGCTCGGCCCCGGCTACCAGGTGACCTCGCAGGTGAACGTGGTCAACCCCGGCGGCGCGGCGCAGACCGTGCACCGCGACTACCACCTGGGCTTCCTCTCCAACGAGGTCGCGGCCGCCTACCCGGCCCATGTGCACCTCCTCTCCCCCGTGCTCACCCTCCAGGGCGCGGTCGCCCACTGCGACATGCCGGTGGAGTCCGGGCCGACGATGTACCTGCCGTACTCGCAGACGTACGAGCCCGGCTACCTGGCCTGGCGGCTG
>JABFVM010000187.1 GCA_013362785.1 Streptomyces sp. | reverse complement strand
CCTGAAGTCCCGTACCGCCCCTGAAGTCCCGTACCGCGAAAAACCATTCGACGTCGGGCAGGGCGTCGACGATGATCGACGTCATGTTCCGGCACGCCTTCGTCCTCGCAGCATCCGCAGTCGCGGATGCTCCGAAGGCTGCCGTTCCGGTCTTCCTGGCCGCAGCCGACGGCGCCCGAAGCTGACCCTCTCCGGATAGTCCGGCGGACCCCGCAGGGGGAGGGTCGGCAAGTCCTTGGGGTCCCCATCTCCTTCGCAGAGCCTTCTGCAGAGACTTCGAGGTACAGCCATGTCCAAGACGGCATACGTGCGCACCAAGCCGCACCTCAACATCGGCACCATGGGTCATGTCGACCACGGCAAGACCACGTTGACCGCCGCCATCACCAAGGTGCTCGCCGAGCGCGGGTCCGGCACGTTCGTGCCCTTCGACCGCATCGACCGGGCGCCGGAGGAGGCCGCGCGCGGCATCACCATCAACATCGCGCACGTCGAGTACGAGACCGACACCCGCCACTACGCGCACGTCGACATGCCCGGCCACGCCGACTACGTCAAGAACATGGTCACCGGCGCCGCGCAGCTCGACGGGGCGATCCTCGTCGTCTCCGCGCTCGACGGGATCATGCCGCAGACCGCCGAACACGTCCTGCTCGCCCGGCAGGTGGGCGTCGACCACATCGTCGTCGCCCTCAACAAGGCCGACGCGGGCGACGAGGAGCTCATCGACCTCGTCGAGCTGGAGGTCCGCGACCTGCTCACCGAGCACGGCTACGGCGGCGACGCCACGCCCGTCGTACGGGTCTCGGGGCTGAAGGCGCTGGAGGGGGACCCTCAGTGGACGGCGTCCATCGAGGCGCTGCTCGACGCGGTGGACACCTACGTTCCGATGCCGGAGCGGTATGTGGACGCGCCGTTCCTGCTGTCCGTGGAGAACGTGCTCACGATCACCGGTCGGGGGACCGTCGTCACCGGGGCCGTGGAGCGGGGCACCGTGCGGGTCGGTGACCGGGTCGAAGTGCTCGGGGCCGAGGTCGAGACCGTCGTCACCGGTCTGGAGACCTTCGGCAAGCCGATGGACGAGGCGCAGGCCGGGGACAACGTGGCGCTGCTGCTGCGCGGCGTTCCGCGGGACGCCGTCCGGCGCGGGCATGTGGTCGCGGCGCCGGGGAGTGTGGTGCCGAAGCGGCGGTTCTCCGCGCAGGTGTATGTGTTGTCGACGCGTGAAGGGGGTCGGTCCACGCCGGTCTCCAGTGGGTATCGGCCGCAGTTCTACATCCGTACGGCGGATGTCGTCGGGGACGTCGACCTCGGTGAGGTGGGGGTCGCGCGGCCTGGGGAGACGGTCACGATGACTGTTGAGCTGGGGCGTGAGGTTCCATTGGAGCCGGGGCTCGGGTTCGCCATTCGTGAGGGTGGCAGGACTGTGGGGGCGGGGACCGTCACCGCCGTTGAATGAGGTTGTGCGGTTCGTGGGGGACTGCGGGTCCATCGTGGCTGGTCGCGCAGTTCCCCGCGCCCCTGAAGTCGGCACAGTCGCCCACAATGAGGGAGTGAACGACTCCATACCTGTCGCCAGGGCGACCGACCACGGCTTCGCCAAGCTCATGCCCGACGTCGATCGGAAGCGGGCCTGGTTGCTCACTGTTGACGGGGCGCCCCAGTCGTACGTCGATCTTGATGACCCGGAGTATCTGGAGTTCGAGTACGCCCGTCGGCTCGGGCACGTGCTGGATACCGTCGCGAAGGCCGGGCGGGCCCTGGACGTCGTGCATCTCGGGGGCGGCGCCCTCACCCTCCCCCGCTACGTGGCCGCCACCCGGCCCGGGTCCCGGCAGGACGTCGTCGAGGCCGATGGGGCGCTGCTGGAGCTGGTCGTCGGGCATCTGCCGTTGCCGGAGGGGGCCGGTATCGCGCTGCACGCCGCGGACGCGCGCGCTTGGATCGAGGCCGCCCCCACCGCATCGGCCGACGTCGTCGTCGCCGACGTGTTCGGCGGCTCCCGGGTGCCCGCGCATCTGACGTCCGTCGAGTACGCCCGGGAGGCCGCGCGGGTGCTCAGGGGCGACGGGGTCTACCTCGCCAATCTCGCGGATGCCGCCCCGTTCGCCTTCCTGCGGGCCCAACTCGCCAACTTCGCCACCGAGTTCGCGGAACTCGCCCTGATCGCCGAGCCGGGCGTACTGCGGGGGCGGCGGTTCGGCAACGCGGTCCTGGTCGCCGCGCACCACCCCGTCGACACGGCAGCCCTGGCCCGGCGCACCGCCTCCGACGCCTTTCCGGCGCGTGTCGAACACGGGCCCGCGCTGTGGGAGTTCATCGGCGACGCGCGACCGGTGCGGGACGCGGACGCCGTACCGTCACCCGAGCCCCCCGACGGGGCTTTCGGCATCGGCTGAGGCGGGCCGGGTGCCGGTGGTCACCTGCTTGGTACGACGCCGTAGGTTCCGGACGTCCGGTACGCACAGGACCGCCGCCGTGACGACCACCACCAGCGCGGCGCAGCCCCACAGCGCCGAGGTGCGCCCGAACGCCGTCTCCGCCGGGCCGGCCAGGGCCGTGGCCAGCGGGACCAGGGCGACCGAGCCGAACCAGTCGTAGGCGGCGACCCGGGACAGTTTGTCCTCCGGTATCTCCTGATGCAGCGCGGTCATCCAGGAGACGCCGAACACCTCCAGCGTCACGCCGGTCAGGAACATCACGGCGCAGAGCACGGTGATCGGCACCGGTACGGCGAGCGCGGCGGACGGGAGGGCGAGCGGGAAGACGCACAGGGTGCCGGCGAGGAGCAGGCGACGCGGCTTCCAGCGGGTCATGAGCAGGGCGCCCGCGACCGTGCCCGCCCCGAAGAAGCCCAGGGCGACGCCCCATGGACCGGCCCCGCCCAGATGATCCCGGGTGACCAGCGGGCCGTAGACCGCGTCGGCGGCGCCGACGACCGCGTTCGCGATGGAGAACTGGACGACGATGCCCCACAGCCACGGCCGCCCGGCGAACTCCCGCCACCCCTCCCGCAGATCGGCGAGCATGCCCCCGCCCCGCGTGCGCTGCGGTATGTGACTCACGTCGAGGAACGCCCGCATCGCCCCGGCGATCGCGAAGGCCACCGCGTCCGCCGCCAGCACCCAGCCCGGCCCGATCGCCGCCACCATGGCACCGCCGAGCGCGGCACCGCCCACCGCCGCACCCTGCATCGCCATCCGGAACACCGCGAACGCCCGGCTCGCCTGCTCACCCTTGACCGACGACAGCAGCATGCCCTCGGCCGCCGGGCTGAAGAACGCCTGGCCGGTGCCGCCCAGCGCGGTCAGCAGCATCGTCTGCCACAGCTGCGGCTCCCCGGCGAGGACCAGCACGGCGAAGGCGCCCTGGGAGAGGCAGTTCAGCGCGTTGGCCGCGACCATCACACGGTGCCGGGGGAGCCGGTCCGCGACGGCGCCGCCGATCAGCAGGAAGAGCACCAGGGGCAGCGTGCGGGCCGCGGCCACCAGGCCCACGTCACCGCCGTCGCCGCCCGCCTCCAGCACGGCGAACGCCGCGGCGATCAGCGCGCCGTGACTGCCGAGGTTCGTGACGAACGCGGCGGCCGTCAGCAGGCTGTAGTTGCGGCCCGCCCAGGCGGGGCGACGAGGGCGGCGGAGATCGGCGGGGGAGGTCACCGGCCGACTATCGCCGCCCGGCCCTCGATCTGCCAAGCGGATTGCAGGTCACGGGCCGGATTGGGCATCGCGCCCCGATGTGATTCGACTGTGATTCGACGCTCGTCACGTGGGCCTGTCCAGCATTCCTACCCATGGGTAACATGACCGCCATGAGCGCAGACCAGATGTCCATCGGCGAGATGCTCGCCGCCACCGTGCCCATGGCGCGGACCCTGAACCTCCAGTTCCTGGAGACCACGCCGGACAAGGCCGTGGTGGCTCTGCCGGACCAGGGCGACTACCACAACCACGTGGGCGGACCGCACGCCGGTGCGATGTTCACGCTCGGCGAGTCCGCCAGCGGTGCGATCGTGCTGGCCGCGTTCGGCGAGCAGCTCTCGCGCGCCGTGCCCCTCGCCGTGCGCGCCGAGATCGCCTACAAGAAGCTCGCCATGGGCGCCGTCACTGCCACCGCCACGCTGGGCCGCCCGGCCGCCGAGGTCGTCGCGGAGCTGGACGCGGGGGAGCGGCCCGAGTTCCCGGTGACCATCGAGATCCAGCGCGGGGACGGGGCCGTGACCGGGGAGATGACCGTCGTCTGGACACTGCGGCCGAACAGCTGAGCCGGCTGTACGGTACGAAACAGGGGCCCCGTGTGGGGCCCCTGATCACTTTCCGGACCGGGTCCGCCGCTCATGCCGCAAGCCGCTCCCGCTCCTCCTCCCCGGCGTCCTCCAGCCCCGCCACGAACTCCTTCAGCCAGGTCACGAATTCGGGCCCCAGGTCCGCCCGGTCGCACGCCAGCCGCACCACCGTGCGCAGATAGTCCGCCTTGTCGCCGGTGTCGTACCGCAGGCCGTCGAACACGACCCCGTGGACCGTCCCGCCCGCCGCCAGTTCCTGCAGCGCGTCCGTCAGCTGGATCTCTCCGCCGCGACCGGGCGGGGTGCGGTCCAGGACGCCGAAGACGGCCGGGTCGAGTACATAGCGGCCGATGACCGCGTAGTGGCTCGGCGCGTCCTCGCGCGACGGCTTCTCCACCAGGCCCGTCACGCGGACCACGCCGTCCTCGCCGGAAGGTTCCACTGCCGCGCAGCCGTAGAGGTGGATCTGCTCCGGCGGAACCTCCATCAGGGCGATCACGCTGCCCTCGTAGTGGTCGCGGACCTCCAGCATCCGGCTGAGCAGGGTCTCGCGCGGGTCGATGAGGTCGTCGCCCAGCAGGACGGCGAAGGGCTGGTCGCCGACGTGATGGCGGGCGCACAGCACCGCGTGGCCGAGGCCGAGCGGGTCGCCCTGGCGGATGTGGTGGATGTCGGCGAGCCGGGCCGGGTCGCGCACCGCGTCCAGCCGTACGGTGTCGCCCTTCGCGGTGAGCGCCTGCTCCAGCTCGAAGGCGTGGTCGAAGTGGTCCTCGATGGCCCGCTTGTGCCGCCCGGTGATCATCAGGACGTCGTCGAGCCCGGCTGCGGCGGCCTCCTCGACGACGTACTGGATGGCCGGCTTGTCGACGACCGGCAGCATCTCCTTCGGTGTCGCCTTCGTCGCGGGCAGGAACCGGGTGCCGAGACCTGCGGCCGGGACGACCGCCTTGCGGACCGTGCGG
>JABFVM010000039.1 GCA_013362785.1 Streptomyces sp. | reverse complement strand
CTGTCGATCCTCCAGGTGCCGTACGCGGAGGGCTCGTCGCGGGTCGCGGGCTGGCTGGCGAACGCGGTCCGGCATCCCCTGCTGGTCCTGCGCTCCCTGTCCAACCGGCGCTGGTCGGAGCGGACCATCATCGGCCTGGTGATGCAGTCGCTGGACAACTCCCTGACGACGTACCTGAAGGCGGACGGCGTCGGCAAGGGCCTGCTGACCGCGCGCCAGGGCCACGGTGCCCCCAACCCCAAGCAGATCAAGGCCGCCTCCGAGGCCGCGTCGGCCATAGCCGCCGACATCAACGGCTTCGCCGGCTCCAACGTCGGCGAGCTCATGGGCACCCCGCTCACCGCCCACTTCCTCGGCGGCTGCCCGATCGGCGACTCGCCCGAGACCGGCGTGATCGACCCGTACCACCGGCTGTACGGCCACCCCGGCATCTCGGTCGTCGACGGGGCGGCGGTCTCGGCCAACCTGGGGGTGAACCCGTCGCTGACGATCACCGCGCAGGCCGAGCGGGCGATGTCGTACTGGCCGAACAAGGGCGAGGCCGATCCGCGTCCGGCGCAGGGGACGGCGTACGAGCGTCTGAAGCCGGTCGAGCCGCAGTCCCCGGCGGTCCCGGCGGAGGCCTTCGGCGCGCTGAAGCTGCCGTTCCTGGGGATACCGGCGGTGCCGCCGAAGAAGTAGGCCACACGGTCGAGCCACAACAGAGAAGGACCTGCGCCCCCCTCCGAGCGCAGGTCCTTCTCTGTCTTGCGTGAAGCTCTGTCGAGGCTTAGGCCTCCGTACCGACCCGGCGGCGCTTCATCGCGAACACGACACCGGCACCGGCGAGGATGGCGATACCGCCGACCGTCCCGATGACCGGCAGGGTGGAGCTGGAGCCGGTCTCGGCGAGCGAGCCGTCCACGTCGACCTCGCTGACGTCGGAGATCGGCTTCTGGCCACCCGTCTGCGGCTTGGCGTCGTCCGGGTTACCCGGGTCGGAGCCGGCGGCGAGGATGTCGAAGAAGTAGACCCAGCCGTTCGGGTCGTCGGCGACCCAGCAGCCGTCCGCGTCCGAGTACTGCGCGAAGCCACCGGTGAGACCGATGGCGTCCGGCACCTTGCCGCTGACGCTCAGCCGCAGCTTGAACGACGTCGACTGACCGGCGCCGAGCCCGAACGCGGTGAAGGTCGCGCCCTCACCCGCGGCGTCCGCGAGGGTCTGCCAGGAACCGGTCTCCTTGTTGAAGACCTGGACCTTGATCTGGCCGGAGTAGTCCAGCGAGTCCCAGCCGATCGCGGCGACGCCGATCAGCGGCTTGATGTTCTTGATGTCCTGGTCGCCGGAGTTGGAGACGTCGAACGAGAAGTTGGTCCAGCCGCTGCCCGCGACGATCGTCTCGGGCAGACCCGAAAGACCGCTGTGCAGGTTCTCGCTGAGACCGACCTCCTCGTCGTCGGCGTCCTCGCAGAAGTCGACCTCCTCCGGGGCGCTCTCGCTGGCGCTCGGCGTCGGCGTGACGGAGGCCGTCGGCTCCTCGGTGGGAGTCGGGTCCTCGGTGGCCGGGGTGGTCTCGTCCTGGGTGGGCGTCGGCTCTTCGGTGGCCGGGGTGGTCTCGTCCTGGGTGGGCGTCGGCTCTTCGGTGGCCGGGGTGGTCTCGTCCTCGGTGGGTGCCGGCTGCTCGGGAGCCGTCGCGCTCTCCGTCGGCGCCGCGGTCTCGTCCGTGGCGAACGCGGCCGGCGCGGACAGCAGCGCGATCGGTGCTATGACTGCCGTCGTCGCTGCGGCGGCCAGTGCACGGCGAAGCTTCATGAAGACCTCGAAAGTCCGTAGGTGCTGCGATATCGCAACACGCGTCTACAGGGAGGCCTCCGCGTGTGGGGCGCGGGTGTGGCCCTTGATACGCAGGGTTTGATCGGCGACGGCTGTGAAAGGTTGCACGCTCACTAACGGATTTCTTATGTGGCCTACATCACATATGTCTGCCTCGCATATAAGGAGGCCCCGTGTGGCGGCCCGGAGCTGACGTACGCTCAGCCGGCCGACAGCCCACCGAGAGGGAGCGCACACCGCCGTGACCGACAAGCCGTCCGAGGGCTCGTCCATATCGGACGAGGAATGGGAGAAGTTCGTCCAGGACGCCGAGCGCGACCGGGCCTCCGCTCCGAAGGAACCCTCCGCCCGCGCCCGCATGGTCACCGAACGCCTGCGCCGGCAGGACGCCCTGGGGGAGCAGCCGCCGGGGTGGCGCACCGGCCCCGTCGGGCAGGAGCCGAACGGCCGGGCCGCGCGCCGCCGGAGGGTGTGGAGCGCCCTCGGTGTGCTGCTCGCCGTCGCCGCGGCCGTGATCGCCCTCAAGCCGTCCGCCGCCCTGTCCTGGCTGCCCGGCGGCCCGGACGCCGGCGCACCGCCCGCCTCGCCGCTGGCGGCGGAGACCGGCCGGCCCACCGGGGCGCCCACCGACGTCGCAGGTCAGCCCACCCGGAAGCAGCCGTTCGCCGGTTCCCCGGCCGAGCGCTGGGCCTCGGGCGCGGACGCCATCGAGGTGCCGAAGGCCAAGGCCGTCGACGGCGTCCCCGCCGCACGGATCGAGAAGGCCCTGAGCCTCACGAAGAAGTTCCTCGTCGCCTCCAACCTGGACCGCGACGTGCTGTACGGCGCCGAACCGAAGACCGCGCTGTCGCTCCTCGACCCGCTGGCCGAGGACTACGTCACCGAGCTCCGCGAGGGCCTGCGCCGCCCCACCGCCGAGAACGACCCCAAGTGGAAGTTCAGCCGCTTCGACCCGGACGAGATCGAACTCGTCGGCACCGAGGTGAAGGTGCGCGGCCGGATGACCGTCGCATCCGGCCGTGAGCGGGGCAGGCCGGTGATCCGGGCCGACTACACCTTCGTCTACCCGGTGGCCAGGGCCGACGGCGGCGACGAGGTCACGCGCGCGATCGTCCGCCGGGTCATCGAGGTGGCTGTCCTCGACCCCGCCAAGTACCGGGCGACCGAGGGCCGCCTCTGGGTGCGCGAACTCAGCAGCGAGATCGGCAACGACCTCTGCCGACAGGGTGACGGCTTCATCCATCCGAGGTTCCGGGCCGACCTCCAGGGCTCCCCCGAGCCCTCCGGCGACGTGATCGACCCCTACGACCGCAGCAGGGGACTGAGCGGGGACCGAAAGGAATGCGGCACCCTCTCGCGCACGTGACGAGGGCTCATCCCGAACGGCATGAACATGCTCGCCCGAACAGCATGAGGCGACATGAGGCGACATGAGAAGGGCCCCGCAGGCCAGTGGCCGCGGGGCCCTTCTTTCGTCAGCACCGACGTCAGGGCAGCGTCGGTGCCTCGGGAGCGGCGCCGGGGGGTGCGCCGCTGGTTGTGGTCTCGTGGTCCTGGTCTCGACCTCTGGCAGTGCAGTGGTCCGTCGCCGGACTTCGATGGCGGGAACTCGGGGGTCTGAACGCATCGTGCTGGACGGATGCCTCCACCGCAACCGCTTGACCCACCCCTGTACGTCCTCGTACGTCTTCCTGCAGTAACCGCCGGCCGGCCCCGGGCGTCCCCGGAGCCGACCCTCTTGGGTGACCGGGCTGCTGTCCCCTGCCGTCCGGTCACTTACCTGGAGCGAGGTCCCACGGCGCCGGCACGATCCGTAACGCCTCATCGCTCCAGTGAGCCACGCGTGGTTCTCTCGGGCCCGCCCCTGGCTGGCACGGACACCGGTACCAACGAAGGGGTGGGGGAGGCGTCACGCGCCGTACGGGTGAGAGGGGGGCCCGAACTCAGATGCGACCGCGGCACAGTTCGAGCAGCGTCATCGCCAGCGACGTGCCCGGCTTGCCCAGCGCCTCGCTGTAGTGGTTGAGGACCTCCATCTCGCGGGAGAGATTCACCCGCCGGCCGCCGGAGGTGATCCGCGCCTCCTGGATGACGGCCGAGACGGCCATGCGTTCCTGGATCAGCCCGATGATCCGGTCGTCCAGGGCGTCGATGCGTTCACGGGCACCGGTGATCACGTCCGCGGCCTCGGAGGTACGGGCGCCGGTCACGTCGATGGCGGTCATGTCGGGGCTCCTCGTGGAAGGGGATCGGTGCCCCGGAGCGACAGGACCCGGAAACGCCAGACGCCCCGGGCCTTGTCGGCCCGGGGCGCCTGGGAAGTCGCTTGTCAGTTGCTCAAGCAGCACGACCATGGCAGCCGGCGGGCCGGGTGCCATAGGTAAAGACGAAGGTCTGGTGCGTGAGCATGGGGTCAGTATGCCGCGCCTTCCGGGGGCGTCCAACCCGGTTCGCATCCTGAGACGAGGCTTGCCCCAGGGATGGTCCCGGGGATCCCGGTAGACTCGGCCCCACACACACCTCGCTCACCGCCGGAAGGCAACCCGTGTCATCAGCGAACCCCGCAGCCGCCCCCGACACCGTTCTGGTCGTCGACTTCGGTGCGCAGTACGCCCAGCTCATCGCCCGTCGCGTCCGCGAGGCCCGGGTCTACAGCGAGATCGTGCCGAGCACCATGCCGGTCCAGGAGATGCTCGCCAAGAACCCGGCGGCGATCATCCTCTCCGGCGGCCCCTCGTCCGTGTACGAGAAGGGCGCCCCCCGGCTCGACCGCGCGCTCTTCGAGGCCGGCGTCCCCGTCTTCGGCATGTGCTACGGCTTCCAGCTGATGGCGCAGAGCCTGGGCGGCACGGTCGACAACACCGGCGCCCGCGAGTACGGCCGTACCGATCTCCATGTCTCCCGGTCGTCCTCCACCCTCTTCGAGGGCACCCCGGCCGAGCAGCACGTGTGGATGTCGCACGGCGACGCCTGCTCCGCCGCCCCGGAGGGCTTCTCCGTGACGGCCTCCACGGACGTCGTCCCGGTCGCCGCCTTCGAGAACGACGAGAAGAAGCTGTACGGCGTCCAGTACCACCCGGAGGTCATGCACTCCACGCACGGGCAGCAGGTGCTGGAGCACTTCCTGTACCGGGGCGCGGGCCTGAAGCCGGACTGGACCACTGGCAACGTCATCGAGGAGCAGGTCGCGGCCATCCGCGAGCAGGTCGGCGACAAGCGCGCCATCTGCGGTCTGTCCGGCGGCGTCGACTCCGCCGTGGCGGCGGCGCTGGTCCAGAAGGCCATCGGCTCCCAGCTGACCTGCGTGTATGTCGACCACGGTCTGATGCGCAAGGGCGAGACCGAGCAGGTCGAGAAGGACTTCGTGGCCGCGACCGGCGTCCAGCTGAAGGTCGTGGACGCCGAGGAGCGGTTCCTCAAGGCGCTCGCCGGGGTC